>DATHOA010000089.1:0-27231 GCA_035485475.1 Steroidobacteraceae bacterium | reverse complement strand
CCCGGCGCAGATCGTCATGGCGGTACTGCACCTGGTCGGCGCCGCCATTCTGTGGTGGATCTCCTCCATCACCGATCCGACGACCTTTTTCTGGACCTTGCTGCTGTACTCAATCTGCTTCATGCCGACCCTGGGTCTGGCGAATGCCGTGTCCTTCCACCAGATGAGCGATCCGGCCCGACAGTTCCCGGGCGTGCGGGTCATGGGGTCGATTGGCTGGATCGTCGTGGGTTTGCTGGTGGGCGTCGCGGCGCCGGCGGTATTGGGGCACTCCATTGAGAACACCAATCTGCCGCTGCGCTTCGGTGCGCTGCTGTCGCTGGTCATGGGGCTGTACTGCCTGACCCTGCCGCACACCCCGCCGGGCAATGCGGGCAAGCGGCCGTCGCTGTTTCAGGCGCTGGGACTCGAAACCCTCACCTACATGAAGGATCGCTCCTTCGCGATTTTCATTCTCGGATCGCTGCTGATCTGCATTCCGCTGTCGTTCTATTACAGCTTCGCCAACGCCTTCCTGAATGAAACCGGCATGCAGAACGCCGCGGGGAAGATGACACTGGGGCAGATGTCCGAAGTGTTGTTCCTGTTCCTGATCCCATTCTTCTTCGTGCGCCTGGGCGTCAAGAAAATGCTGCTGGTGGGCATGTTCGCCTGGGTGGCGCGCTATGCGCTGTTCGCCTTCGGCAACAACGGCACACTGGTGTCGCTGCTGTACGGCGGCATCATTCTGCACGGCGTGTGTTTCGACTTCTTCTTTGTCACCGGCCAGATCTATGTGGATCAGACCGTGCAGCGCACACAGCGGGCCAGCGCGCAGGGATTCATCCACGTCGTCACCTATGGCGTGGGGCAGCTGATCGGCTCCTGGGCAGCGGGCGCGGTGGTCGATCACTACGCCTACGCACCGGACGCCACGACCCGGCACCACTGGCAAGCAATCTGGGCCGTACCCGCCGTGATGGCCATCGTGGTTGCACTGCTGTTCATGCTGTTCTTCAAGGATCCGCCACGGATGGCGGCCGTCGCAGGTCACTGAATGACTATTTCGATGACACGCCTCGGCGCGATCGGAACCCCAGCGCTTGTTGTGCTACTGCTCGCCGGCTGCGGCGGTGGTGGATCTTCCGGTAGCGCCGCGACCGCCAACAGCTCCGCGGCGGGGGGCACAACCGCAGGCAGTAGCGGCGCAACCACTGACACCTATGTGCCGGGCCAGTTCCTCGCCGCCAGCACTTATGCGGCGAAGTGCGCCAATCCGCGCTCGGGTACGGACCCGTTGAGCAATATGCCCTATCCGGATACGCAGGGCACTGCGACGGATGAAAACAACTATCTGCGCAGCTGGACGCACCAGCTTTACCTGTGGTTCGACGAAGTGCCGGATCTGGACCCCTCGCTGTACACGACGGCCGACTACTTTCCGCTGTTGAAGACGTCGGCGACGACGCCCTCCGGCGCGCCGAAGGACAAACCGCAGTTTCACTTCACCTATCCGACCTCTACCTGGGAGTCGTTGGAGACCCAGGGTGTCCAGGCCGGCTATGGGGTCTACCTGGATCTGCAGTCTGCGACGCCGCCACGCAATCTCGTGGTGGCGTATGTCGAGCCGACTGTCACCGGCCAGGCGGCAACCTTGGCCCGCGGTGCGGTCGTGCAGTCCATCGATGGGGTGGACATCAACGATGGTACCCAGGCCGGGGTCAACACCTTGAATGCCGGCCTGCAGCCGGCAAGCGTGGGCGAAACGCACACCTTCGTCGTGTTGGATGAGGGAGCGTCCGTCCCGCGAACGGTCGTACTGACCGCGGTGAATGCGACTGAAATGCCGGTGCTGATCACGAGCACGCTCAACACCGCATCCGGGAAGGTGGGCTATATCCTGTTCAATTCCCACATCGCGACCGCGGAAAGCGAGCTGATCACTGCGTTCTCCGCTTTGCAGCAGCAGGGCGTGTCGGACCTGGTGCTGGACCTGCGCTACAACGGTGGCGGCCTGTTGGATATCGCCAGCGAAGTCGCTTTCATGATTGCCGGGTCCGCCCGGACCAGCGGTGCAACCTTTGAGTTGCAGCAGTTCAACTCCCAGTACCCGTCGACCAACCCGGTGATCGGCGGGGCCATCACGCCGACCCTGTTTCATTCGACTTCGCAGGGCTTCTCGGTCGCCTCGGGGCAGGCGCTGCCATCATTGAACCTGTCACAGGTGTTCGTGCTCACTACCGCCGGGACCTGTTCGGCCAGTGAATCCATCATCAACAGCCTGCGCGGGGTCAATGTGCAGGTGATCGAGATCGGCTCAACGACCTGCGGCAAACCCTACGGCTTCTATCCTCAGGACAATTGCGGCACGACCTATTTCTCCATCGAATTCCGCGGCGTCAATGCCGAGAATTTCGGGGACTACTCCGATGGGTTCACACCGGCCAATACGGTGAATCCGATCGGCGTAACGATTCCGGGCTGTTCGGTGGCCGATGATTTCAGCCATGCGCTCGGGGACCCGAACGAGGGGCAGCTTGCCCAGGCGCTCGCGTATCGCGCCGGCGGTGCGTGCACCGTGGCGCCCAGCGGCTCGAGCATTCAAGGTTTGAAGCGGGCCCTGCCGCCAGGGCTGGCGCTGAGTGCCAGGTCACCGCTGCGCGAGATGCGAATCCTGCGCCCATGAACATCCAGCGACGCGACCTGCTGAATAACGTCCTGGCGCTCAGCACCTGCGCGCTGCTGCCGCCGGCCCTTGCTGCTCCCGCCCGGGCCCAGGACGCTGGCCGTGGCGCGGTGGCTGCTACGTTGCCCGTGCCCACCGGGCCCGGTCCGGGCACTTGGCTGGTGCTGCTGGGAACGCGCGGGGGGCCGGGCATCGATCCGACGCACTCGCAGACGGCGAGTGCAGTCGTGGTCGACGGTCGCGTCTATCTCATCGATTGTGGCTACGGGACCGTGCGGCAGCTGGTGGCAAGCAATGTCGGGTACCTGCAGGTCAGCACTGTTTTCTTCACCCACCTGCACGACGATCACACCGGTGATCTGCCCGCGCTGCTGTCCTATCAGTGGACGAACGGCAAGACCACGGCCACCGATGCGTATGGCCCATACGGAACGGCCAATCTGGTTGAGGCGGCCGTGTCTGTGCTGCGCACGAATGTCGAAATCCGTACCGTCGATGAAGGGCGCACGGTGGATCCGCGCCAGCAATTCCATGGCCACGACTCGCCCGCTTCGGCCACACCCGTGCAGATATTCAAGGACGATCGCGTCAGCGTGACGGCGGTCGAGAACACCCATTATCCGGCCCGTTCGAAGGCCAGGATGTCGCACCGCAGCCTGGCATTGCGGATCGACAGCAAGCAACGCTCGCTCGTATTCAGCGGTGATACGGCCTACTCAGCCAATTTGGTCGGGTTGGCGCGCGGCGCGGACTTGTTTGTCTGCGAAATCCTCGATCCCACCGTGATGCAGCAGATGCGGGAGCGGGCCGCGGCCGCGGCCGCCGCGGGAAACCCCAATAACATCTACCGTCACGTCGCTGAGACGCACTCCGCCCCTGCGGATGTCGCGCGCATGGCCGCGGAGGCCAAGGTCAAAACCCTCGTCCTGAATCACCATGTGGATGGCCCTGCCGGCAGCCTCGGCTATCCCGTCACGGCATTCATCGACGCCGTCCGCCAGGGATTTGGCGGGGAAGTGATCGTCGGCCAGGACCTGATGGTGCTGTGATACCGCGCGGCTAGATGCCGAGAATTCGCCGATTCGCGGCGTCATCCGCGCCACTGGCGGCGAAGTCATCAAAGCGTCGCGTGGTGGTGCGAATCATATGGTCGTGGATGAACGGCGCGCCTTCGCGAGCACCATCCTCCGGATGCTTCAGACAACACTCCCATTCGAGTACGGCCCAGCCGGCATAACCGTACTGCGCGAATTTGCTGAAAATCTGCTTGAAATCGACCTGGCCGTCGCCGGGGGAGCGGAAACGCCCCGGGCGATCCACCCAGTCCTGGTAACCGCCATAGACACCCGCGCGACCATTGGGCCGAAACTCGGCATCCTTGACGTGGAATGCCTTGATGCGTGAGTGATAGTGATCGATGAAGCGCACATAGTCGAGTTGTTGCAGGACGAAGTGGCTTGGGTCGTAGAGAATATTGGCCGCCGGATGATCGTCCACGGCCGCCAGGAAACGCTCGAAGGTCACCCCGTCATGCAGGTCTTCACCGGGATGAATTTCAAAGGCGACATCGACGCCGGCCGCCCCAAAGGCATCCAGCACCGGTCGCCAGCGGCGGGCAAGTTCGGCAAACCCGATCGCAACGAGTCCCGGCGGTCGCTGCGGCCATGGGTACACCGTGTGCCAGAGCAGGGCGCCGGAGAATGTCGCGTGTGCCTTCAGACCCAGTCGCTCGCTGGCGCGCGCGGCATATTTCAACTGATGGGTCGCCCACTCGGGCCATGCGGATGGATTGTCGCGGACGGACGGGTCCGCGAAGCCGCGGAACAGATCCTCGTACGCCGGGTGAACCGCGAGCAGCTGACCTTGCAGATGCGTGGACAGTTCGGTGATCTCGACACCGAACTGCGCCAGTCGGCCCTTGATGTCATCGCAGTAGGCCTGACTGCTGGCCGCGATCTGCAGGTCGAACAGGCCCGGATCCGAGGTCGGGACCTGCACGCCCCGATAGCCTAAGCTCGCGGCCCATTCGCCCATGGTCTCGAGCGAATTGAACGGAGGCTCGTTGCCCGCGAACTGCGCCAGGAAAATGCCAGGTCCCTTCATGTTGATCCCTTCCGTATGCAGCCGCAGCGATTCAGTTGAGCACGAAGGCGAACAGCGCATCACCGACGCTGGCCAGCACGTACTGGTGGCCATCGAGAGCGTAGGTCTCCGGCGGGGCGGAAATGTTGCCGATCCCCGTGTGCCACAACAGATCCCCGTTGGTCGCGTCCATGGCCACGAAGTTGCCATTGGTATCGCCCGTGAACACCAGGCCGGTGGCTGTGGTGAGCACGCTGGTGCCGGTGCCGCCGTTGCCCGGCCATACGTGCCGCCATGCGGGTTTGCCCGTGCGATAGTCGATGGCCTGAAAGGCGTTGCCGCTGTAGCCGACTACCGAGAAGCGCTTGCCCCCTAGGCCCATGGAGCCGCGTGGATCCGGATCGGTCAGGTACAGGATGTTGAAGCCGGTATTCTCATGGGTATAGAACAAGCCCGTATCCGGATTGAAGGCGGCCGCCTGGTAGTTCGTGACCCCGCCTTCGAAGGGTGAGACCAGCGAGCCGGGAACCGTCGCGGATTTTTCGGGGTTCGGATCGGGCTGACCATTGGCTTTGGTGCCCTTCGACCAGTTTGCGGTGGTGCCGAACTTGTAGCTCACGAGGTGCTCGCCGGTCACCCGGTCCAGGGTGAAGAAGTAGCCGTTGCGCGCGGCCGTCGCCACCAGTTTGCGGGGTTTGCCGTCGATGGTCCCATCAAAGAGGATGGGTGTTTGCGAGGAGTCCCAATCGTGCGTGTCGTGTGGGGAGGTCTGGTAGTGCCAGATGATCTCCCCCGTTGCGACCCGTACCGCGACCATTGAGCAGGTGTACAGGTTGTCGCCCAGGCGCGCGACGCCGGTGTAGCCGGGGGTCGGGTTACCGGTGCCCGTGATGTACAGATCGGTCTGCGGATCATAGGATCCGGGCATCCACACCTGGCCGCCGCCATGGCGGGCGGCATCCAGGGATGGCCAGCTCTTCAATACCGGATCGTCCGCGGTCATCGGCACCATGTAGCGTTTCCACTGCAGTTTGCCGGTCGCCGGATCAAAGGACTGCAGGAAACCCGGGGCATCACTGTCATTGCCGGTGCCGACCAGCAGGTGATTGCCGATCACCACCGGGGCCATGGTCGAGAAGTACTCGTCGGCAAACTCGGCAATCGGCACATGCCAGTTTTCATGGCCGGTGCGGGCATTCAGTGACACCAGGTAGTCATCCGGGGTTTCAAAGAACAACGAACTGTTCCACAACGCAGGACCGCGGCTGGCGATGTGCGTGCCGCCGCGGGTCTTCCAGAAAAAGTGCCACAGTTCCGTGCCACTGCGGGCATCAAACGCCCAGGCGTTATCCGGCGAGGTCACATACAACACACCGTCGACCTGCAGCACGGCACCCTTCACGGCAGGTGGCGGGATGGCGTAGTCGCCCTTACCTTCGCCACCGACGTTGGTGATGATGCTGCTGGGTGGCGCGAAGGGATTGCGCGAGCGGCCATCGCGCACTTCACCATTCAGACGCGTGGTCCATGCCAGCGACAGATGGGCGACAGCGGATTTGTCGATCTGTCGCAGGCTGCTGTAGCGCCGTCCGGAGTAGTCGCCCGCGTAAGTCGGCCAGGAATCCTTGAGCGGCTGCAGCAGCTGCGCCGGTGGCAACAGCGGCGGCAGGGATGCGGACTGCGTCGGATCTGCGGCAAGCGCGCAGCCGAACAGCCCCAGCGAAGCGCCGACCAGGAGCACTGCGCAGCGCGCGACGCGGATCACTTCAATGTCGCCAGGTAAGCCGTGACGTCGTGCATGTCCCCATCCGTGTATTGGGTGAGCAGCTGCCGGTGTTGCTGCAGCGGATCGCGCACCTGCACCGCGCGCACACCCTGCGGGCCCTGGCGGATGAAGCTGCGGTACTGTCCCTGTGCGGTGGTCAGGCTCACCGTGAAGTCATCGAGGTGCTTCAGAGTGCCCTGCACGGTGCCGCCGCTGTTCAGCGTCACGAGCACCTGGGTCGGTGGGGTGGCGGGCGCGCCGGGAACGGGGGCGCCGGCGCGTCGGCCCGCCACCCAGCTGTCCTGCAGGGTGGCCGGATTTGCAATCCGGGTCGCAATGCCACGCAGATCGCCACTCGCGGAGTGACAGCTGCGGCAATGCGCCGCGAAGTACTGGGCCCCGCGTCCCGGGTCGCCGACCAGAATGTCCAGCGGCTTCTCGGGCAGCGGGGGTGGGCCGCCCTGGTTCACCTTGCGGCCCACGATGCTGTGGATATATTCCGCGATGGCCTGGGCATCGGCCCGCGGCAGTGCGAAGGCTGGCATCGGTGGTCCGCCCTGGGAGGCCGGCCGACCTTTTTGCACCACGGGGATGATGGCCTCGCCGCTTTGATCGCCCAGCACGAGCGCGGAGCGCAGCAGGTTCGGCCCGCCAAGATCGCCGCCGCGCAGGTCCGCGCCGTGGCAGGCCTTGCAGTTGATGCCAAACAGAGCCTGGCCGCGGGCGATGACGGCGGGGTCCCCGGGTGGGCGCTGCTTACCCGGATAAGTTGCCTGCCCAAAAATGCCCGCCGGACCGGGCGGGATCGCGTTGCGGGCCGGCGCTTGGCCCATCGCCGCAGGGGTGGCGACTGCCGCTGCCAGCAGCAGCGCGCCAAGGCCACCGGCGAGGCCGACGCTGTGTCGCCAGTCGGGTCGTTGATCCATGACCGGATCCTAGCAGTTCGGTGCCAACGGAGCCGCGTCCAGACCCAGTTCCACAAGGTGTGCCGCCAGGCGGTCCGTGCGCCCATGCATCAGCAAAATGCGCCTCGCACCGCTGTCCCGGCAGGTGCTCACCAGCGCCGGCCAGTCCGCATGATCGGACACCACGAAGCCCATGTCGTAGCCGCGTCGCTGGCTTTCGCCCTCCAGCAACATCCATCCGGAACAGAACGCGCGGGTGCCTGCCCCCAGGCGCCGCAACCACGCGGAGCGGCTCATGGTCGGCGTTGCCATGACCAGCGCGCCGCGCAGTTCGGCGGCGGAAGTCGCGGTCACGGGTAGCGTGGGCACCATGTCGATGCCGGCGGCCCGATACACCTCCACGAGGGCGCCGATTTCGCCATGAACATGAACCGGTTCAGCGGTGTGACGCAGCATTTCGGCCAGCACTCGCTGCGCCTTGCCCAGGGCATAGCAGAACAGCACCGAATTGCGACCGCGTTCGCGATTGATGTGCCACCAGCGCACAATATTGCCGACGACGGCGGCCGTGTCGGGCCAGACAAAGTGCGGCTGCCCAAAGGTCGTCTCGCTGATGAATACATCGCATTGCAAGGGCTCGAACGGTGCGCAAGTCGGATCGGCCTGGCGTTTGTAGTCACCGGAGACCACCCACACCTCCCCGTCATGCTCGAGGCGCACCTGGGCCGAGCCCAGGATGTGGCCCGCCGGATGCAGTGAGAGCCTCACGGGCCCGATGTTGAAGGGCGCTCCATACTCCATGGCGACGACATTGCGGGCGTCGTTGAGGCGTTTGCGCGCGATGCCCAAGCCGGGCGCGGCCAGCAGGATGCGCGCACTGCCTGCGCGTAAGTGATCGCCATGGGCGTGCGTCACCACGGCGGTCTGTACCGGTTTGGCCGGATCAATGTAGAAATCGCCCGGCGGGCAATACAATCCGCGCTGGGTGGCGGTGACAAGCGGGAGGCGGTCGGTCATGGATATCCGGACAACACAGTGCGCTGCGGCAGTGATGATGATCCGGCCCGCCGCCTTCGATTACAACTCGCAAACCGCTGCCAGCAACCGCATGCAGGAGGCCGCTGAAGGCGTCCTCGATGCCGGCAAACTCGCGCTCGCCGAATTCGATGCGGCCGTCACGGCGCTGCGCGGCGCCGCCGTGCAGGTGTGGGTGGTGGCCGATACGCCGCAGCCACCGAAGCCCGATGCGGTGTTCCCCAACAACTGGGTCAGCTGGCACAGCGATGGCAGTGTGGTGCTGTATCCCATGATGGCCCCGAACCGGCGCCTGGAGCGGCGCCACGAAGTCCTCGAGCAGGTCGCGCAGCGCCGCGGCTACCGCATCGGCCGCCTGGTCGACCTGTCGCCCTTCGAGGCGCAAGGCCGGTACCTGGAAGGCACCGGGTCGCTGGTGCTGGATCATGTCGGCCGCGTAGCCTTTGCCTGTCGTTCGTCGCGCACCGATGAGTGGCTGGTGCAGCGCTGGGCGGCTGAGCTGGGTTACGAGCCGGTGATCTTTGATGCAGTGGACCGCGCGGGAGTGCCCTTCTATCACACCAATGTGATGCTGAGCATTGGCGCCCGGGTCGCGGTTGTGGCCGCGGATGCGATCGTGCCGGCGGATCGGGAGCGGGTGCTGGCGGCCCTGGCTGCCGGGTCGCGCGACATCATCGCGATCGACCAGACCGCCGTGGCGGCCTTCGCCGGCAATATGCTGGAACTGCTCAACGGCAAGGGCCAGCGGGTCTACGTGCTGTCGGCGCAAGCCCAACGGACTTTGCCGCCGGCCACACTGGCGCGCCTGACCGCTGCCACTGATCAGCTCCTGCCCCTCACCATTCCCACCATCGAGCGCTTGGGTGGCGGCAGCGTGAGATGCATGCTGGCTGAGGTATTCTCGCCGGCGTGACCGATCAAACTCTCCCACTGCCCGCACAGGTGTTCCAGAAGCTCGGGCCCGGCGGTTTTCACTCCGGTGCGCAGCTGGCCACGCAGCTGGGCGTGAGCCGCAATGCCATCTGGAAGGCGGTCGGCATCCTGAAGAAACACGGCGTCAGCATTCATGCCGTGCGCAACCGCGGTTACCGGCTGGCGGTGCCGACCGCGCCGCTGAGTGCGCAGGCCATCTGCGCCGGTGTCGAGCCGCAGGCGCGCGCACGGCTGCGGCGGGTCGAGGTGGCCTGGCAGCTGGAGTCCACCAATTCCACGCTTCTCGCGCGCACGGATCTGCCGCCGGGCCGGTGCGATGTGTTGCTGACCGAGGTGCAGACCGCCGGTCGCGGTCGCCGCGGCCGCACCTGGCTGGCCACGCCCGGCGGCACACTGTGTTTGTCAGTGGGCTGGACCTTCGGGCAGATGCCGCGCGATGTGGGCTCACTGGGCCTGGCGGTCGGCGTGTGGGTCCTGCGGGCACTGCGTGAGCACCTGCCCGCGGCGGTGCAGGCCCGCACGCCGCTGCAGCTGAAGTGGCCGAACGACTTGCAGTGCGACGCACGCAAGCTGGGCGGCATTCTGATCGACCTGCGTGCCGAAGCCGGCGGTCCCAGCTACGTGGTCATTGGCATGGGCCTCAATGTCGCGCTGGACGAGGCGGCACGAACCCAGATCACTGCGACCGGCACCCACGCCTGCGATCTACGGTCGCTGGGAGTCTCGCCTCTGCAACGCAATGAGATTGTGACAAGCCTGATACAGTGCCTGATAGGGGGGCTCATCGTGTTTGAGCACGAGGGTTTGAAGCCGTTCCGGGAAGAGTGGCAGCATGCCGATGCCCTGCGGGGCCGGGCCGTGAGTGTGGCGACGGTGCAGGAGACAACGAGAGGCGTCGCGCGTGGCATCGACATCGATGGTGCCTTGCTGGTCGAGACGCCCAAAGCAGTCGTGCGCTTCGTCTCCGGAGACGTCAGTGTGAGAGCGGAAGCATGAGGGGTGGCCGGTGAGTATGCTGCTGGTGGACATTGGCAATACCCGCATCAAGTGGTCGGTGATGCGCGGGGAGAAGCTCGGACGGCAGAAGGCCATGGAGCATGCCGGTCTCACCGCGCGAGACCTGGAGCGGCAGCTGTTCGCGACCCGTGGTGTGACCCGGGTCGTCGCCGCGAGCGTGGCGAGTGTGCGGCTGAATCGGCTGCTGGCCGCCGCCTGCCGCCGCAAGACCGGGCTCACCTGTGAGTTCGTCGCCTCCGCCCGCAACGCCGCTGGCCTCACGACCCGCTACAAGGAGCCGTGGCGGCTGGGCGTCGACCGTTTCATGGCGGTGATTGCGGCCTACCACATCGCCCGCGCGCGCGGCGCCTGCGTGGTTGATGTGGGCACGGCCATGACCGTCGACCTGGTCGATCCCCTGGGCGTGCATCTGGGAGGGGCGATCATTCCCGGGCCGGAACTCATGGTGGGCAGCGTGCTCAAGAACACGGCCGGCATCGCCCGGCGTGCGAGCGGCGCGGCGCCTGGCAAGGGGATGTTCGCGCTGGATACGCGCGCGGCGATCGGGCAGGGCGCCCGCTATGCCGCGGCCGCCGTGATCGATCGCGCCGTCTCGGAGGCACAGCGGGTATTGCAGCGGACCCCGCTGGTCTTGCTGACCGGAGGCGCTGCCGTGCAGATCGAACCGCTGCTGCACTGTTCCTATGTGAGCGTGCCGGACCTGGTGTTGCGCGGCCTGGCGTTACGCTGCGGTCTGCCGGTCAAGTAATATTGACATCCATCTCATTGAGCGAACGTTTGCGTACCCTCATTACCAGTCTGATCTTTGCAAACCTCGCCTTTGCCGCGTGGGCGCTGCTGATCGATCGACCGGTCGCTGCGCCCGCGGCACACGATATCAGTCACCTGCCAAAACTCATGCTCGTGGAAGAGCCGGCCCCGGGGGCCGCAACGGCCAATCCCGGTGAGAATCACGCCACCGGTAATAGTGGCGCCATTCCAGCCCGTGGCGCCGTTGCCGCCGCGCACTGCGTGACGGTCGGACCATTCAGCGATCTGGTATTCGCCGCCGCCGCCAATGCGTTGCTGCAGACGCGTGGCTTCAAGCCGACCCAGCGCGATGAACCGGGGCAGGACCAGATCGCGTACTGGGTGTATCTGGATAACGTGCCCTCCGATGCCGCGGCCACGCGCCTGCTGCAGCGGCTGCAGGGCAGCGGTTTGGCCGATGCCCATGTCATGCCGGTCGCGACCCCAACGGAGCCGCGGCGCGTTTCCGTGGGCTTCTTCAATGAGCAAGGCGGCGCCGCGCGGCGCGCCCGGCAGGTCAAGGCGCTGGGACTGACACCCGTGATCACCGAACAGCACCAGCCCCAGGCAACCTATTGGGTCGACATCCACCTGACCTCGCCCGAGCAGAGCGTATCCACCGAAGGCCTGTTGCCGCCGGCCGTCGGCGCGCATCTTGAAATCCGCGATTGCCCGGCAGCTGCGAGCAGTGCGTCCGCGCCGGTGGCCGCGGCGTCGAAGTGAGGCTTCTGGTTTATAATGCCGCCGCGCCGATGCCGGCTTAGCACAGTTGGTAGTGCACCTGATTTGTAATCAGGGGGTCGGGGGTTCGAATCCCTCAGCCGGCACCAAATTCCTATGGTCCATCAAGTACTTGCACAATCACTGGTTTGCGAAGTCGAGCAGCGTGATATCCGCCCCGGCATTCTCCTGATCCGCGGAATAGAGTAGCTCGCGGTCATTTGGCGACACGGTAAGCCCCAGACTTACTCCGCGCGGCGCAGGCATTACGTCATGCACACTGCGGCTGGAGTAGTCGTAGTAGCGGAAGGCGCGCGGCTTGCCTTCAGGTGTATGCCCCAGATAGTAGATGCCGTCCTTCGTGGGGATATAAGCCGCCAAGGGGGCGGAGACAAAGTCGTCCACGAGTTTCTCTTCCCGATTCTGCGTCACATCGCCCTGCAATGACCGGGCAAACAGACCAGGCTCTGATGATTTCGCGTACAGGAGCCGCTTGCCGTCCAGTGTTTCCACGGCCTGGACGCCCTCGAACAGGCGCTCGCGTCTGCCATCGGGCACGCTCATGCGCGCAATGCTGTCGACTTTCGCAAAATCCCCAACGTAGACGTGACGCCCATCGGCCGACCAGCCACCCGGGCAACATCCGCCGCCGAGCCTGGTGGGCACGCCGCCCGCGACGTCAACGACGTAGATCATGCGCTCCTCATTCGGCGATGAAGTGTGAAAGGCGATGCGGGTGCCATCCGGTGACCAGCGTGGAAAGCCCGTGATCGCCTCGTCGAGATCGGAGATCTGCCGCGGGTGTGCGCCGTCCGCATCCGCGACCCACAGTGCCGCTTTGCCGCTGCGCCCGCTGATGAACGCCAGTTGACGCCCATCTGGGGAGAATCGCGGATGACGCTCGAAGGACGTCGAGGCCGCACGCGCCACCGGGGGGCCGACGGCCAGGTGCGTGACCGGGTCGAGAGGCACGGCCCAGATATCCACGTCGGTGTTGATCTGCGTAATCGCCGCGCGGTCCCCGGTGTCGGTGGACACCAGCGCCATAGGACCGACGTTGACGGCCATTGTGGGGATCGTGTGCACCGTTCTGACTGCACCTTCAACATCCCACTCAAGAATGTCGGTGCCAACGAGGAACCTCAAAAATCGCCCGTCGCGGGACCAGAACAGGGAATGCGGGCTGCCGGGTTCCACCCCCGGTACTCGCCGCGGCAGGCCAAGCGGTTTCAGATCGGGCCCCAAATCCTGAACCATCAGCGAACCCAGTCGTTGCCCATTGCGAAAGCGGACGAATGCCATGCGCTTCCCATCCTGGGCGAGCGCGGGCGACGTATCGCAGTCCGTATCCGATTGCGCAATGCCCAGCGAGCGCACGCGTCGCGTATCGAGAGTGATCACGCGTAGTTCGTATTCCTGAGTGACATTTGGCACCTCACGTCGCGTCGTGAAGATCAGCTGGCGGCTGTCGGGCGTCCAGGCGAGCCGCGGACTGCCCTCGCGCGATACGAAATTCATTCGCACGCTTTGCAGCTTGCGCTCGATTCCACCCATCGCAGGCACGACAATCAGATCGAGCCGCTCCGGATCATATTGACGCAGAAACGCGATCTGCATCCCATCGGGTGACCATGCCGGATCCCGATTGATTCCGGCGCCCTGAGTGAGTTTCATGGGGTCGCCCGTTCCAACCTGCATCACATAGATGTCGGATTCACCGCCATCGCGCGCCCACGCAAAGGCGACGCGGGTCCCATCCGGAGCGAAGGACGGCGCGGTCTCGTCGCCGCGAAAGGTGGTCAATGGTGTGACACGCGAAACGCGGCCAAGGGGTGTTGAATGCGCACCTACGAAGCTGTGGCGCGCCAGCGCGAAGAACGCAGCAATCGCCATCACCGCGATCGTCGCGGCAATGGCGAGCAGACCTGGCTGCAGGTTCGGCAGGCCGACCGCCGCTGTCGGGGCCGTGCCGTCGCTCTCGACCGCGGCCGTGACAATGACAGGCGCCACGAACTGATACCCTCTGCCTGCGATCGTGGCGATGTAGCCCTCGCCGAGTACACGCCGCAGAGAGGCGATCGCCTGGTTGAGATTGTTCTCATCGACGATCGTCGTGGGCCAAAGCGCCTGAATCAGCTCCGCACGTAGGACCAGTTCCCCGGAGCGTTGCAAAAGGAGCAGCAGTGCTTCGTATGCTTTGGCCGTGATTGAGACGGCTTCGCCACCCGGTTTGCTGAGGAGCCTGCGTCGGGGATCGAGGCGCCAGCCACTGAATCCGTACACCAGGGACACATTGCGGCCCGGTCCGGTTGCCGACGACGGCGCAGATTCACCACGATTCATATCGAGTTTCATCACCGGCAAGCGGCCCGAACGGCTACTTGCCCGTGAGCTGCTGCCTCGAGTCGAATCGGCGCCGCCGCATATCGGGCCGAGGCTGCGCGGGCTACGGGTTACGGGAACCCGATAATCAACGGAGCCATCTTCGGTGTTCCGATACCCGTCGCCTGATCATATCGCGGCGTCGTCGGGAACAACCCGTTGTTGTTCGTGCTTTGTCGCACCCCGGTAATATCGTTGAAAAACTGCTGAGAATTGACGTTGTACATCAAGTACAGCAGCGGGTTCGCGTTGCCGACCCGATGGCTCCAGAAACCGACACGGTTCGCGATGATCGCCGACCACAGCGGTGAGGACAGACTCGTGCCACCGATGCCGAACCAGCCGGGCGGGGTCTGGCCGCCGCTGAACGTGGCACAGGTGCTGAACGGCGTGGCCGCGCTTCCCGTGCAGAATTCGGCGTACGGCGTGTACGCGTCGGCGTTTGCGGAGATGTCCGGAACCTCGCGGCATGGCGTGCCCTTGGCCGCCAACGCGCAGTTCGTCGTTCCATTGCCATACACCGTACTGGAATTGGTGATGCCCGGGCCCTGCTGGTAGAACGGGCGGCCCCAGTATTGGCTGTTTCCGCCGCCACCGGCACCGGTCAACGAACACCAGTCGAATCCCGGAATGCCGCCTTCGGAGGCGCTTGCGTTGCACAGGTTATCGACGTTCCATACGGTCTCGACGCCGTTCGGGTAGTTCGGATTCGGGTTCGAGTTCGGATTGAACGACTCGAAGGAGGTCCCACCGACGCTCGTGACCCACGGCTGGCTCGGCGGGTCAGCGACGTTGGTGATCGTCGTGCCGTCGCTGCGAATGCAATCGAACGCGCCGGTGTCGCCGGCTGCGCCGAACATGCTCTGTCCCTGAAGCGCCATCTGCTTGAAGATCAGATCCTCGGCCTGGACGTATCCCGCGCCAGCGTCGTTCTCGCACACGCCCCAGCTGGAGCTGATGACATCCGCCCGATTGTCGTTGGCAATTTGCGAGTATTCATCGAGCTCGGTCTGTCCGGTGAAATCGTTTGGCGCGTTGTAGACGAGGACGTGCCGCGCGGCCGGCGAGACCGCGAGCTGCGTCTCAATGTCGGCGTCGACCTCGATGTCTCCGGAGTACCCATTGAAATCAGGCGGACACGTATCCCCGGCCGGACAGATGGGATTCAAAGGACCACCATCGACGGTGATGTCGACGAGCGGCGGCGTGTAGCCGGGCCCGTAGAAGTAGCGCGCCCACGTCACGATGTCGGATTGCTGGTAAGCGGAAAGCTCGAACACCGCGAGGTTCACGCCGGCCCCCTGGCCGCGCGGCCCGAAGTCCGGTGCGCCATAAATTGAGTTGGTCTGCGAGGGCGTCAGGCCATTACAGCCCGGACCACCGCCATAGCCAAATGCAAATCCGACGTTGTTGTTGACCAGGTTGAAGAGTTGCGCGGTAGTCGGGTACGGCGCTTCACAGGTTGGTGGCGGTGGAGCGGAGTGTCGCGCCGGTCGCATAATATGCGTGTGCAGGCGCACGGTATTCGAAAGACCCACGACCCCGCGCACGCCCGCGGCGATACTGGTCGGAAGCTGGATTTCCGAGCTGTTTGAATAGTAAGCAGTCCCCTTGGCACTGCGGTAATTGTGGATGCTGGTTCCAAACGCCGCTGCGATCACGCTGCTCGGTCCGCTCGCGCGCACCAGGAATGGGGACGAAGTCGCTTGCACAGCCAACCCGTACGATTGCAGATGACTCTCGACGGCGGCGATCTGAGCATCGCTCGGAGCAAACCGCGAGGAGAACTCGCCGGTGCCCAGCCATTGTTGGTAGCTTGCGCCGGTCGGGTCATAGAGGTTCTTCAACAGCTCATTCAGCTGTCTCTCGTTGCTGGGCGCGAGCACGACTTCAACCGTCATATTCGAACTGCTGAACTCGCCAAGGTCGGCGGCTGTGGTCGCCGTGAAGCTCCTTGGGATCGCGGCGAGGCTGTCATCGGCGGCGAATGCCCGGCCGGCAGCGAGTGTACCGGTTACAGCCATCACGGCCGCAACCACGAACGCAGTGATCTGAGGTTGATGCGCACCCACGATGATCTCCCTTGTTCTTCATGTTCTGAGACTGCACGGCCGCTTGTTGCCCGGCGATTCCGTGCCTCATTGGCAACTACGATAGCGCGTTGCATCGTCGACGACCACGGTACGGCGCTGCCGATTGAAGAAAAAATTTCTTTTGAAAGGAGAGCGAGCGCGCTCGTTGCGTTGCATCAAGGCAATGAGCGCAGAACTGAATCGGCGCCCGCTGGCGCGACGCCGATAGTCCTTGAGCTTGGCATTTAGGTCGGTGCGGTGGCTTATCGCGTACCTTTGATGAACGCCAGGACTGGCCCCGACACGCCGGTGTCGGGTGTGTCGATGGAGAACACCAGCGATACGTGGCTTTGACCTTTCGCAATCAGGTATTGCGGGCACTGCGTGGTACCGGCCGCGCAGAGGCTGTCGTGCAGCGTCTTCGAAAACGCGAGCAGGGACTGCGGATCCAGTTCGCCGCTGACGATCAGTAACTTGAATGGCGCTTTCCTCAGCTGCGGCAAGCTGGAGCGTGCCAGCTGCGTCTCGGCGCTGGGTGTCGGGCCCGAGGGGGGAATGAAGTCTGAGCGCAGCGGGGGTCCGCCGGGTCCACCTGCAGGAACGCCAGGCAACGCGCCGTCGGAACCCGCGGCGGATGCCATACCGACCTTATCCCCGCAGGTCTTCCCGGCCGCGGCCAGCACGTCGCCCGCGGCCAGCGGGGGTACCGTTGCCGGTGCGATGTTGAACGGAGCTCCTGACATCAAAATGGCGCCTTTGACGCCGACCCCCTTGGGGCCCCACAGCTCCGGACGGCCCAGATAGGTCCCGAGCGGGACGTTTCCGGCCGAATGCGCCCAGATGTATATCCGGTCGGGATTGCCGCCGTAGTCGCCGATATGGGCTTGAACCCACTGCAGCATCGCCGAGATGTCCTTGGCACCCCCGTCCCAAGTCGGGCTGGCTTTGCGCTGCATCAATACGCCAACCATGCCGTGCTGGGTCGCAAAGCGGCCGATGTTGTCGTAAAAAGCGTTGGCTGATTTGTCCTGAATTTCAATTTTGTTGCCGGCGCCACCGGGGACGTATACCAGCACCGTGTGCTTCGTCGGTCCGGCCTTCGCCGAAAAAATGTCGACGACGTCTTTTGGGTCCGGACCGAAGGATTGGTTGCGTGTCACCGTGACACCCGGATACGGCTGCGGCAAGTTACTCGTGATGTCCTGTTTCGGCATCAGCGGCCGGTACAGTTTCGCCGTGCACACGGGGTCCACAATCGGCCCGATCCTCACCAGTGCCGACTCGATGTCCGCCGGTGGCTCCGCGTGGCTCATGTTGACCGCGAGCCCCATCACGGCGGCACCTATTACCCACCGGCTCTTCAAATAACAATTCATGACTGCACCGCTTGGTTTGGCGACCTGGACTGGCATGCGCACTTCGAGAGCCGGCACTATACACTTTGCCTGGTACGGCCGAAATCCACTCGCGCGCGCAGATCACCGCGGGCAGGTCGTTCCGCCGATGATTACTTTCGTGAGCAGTTTCGAGTCGGTCGTCGGAAAGGGCACCTTGCCGGCATTCAGAGGAGTCACGCAGTCATAGCTCAGCAGATAGGACATGACCGCGGCGTTGTCGGCGGCGCTGAGCGAGCCGGGTGCGGTCAGAGGCATCTGCTGCGCGACGATGGTCCGCAGCTGTGATGCGTTGAGTCGCGAGTGTGCAAACCCCGGGCCGGTCAGCGCCGGCGCGGAGGTGCCCTGCAGAGCCGTACCATGGCATAGCGCACATTGCGTTGCGTAGACCGCGCGGCCGCGCTCAACCTGCGCTTCGGTAAAGGGGGCCTGGCCGATCGACTTCTCCAACCGTCCGCCGGTGAGGCCCAGCGTGCGTCGCGCCTGCGTCATGGTCACTTGGCCGCCTGCATCATTGGTGACGGTCGGTGTAGTCGCCAGCGAGAAGGCGAGTATCCAGCTGCCGGCGGTCGATGGCAGGTTCGGAGTCTGTTGGCTGCCGGCCTCGCCGACAACGACCGCCAGGTACTCGCGCCCGCCGATGCTGTAAGCCGACATTGGGGCGACCACGGATGAGCCGGCCGAACCCTTCCAATATTGCGCCCCGGTCTTGGTATCAAATGCGTAGAGATCGCCGCCGACGTCGCTGGTAAAGGCAACGCCGCTGGCAGTGATCAGCACGCCGCCACCAACGGATGGGTAGGTCAGAGCCTGGTGCCAGCGCACCTGTCCGGTGCTCACGTCGACGGCGGTGAGCAACCCGGTCCCGTCTTGACGCGCGGGCAGGGGACCACCGGTATATAGCTGGCCCGGAATATACTGCGGGTCCGCGCTGCTGATCTTCCACAGCGCGCACTCCTCGGTGCTCGCTACGAGGAACGAATTGCTGGCCGGATCATAGGCGCCACCGTTCCATTCGATACCCCCGCCGTGGTTGGGACAGGCTTCGGTGCCCTGCAGGCTCGGGGGATGATCGAGACCCCGTTGCGTGCCGACGATCAGCCGGTGGATGACCTTGCCGCTGCGCCGATCGAGAATGACGAAGTTACCGCCCTTGTCGCCGATCGCCACCAAGGGACGCGTGCGCCCGCTCACCTGACCGTCGAAGAGCACCGGGATCATGGCCGGATCCACATCGTGCGTGTCGTTGTGCATCAGCTGGTAGTACCACTTCAGATGCGGCTGCGCGCCCGAGATGTCCAATGCGACCAGCGAATCGGTGTACAGGTTGTTGCCTATGCGGCGTGTCATGACCATGTCGGGGCCGGGGTTTCCCGGCGTAATGAACAGTGTGTTCGTGGCCGCATCGATTGCCAGACCGTTCCACACCGCCCCGCCGCCGTGCTTCCAGGAGTCCCCCGGCCAGGTCCCGTGACCGGGCTGGCCGGGACCGGGAATGGTTTGCCAGTCCCAGAGGCGCTTTCCATCGCTGATGCTGAAGGCGCTGACCAGTCCCAAGGTGCCGTTGTCGCCACCTCCCGTGCCGAGAATGACTTCGTTGCGGTAGACGTAGGCCGCCATGGAGTAAAAACTGTTGCTGATGTCGCGACACCCCGGCACGTTCCACAGGGTCTTGCCGGTGGTCGCATCGAGTGCAATGAGACGGCAATCCTGGGTCGCGATGAATACCTTGCCGTCACCAAGGCCGACACCCCGACTCACCGCGTAGAGAATCACATAGGCCGGATTGTAGGGCCGGTGCCAGCGCAGCCGGCCGTTGCCGGCATCCAGCGCCAGCACTCCGTCATGCGGTGTGGAAACGTACATCGTTCCGTTCCAGATCAACGGCGCGGCTTCCTGCTCCCCGTCATCCTCAATGGCGGTGCGCCAGGTCAGCCGCAGCGATTTCACACTACGCGAGTTGATCTGCGCCAGGTTCGTGTACCGGTTTCCGGCATAGGTCTTGGCCGGCAGAATCCAGTTGCCATCGTCCCGTGCGGCGGCCAGCAGCGCAGCCTGATCGAGCGGCGCGGATTCGCCGGCAATCGCAAAGGCCGCGATGGCGGAGATGACTGCGAGGGCTAGGCAGACGAATGGGGGTTTCATGCTCATTCTCGCGTTTGCTGGCAATTCAATGCCAGCACCGTGGAATTCACCTATTGCGTGAGCGTTTCCGCAGACGGCACCGCCGTTGCATGTGAAACAACTGACTCGCCGCCTCGTGCGGCCAAAATTGCTTTTCCGTGTGGTGGCTATGTCGCATGGCTGGTCGCAGCTCCAGCTCGATTCGCAATTGGTGGGCGGGCTTCCAATCCCTCAGCCGACAGGAATTTTCCAAGTTACGTCAAGTAGTTATGTGCGCGCAGCCAACGTGCGGGGAGGCCGTCACGAGCGTGCCCGAATGCCCGCCTGAATTTCGATTGAAATGAACGGCTAGCGGCCCGAAACGCCGCGGAAGACTTTGCGCCGTAGATTTTTCCGTGGGTATCCCCGAACCGACCGCTCGGTGGGCGGCATTCGGGCGGTGCAGGCCATGCGGTCGCCCGGGATGTTTTGCGAATGGGAATGGTGTCAAACATAGTCATATACGAGGAAGATGACCTGATGCGCGCTCTGCTGAAGGAGTGGCTGAGTCAGGCGGGTTATCGCGTGCTCGAGGCAGGCCCGCGCGGACCCGGGGGCAAGGACGCCGCAGACCTCGTGATCGTCAGTCTCTACATGCCCAAACAGGCAGGGGTGCTGCTGCGTGAAATCCGGGCGGCGCATCCGCGCACACCGCTGATCGCGATTTCGGGACAGTTTCGTTCCGGACTGCCAGCCGACGGGATGGCTGCGCGCATGCTCGATGTCGAGCGGGTCCTGGCAAAACCGTTGGAACGGTGTGAACTGCTCGACGCCGTACGGACCGTCATTGGCGAGTCGAGCTAAGAGTGCAAACCCCCGCGTCAATCCGCTTCAAGCGCCTCAGGGTGGGGGCCGTCGCGCTTGGTGTGATCGTCATTCTGGCCTTTGCGGGGTCGTCCGCCTACGACGCCTGGCGCGCGTATGCCAACTCGCTTATGGCAACCGAGCGTGAACTTGGCGGATTGGCCAATGCGCTGGCAGGTCAAACCGCCCTGGCGTGGGAAGGGATTGATCTTCTGCTGCGCGATACCGCGGGCTGGTATCAAAGCACTGGCGGGAAATTCACAGCGGAGCGCCTGAACGAAGACCTCGCGACCCGTACGACCGGATTGGCCCAGGTACGCTTGCTCACGATTGTAGATGCGCGGGGTATACAACGTTACCGCTCGCGCGGCTCCTCGCCTCCGAATCTGGATGTCTCCGACCGCTCGTATTTCATAGCTCAACGCGACCACCCTGCGGTCGGACTCTTCATGAGTGAGCCGCTGGTGACCCGATCCGAAAACCGTCCCGGGATGGTGCTCTCGCGGCGACTCGAAAATGACGCAGGTGGTTTCGCGGGCGTCGTCACGGCGAGCATCGACTTCGAAGATCTCAAACGGTTGTTCGCAACCGTCAACCCGGGCGAGGGCAGCGCCATCCAGCTATTGCGCGACGACGGAACCCTACTGGTACGCAACCCGCCGCTGCCGGATGCAGCCGGTCGCAGATTCCAACAGCTGGCGGGTTCACCGCTCGTGCAGGTGAAGAGACTCGTGAATCCCATCGACGGCAAGCGGGATTTCATTGCCGTTGCGCGCGTCAACGGCACGCCCCTGAGTGTCGCCGTCTCGCGCGACGAAGCCATCGCGTTGCACTCGTGGCGAGACGAAGCTGCGCGACTGGGACTGCGCACGGTCATTGTCACACTGCTGGGCATCCTGGCCATCGGCGGTCTGTCACGCCAATTGCGAAGGGTGGAGTCCGGCGAGCGCGCCCTTCATGAAAGCGAGGAGCGCTACGCGCTGGCGATGGAGGCGGCAAACGAGGGACATTGGGATTGGGATCTGACCACCGATCGCCTGTTCATCTCCCCCAAGATGCGAACCTGGGCGGGACTGAAACCGGACGGTGAAATCACCACACGCGCGGAATGGCTGGCCCAACTCGTGATTCACCCAGATGACTCGTCGCACTTCCTCGCTTCAGTGACGGACCATCTCGAGGGACGTACGGCGCGCTACGAATGCGAATACCGCGTCCTTCAACCTGACGGCCGCTGGCGCTGGGTGCTCTCGCGTGGCCATTGCCTGCGCGACGCCACGGGCAAGCCGTTTCGTTTCATCGGTTCGGCAACTGACACCACGGCGGAGAAGCAGGCGCAAGCCGACAAGGAACACCTGGAGGCGCAGCTGCGGCAGTCGCAGAAAATGGAGGCGATGGGAACGCTGGCCGGCGGCATCGCCCATGACTTCAACAACATTCTTGGCGCCATCCTGGGATACGGTGAACTCGCATACGAACACTCGGCACCCGACAGCGCACTGCGGCGCTACCTTGAGAATGTCCTGCACGCGGCTGGACGCGCGAAGGCGCTGGTCGACCGCATCCTGGGCTTCAGCCGCAGTGGGCTCGGGGAGCGCGTGCCCGTCAACGTTCAGGCAGTGATCGAGGAGACCCTCGAGTTGCTGGCGGCCTCGCTGCCGGCGCAGATTCGACTCCAGCACGAACTCGACGCCAGTGACGCGGCGGTTGTCGGCGACGCCACGTACCTGCATCAGGTCGTGATGAACCTTTGTACCAATGCAATACATGCGATGGCGCACGGTGGCGTACTCGATGTGCGTCTCGATCGCGTCGTGGTGGCTGAAGCGCGCTCACTTTCGCGGGGCATCGTCTCGCCCGGAGCACATGTGCGACTTATCGTCAGCGATACGGGTACGGGGATTGCGCCGGCGGTGATGGAGCGTATGTTCGACCCGTTCTTCACGACCAAGGGTGTCGGGGAGGGAACCGGCCTCGGCCTGTCCCTGGTACACGGGATCGTTACGGAGCTCGGCGGCGCGATCAACGTGGTGACGAGTGCGCAGCAGGGCTCCAAATTCGAAATCTGGCTGCCGGTCGTAGGCGATGCCGGAAGACCTTTGGTTGAAGCCACACGATCCCCGCCACGCGGCCAGGGCGAGGCCGTGATGATTGTCGACGACGAGCGCCCGCTGGTTGCGCTCGCCACGGAGATGCTGACCAATCTCGGCTACGAGCCGGTCGGTTTCGAATCGAGCACCGCCGCGCTGCAGGCGCTTCGGGCCGAGCCGCGGCGCTTCGACCTCCTGCTCACCGACGAGGCAATGCCGGAGATAACCGGCGCCGATCTGGCCGAGGAAATACGCCGGATTCGGCCCGATCTGCCGATATTGATCATGAGCGGTCACGGTGGTGCGCAACTCGCCCAAAAGGCGGCGGCAGTCGGCGCAAAAGAAGTGTTGCGCAAGCCGCTTCGTGGCAGCGAGCTTGCCGAGGCGATTGCACGGGTCCTGCAAGCGGCGCACTGATGCGCGACCAAACGGCAGTGTTGCCCGGGGCATTACCTCTGAAATCTGTGTCGACCACGGGAAAACAACTCGAAACGATGGCCTGTCACGCTCCGCACTGACAAGCGATGGCATTGCGCCGTCGGACGGAGAGGCGACATGACACATCCGAACCTGAAATCCGGGCTGCCGGTGCCAATGGCACGCATGGTCGACCAGGCTTATTTCCGCTCCTCACCCAGCACCGCGCCGGTCACGCCGCGCACAGATACGCTGCCGCGTACGGTGGACCGGCGGCTGGCCGCGAATGATGACGCGCCGCGAAAGTGGTATGAGATTCGCAACCCGCTCTGGGTCATCGTAATTGGGATGGCAATCCTGTTCGGCGCAATGGCACTCATTGTCGCATTGGGTTGATCCGGGTCATATCAATCGTAACAAAGCGGGCCGGCGCGGAAACGCCAGGGAAATCGATCGCGCCCAGCATTGAGGCATTGGGTTGCAAATGGAGATGACCATGAAAGTGCAGCAGTCGAAATTCGAAATGCCTGCCGCGACGTCGATGCCGTCCGGGTTTGATGCAGATGCCGTCACGAGGATCGCGACCGCCTTGAATGCAGTATTGGCGGATCTGTTCGCCCTTTACATCAAGACCAAGAACTTCCATTGGCATGTGTGGGGTCCGCATTTTCGCGACTACCACCTGCTTCTGGACGAGCAGAGTGACCAGATACTGGCCGCGACCGACACGGTTGCGGAGCGCGTCAGAAAGATCGGTGGCGAAACATTGCATTCAATCGGGCAGATCGCCCGGCTGCAGCGCATTCCCGATAATGACGAGCGGGGCATCGCCGCCCAGCAGATGCTGGCCGAGCTTTGCCAGGACAACTCTCAATTGGCGATCCGTTTGCGGGCTGCCCACTTCATATGCGACGAATACGGCGATGTGGCTTCCGCCAGCCTGATCGAGAACTGGATTGATGAGGCCGAGCATCGCGTCTGGTTCCTGTACGAGGCAACCCGTCGTAGCCCGGTTACGTATCCCGCGTGAGCGGGCGCGACATGTTGATGACAACGCCAATCGGACCGTCGGATGCCTCAGCAGGGGCTGGCCGGATGCGCGCCGGCGCGCGCTGGTTGCGACGGCATCTGCTGCTGGTTTCGGCCGTGCCGGTTGGCCTGGTGCTGATCATAGCCGGTGCCGTTTACTACTTCACGACTGCGCGTTTCGTCGTGTCGACGGATGATTCGTATGTGCAGGCCGATTCGACCATCGTTGCGTCCCGGGTATCGGGCTACGTATCGGCGGTGCTTGTGCAGGATGACCAGTCGGTGCGCGCCGGGGAGGTGCTGGCGCGCATTGATGACCGTGACTTCCGTGCCGCGCTGGACCAGGCGCGGGCTGACGCACAGGCAGCGCAGGCTGAAGTTGACGATCTGCGCGCACAGCTCGTGCAGCAGGACTCGCTGATCGCCCGAGCCCGGGCGAGTGTCGCCGCAAGCGAGTCAGCGCTGGATGTGGCGCGGCTGAACCAGGTGCGGTATCGAAAAATGGCCCAGATCGGCTTCGGCTCACAGCAGCAATCGCAGGAATCCGATGCCGAGGAGCGCGAGCGCGGCGCCGACCTTGAGCGGGATCGGGCGGCGCAGGCCAACGCTCAACAGCAGGTGCAGGTACTGCGGGCGAAGCTCGAGCAGGCCCAGGCCCTGGAGGAGCGCGCGCGCGCCGTCGAAAGGCGCTCGGCCCTGGAGCTGAGCTACACGACGATCATCGCGCCTATCGACGGTACGGTTGCGGCACGTACCGTGCGTTTGGGCCAGTACGTGCAGGCGGGTACGCAGCTCACCGCGCTCGTGCCACTCGCCAAGGTGTACGTGACGGCTAATTTCAAGGAGACGCAGCTGACCCGGGTACGCGCCGGCGACCCGGTGCGGTTGCGCGTGGATACCTTCCCCGGGGTGCGCCTGACCGGCTGCGTCGACAGTCTGGCTCCGGCGAGCGGCCTGGAGTTCAGTCTGCTGCCGCCGGACAACGCCACCGGAAATTTCACCAAAATCGTGCAGCGCATTCCGGTGAAAATCATTCTGGATCCCTCGCAGCGGCTGATCGGAAGCCTGCGCGCTGGAATGTCGGTTGAGGCATCAATCGAAACCAAGCCAGTGGCGGGCCCGCCACCCACCTGTCTGGCTGGCTGAGAAACGAAGCGCATCATGGCTGCTGCCTCAGTCGCGGTCCAGAACCCCGACGCGGTGTCATTCAAGACCTGGGTGGCCGTCATCGGTTCGACGGTCGGAGCGTTTCTCGCCATCCTCAACATTCAAGTCGTTGGCGCGTCACTGGCTGACATTCAAGGCGGCATAGGTGCCGGCATTGATGACGGCGGATGGATCACGACGTCTTACCTGGTTGCCGAAATCATCGTGATTCCGCTGAGCGCGTGGCTGGCAAACATATTCTCGCTGCGCACCTACCTGCTTGCCAGTACCCTCTTTTTCCTGGGATTGACCGCAGCCTGCGCGTCAGCACAGACGCTGGGCCAGATGATCGTCATTCGAGCCGCCCAGGGCTTTGCGGGGGGCGCGCTCATACCCCTGTCGTTTACGATCATCATGACCCGGCTGCCGCGCTCCAAGTACCCGATTGGTCTCGCCATCTATTCCATTGCGGCGATCTTTGCGCCATCGATCGGCCCGGCGCTGGGCGGCTACTTCAGTGACACCTTCGGCTGGCAGTCCATATTCTTTCTCAGCTTGCCTGCCGGTGTGATCATGGTCGGCATGCTCTGGTATGCCCTCGAGCCCGCGCCCCGCCAATTGCAACTGCTGCGTCGAGGCGACTGGCTGGGGATGCTTACCATGGCCATCGGGCTCGGCTGCCTGGAGACCGTACTCGAGGAGGGTGAAAAGAACGACTGGCTCGGGTCGCCCTTCATCGTGCGTCTGGCCGTCATTTCCGTGCTGAGTCTGTGCGCCTTCGTGTGGGTGGAACTGAAGCGACCCGCGCCGCTGCTGAATCTGCGGCTGCTGGCGAGGCGCAACTTCGGTCTGGGCAGTTGCGCAAATTTCGTCTTCGGTTTCTCGATGTTTGGCTGGATCTACCTCGTTCCGCTCTATCTTTCCCGCATGCAGGGTTACAGTTCGCAGCAGATCGGCGGTGTGATGATCTGGATCGGGCTGCCGCAATTGGTGCTCATCCCCTTCCTTCCGAAAATCATGAAATACGTCGACAGCAAGCGACTGGTGATCAGCGGCTACACTCTGTTCGTCATTGGTAGCCTGCTCGCCGCCCGATTGTCCGATGACTTTTCGGGCCCGCAGTTCCTGAGCGCAAATCTGGTTCGCGCAGTGGCACAGGGCCTGATGATGGCGCCGCTCATGGGAATCGCAATTTCCGGAATCGAGCATGAGCAGGCGGGCTCGGCCTCGGCGCTCTTCAATGCGCTGCGGAATCTCGGCGGCGCGGTCGGGATCGCGGTGATCCAGACTTTTCTGACCAAGCGTGAGCAGTTTCACTCCGCGATTCTGAACTCCCAGACGACCCTGCTAGGGGAGAGCACACGCCAGCGACTGGCCAAGCTGACCGCCCGTTTTCTGAATTCGGGGGTCAGTGACACGGCCATCGCGTACCGCGAGGCGATCGTGGCCGTGGGACGAGATATCCGGCATGAGGCCTTCATGCTCGGGTTCGGCGACACCGTCATCATGCAAAGTGCAGTGCTGGCACTCGGGCTGGCGGCGGTATTGTTCGTGCGCAAGGTGTCCCAGGTCCCGGCGCAGGGGCAAGGCCATTGAGTGCGCGCAGTTCAAGTCCCATGCGCAAAGCGGGTGCCGTGATGGGGCTGCTCGCGAGCGTCCTCGGCGCCGGCTGCGTGTCACCGGTCACCTATGTGCGGCCAGCCGATCCGTCGCAAACCCGGTACCTCGGGCCGACGGCAGGCGCGACCGCGCCGGTCGCCGCAGCTGCAGCGGATGTCCCGCGCGTGTCACTCGGCAACACCCCGCCGGAGGCCTGGTGGACT
>DATHOA010000088.1:0-6961 GCA_035485475.1 Steroidobacteraceae bacterium | reverse complement strand
AGGAAGAGGTCCCGGCGACGTGACGCAGAAGAAACCCAGCCTGGGCCGTGGATTGAATGCCCTGATCGGATCCATCGAGGCGCCGCGCCCCGCGGCGGCGGTGCCGGCCGCGGCTGCGGCTTCCGGCCCGGCCGGTGAGCGGCTGATCCGGCTGCCGCTGGATATCCTGCAGCGCGGCCGCTACCAGCCACGCTCGCACCTGGATCCGGAAGGCCTCAACGAGCTGGCGGCCTCCATCCGCGCCCAGGGGGTGGTGCAGCCGATCCTGGTGCGGCCGATCGAGGCCACCACCCCGACCGGGGGCCAGCGCTACGAGATCATCGCCGGGGAGCGCCGCTGGCGCGCCGCGCAGCTGGCGCAGCTGGCGGACATTCCGGCCATCGTGCGCGATGTCCCGGACGAGACGGCCATTTCGGTGGCGCTGATCGAGAACATCCAGCGCGAAGACCTCAATCCGCTGGAAGAGGCGCGCGCCCTGGAGCGCCTGATCAGTGAGTTCAGCATGACCCACCAGCAGGCCGCCGAGGCCGTCGGCCGCTCCCGCGCGGCGGTCAGCAACCTGCTGCGGTTGCTGGACCTGGCACCGGAGGTCGGTGATCAGCTGGAGGCGCGCGCCCTGGAGATGGGCCATGCGCGTGCGCTGCTGGGTCTGACCACCCGCCGCCAGCAGGTGGAAGTGGCGGCGCTGGTGGTGAAGAAGGGCCTGTCCGTGCGCGAGACCGAGGCCATTGTCCGGCGCATGACCCAATCGGGCGCGGAACGGACGCAGGCGCCGGTGGCAGCGACCGCCGACCCGGATGTGCAGCGCCTGGAATTGGACCTGGCCGAGAAGCTCGGCGCCCGGGTGGCCATTCAACATAGTCGGACGGGCAAGGGAAAACTGGTGGTCAGCTACAACAGCCTAGATGAGCTGGACGGTATTCTCGAACATATCCGTTGAAAGGAAGCTAACGTGTAGCGTTTTGCGGCCGGCATATCTATAATTCGCCGCCGTTGTGGCCCGGTCACGTAAGTGGCTGTAGGACAAACAAATCCTGTCGCAGCGCCCGTGTCGCACGTTCAGTGTGTGACTCGCCTTAACAGTGCAGTCAGGGGGTTAATGCGTGTCGCCTGAATGCACAGGGAATTCTGATGAGCGCGATTGACCTGCCGCATGCGCGCAGGCTGGCGTTCATGTGTGTGCGCGCCCAGCTGGTGGTAACCGTGCTGGTCGCGGCGGTGAGCCTGGTGGTCGCGGGAACCCGTGCCGCGGGGTCGGCGGTGGTTGGCGGTGGCGCCAGCACGCTGGGGAGCCTCGCGATGGCGGTACTGGCCTTCGGCCGGCTGTCCGGATCGAGCGCCGAACGGATGCTGCTGGCGTTCTATGTCGGCGAGATTGCCAAGATCACGGCGGTGATCCTGGCGTTGGTGCTGGCGCTGGTGTTCATGAAGGTGAACCCGGTGGCGATGATTTCGGCCTTTGTGGCCACGTTTTTGGTCTATTGGGTGGTGCTGGCGCGTGCGCTGTGGTCCGGACGGACTGCGCCGGCGCCGGATGCCAAGGGTTCGGCCGGCAGTGCGCCGCATGAGATGGTTTGATGAACAATTTCGTTCCACAACTGGCTGAAGGGACTCCGGATTCAACGGAGTACATCGCCCATCACCTGACCTTTCTCACCAATCACAAGCCGAACGGCCTGATCGATCTGTCGGTCGTCAACTTCGACACGATTATCATCTCCGTGCTGCTGGCACTGGTTTTTGGTGGCACCTTCATTGTCGCGGCGCGCAACGCCACCAGCGATGCGCCGGGGAAGCTGCAGAACTTCGTCGAGCTGGTGGTTTCGTTCGTGGATACCCAGGTCAGGGATATCTTCCAGGGGCAGAGCAAACTGATCGCGCCCCTGGCGCTGACGATCTTCGGCTGGGTACTGCTGTTCAACCTCATGGACGTGCTGCCGATCGACCTGCTGCCCGGTGCCGCCGGTGCCGCCGGTCTTAGCCATCTGCGCATCGTTCCCAGCATCGATCTGAACGTCGTATTCGCGCTGTCGCTGACGGTGTTCTTCCTCATCATCTTCTACAGCATCAAGATGAAGGGTCTGGGCGGCTTCCTCGGCGAGCTTTCCCTGCATCCATTCCCGCCCAGCGGCAAGCAGGCGAACATCGTGCTGCGCATCATCTGCATACCAGTCAACCTGGTCATGGAGCTGCCAGCCTTCTTTGCCCGCCCGCTGTCGCTGGCCTTGCGGCTCTACGGCAACATGTACGCGGGCGAAATGGTGTTCGTGCTCATCGCTTTGCTCACCTTGTCGTCGGGATTCGCGGCGCTCGGCACACTCGGCGGCTGGCTGAGCGTCGTCGGCTCGGTGTTCCTCGGCCTGGTCTGGACGGCGTTCGACCTGTTCGTGGGTCTGCTGCAGGCATTCATATTCATGATGCTCGCCATCATCTACCTGTCGCAGGCGTCCGAGCATCATTGAGCACAGTCACAGTTTATTTGAAAACGGTTTGGTATCTGGAGAGTTGAATGGAAAACATTGCACACATTGAAGGCATGACCGTACTTGCCGTCGGCATCATCTTCGGCCTGGGCGCTCTGGGCACGGCCATCGGCTTCGGCATCCTCGGCGGCCGCTTCCTCGAGGGCATGGCGCGCCAGCCGGAACTGGCTCCGGCGCTGCTCGCGAGAATGTTCATCGTGGCGACGTTGCTGGACGCGGTAGCCTTCATCGGCATCGCCTTCGCACTGTTCTTCACGTTCGCCAATCCGTTCGTGTCTGCCTTCCAGGCAGCCGCTGCGGCCGCGCACTGACGCCTGTCTTGAACGCGGACCGCGGCGCGAGCTTAAGTCCGCCCGCAATCAGGAGACGACGGTGAACTTCAATCTGACGCTCATCATCCAGATGCTCGTATTCGCGATCTTCATCTGGGCGATGATGTCGTTCGCATGGCCAAAGCTTCTCGGTGCCATGGAGGAGCGGTCGCGCAAGATCGCACAGGGCCTGGCGGCCGCCGACCAGGGACAGCAGTCCCTGGCGCAGGCACAGGTCAAAGCCGACGCGGTGATCCGCGACGCGCGCGAGCACGCGGCGCAAATTCTGGACCATGCACAGAAGCGGGCCAACGAGCTCGTCGAGCAGGCCAAGAGCCAGGCGAGCGCCGAAGGCGCACGGCTGGTGGCGTCGGCCCAGACGCAGATCGAGCTGGAGGCGACCCGCGCGCGCGAAACGCTGCGCAAGGACGTCGCGGGTCTGGCTGTGCGGGCGGCCGCCAAGGTGCTGGAGCGCGAGATCGACGCCAATACGCATGCCGAGCTGTTGAACAAGCTCACCACGCAGATCTAGCGCATGGCTGACAAGACAACCATCGCCCGTCCCTACGCCAAGGCGGCATTCGCCGAGGCGCGGGCCGACAGCATGCTGGAGCCATGGTCCGCAGCGTTGCATACGGCAGCGGAAGTGATGGACGATCCGCGCGTGCATGCGCTGCTCGGCGACCCGCATGTCACCCCCGAGCAGCTCGCGCAGCTGGTACTGGGCATTGCCGGGGCGGGCTTGGGCGAACACGGGCGCAACTTCGTGCAGACCCTGGCCGAAACCCGTCGCTTGGACTGCCTGCCACAGATCGCGGCGCTGTTCGACGCCTACAAGGACGACGCCGAGGGCATCGCGGATGTCACGGTGACTTCGGCTGTAGCACTGGATGAGCGGCAGCAGCAGTCGCTGATGTCCGCACTGAGCCGCCGCCTGAAGCGCGAAGTGCGTCTGCATTGCAGCACCGATCCGGAACTGCTCGGGGGCGCCGTGCTGCGCTCCGGCGACCTGGTCATTGATGGCTCGGTGCGTGGGCGACTGACGCGCATCGCCAACGAACTGGTCGCGTGATGACCGGCGACACATACGAAATTCCCAAGGAATCCTAAGCATGGCCATCAAGGCAACTGAGATCAGTGATCTCATCAAGCAGCGCATCGAGAGTTTCAAGGGCGTCACCGAGGCGCGCAATGTCGGCACCATCGTGTCCGTCACCGACGGCATCGTGCGTGTGCACGGGCTCGCCGATGCGCGCTATGGCGAAATGCTTGAATTCCCGGGCAACACCTTCGGTCTGGCGCTGAACCTCGAGCAGGATTCGGTCGGCTCGGTGGTGCTGGGTGACTACAAGCATCTGGGCGAGGGCGATACCGTCAAGACGACGGGCCGTATCCTCGAAGTGCCGGTGGGTCCGCAGCTGCTGGGCCGTGTCGTCGATGCACTGGGCGCCCCGATCGATGGCAAGGGTCCGATCAACGCGACGCAGACCGCGCCGATCGAGCGCGTGGCGCCGGGCGTGATCTACCGCAAGTCCGTGTCCCAGCCGGTGCAGACCGGGTACAAGTCGGTGGACTCGATGGTGCCGATCGGCCGCGGTCAGCGCGAGCTCATCATCGGTGACCGCCAGACCGGCAAGACCGCGCTGGCGATCGACACCATCATCAACCAGAAGTCCTCGGGCATTAAGTGCGTCTACGTCGCCATCGGCCAGAAGCAGTCGACGATTGCGAACGTCGTGCGCAAGCTCGAGGAACACGGCGCGCTGGCCCACACGATCATCGTCGCGGCGCCGGCCTCGACCCCGGCCGCCATGCAGTACATCTCGGCGTACTCGGGCGTGACCATGGGCGAGTACTTCATGGACAACGGGCAGGATGCCCTGATCATTTATGACGACCTGTCGAAGCAGGCCGTGGCCTACCGCCAGATCTCGCTGCTGCTGCGCCGGCCTCCGGGTCGCGAAGCCTTCCCGGGCGATGTGTTCTATTTGCACTCCCGCCTGCTCGAGCGCAGCGCGCGCGTCAACGAAGAGTACGTGGAGATGGTCACGAAGGGCGCCGTGAAGGGTAAGACCGGATCGCTGACCGGCCTGCCGATCATCGAGACGCAGGCGGGTGACGTCACCGCCTTCGTGCCGACCAACGTCATTTCGATCACCGACGGTCAGATCTTCCTGGAAACGGATCTGTTCAACGCCGGCATTCGCCCGGCCATGAATGCGGGTATTTCGGTGTCCCGCGTCGGCGGCTCGGCGCAGACCGATATCATTCGCCGCCTGGGCGGTGGCATACGTCTGGCACTGGCGCAGTACCGCGAACTGGCGGCCTTTTCGCAGTTCGCCTCGGATCTGGATGAGTCCACCCGCAAGCAGCTCGAACGCGGCCAGCGCACCACCGAGGTGATGAAGCAGAAACAGTACGAGCCGCAGTCGGTCGCGGAAATGGCGCTGTCGATCTATGCCGTCAACAACGGCTACCTGGACAAGGTTCCAATCCCCAAGGTCGTGGAGTTCGAGGCGGCGCTGCAGGGCTACGCGAACTCGTCCCACAAGGCTTCTTTGGATGCGATCAACGCCAAGCCGGTCCTCAAGGAACATGAGGCGACGCTGAAGAAGATCATCGAAGACTTCCTGGCCAACGGCACCTACTGAAGAAGCGCGCAGCATGCCCGGCACCAAGGAAATCCGTACCAAGATCGCGAGTGTCAAGAGCACTCAGAAGATCACCAAGGCCATGCAGATGGTGGCCACCAGCAAGATGCGTCGCGCCCAGGACCGCATGAAGCTGGCGCGCCCGTATGCGGAAAAAATGCGCACGGTGATAGGTCATCTGAACGAGGCCAATCCGGACTTCAAGCATCCGTTCCTGGTCGAGCGTGAGCCGAAGGCGATCGGCTTCATCATCATCTCGACTGATCGCGGTCTTGCCGGCGGCCTCAACGCCAATCTGTTCAAGCAGGTGCTGCTGCAGATGCGTGACTGGCAGAATAAGGGCGCCACGGTCAGCCTGTCGATCATCGGCAGCAAGGGCACGGCCTTCTTCCGGCGCCTGGGTACCCCGATGCTCGGCACCGTGTCGGGACTGGGTGACCGCCCGCATATCAAGGATCTGCTCGGCACCATCAAGGTCATGCTCGACGCCTACCGCGAGGGCAACATCGACCGGCTGTTCCTGGCCAATGCGAAGTTCGTGAACACGATGACGCAGCAGCCGACTATTACGCAGCTGCTGCCGGTGAACGCGGCCGACAATCAGGGCCTGCCGGAACACTGGGACTACATCTACGAGCCGGATGCGGCGGCGATCCTCGATGGCCTGCTGATGCGCTATATCGAATCGCAGGTGTACCAGGGCGTCGTCGAGAATGTCGCCTCGGAGATGGCCGCGCGCATGGTGGCGATGAAGGCCGCCACCGATAACGCCGGCGAGCTCATCCAGGACCTGCAACTCGTTTACAACAAGGCCCGCCAGGCTGCGATCACGAAGGAACTTTCGGAGATCGTCGGCGGCGCCGCGGCCGTTTAAGGAAAAATGCATGACCAACACTGCTGAAGGCAAGATCACCCAGATCATCGGCGCCGTCATCGACGTCGAGTTTCCGCGCGAGCAGATTCCGCACGTGTACGAAGCGCTGCAGCTGGCGGATTCGGACCTGATCCTGGAAGTGCAGCAGCAGCTGGGGGATGGCGTCGTGCGCACCATCGCCATGGGTGCATCCGAAGGCCTCAAGCGCGGCCTGGCCGTGCGCTCGACGGGCGGCCCGATTTCGGTGCCGGTGGGCAAGGCCACGTTGGGCCGCATCATGGATGTGCTCGGTCGTCCCCAGGACAACCGCGGTCCGGTGGACTCACCGCAGCACCTGCCGATTCACCGTGCGCCACCGGCGTTCGATGAGCAGGCGGGCGGCCAGGACCTGCTGGTCACGGGCATCAAGGTCATCGACCTGCTGGTGCCGTTCGCGAAGGGCGGCAAGGTCGGCCTGTTCGGCGGCGCCGGTGTCGGCAAGACCGTCAACATGCTCGAGCTGATCAACAACATCGCCAAGCAGTACAGCGGCCTGTCGGTATTCGCGGGTGTCGGTGAGCGTACCCGCGAAGGCAATGACTTCTATCATGAGATGATCGAGTCGGGCGTCATCGACAAGGACACGCTGTCGAACTCCAAGGT
>DATHOA010000087.1:0-19372 GCA_035485475.1 Steroidobacteraceae bacterium | reverse complement strand
TGGCCAACGCGCCCGGCGCGGGCGTGGCCGATGACAAGCTGGTGTACACCTATGTCCCGGACATGATCCGCTACTACCTGGGTGAGACGGCGATTCTGCCGAATGTGCCGTCCTGGCGCTGCGGCGAGCCGAAGGAACTCGAGCATGTGCTGGCGAACCTGGAGTCGCTGGTCGTCAAGCCGGTCGACGGCTCCGGTGGCTATGGCATGCTCATCGGGCCCATGTCCACGCAGCGCGAACGCGCGCAGTTTGCCGCGCAGCTGAAGGCCTCGCCGCGCAATTTCATTGCCCAGCCGGTCATCACCCTGTCCACCGTGCCGACCTTCGTGGGGGACCGCCTGGAGCCGCGTCATGTGGACCTGCGCCCCTTCATACTCAGTGGCCCCTCGACGTATGTCACGACCGGGGGGCTGACGCGCGTCGCACTGCGCAAGGGCTCACTGGTGGTGAATTCATCGCAGGGCGGGGGCAGCAAGGACACCTGGATCGTGGATACGGAGGGTTAACGCACCGTGCTCGCCCGGGTTGCCGAAAACATCTACTGGCTGGCGCGCTATCTGGAGCGCGCCGAAAACACTGCGCGCCTGATCAGCGCCAACGCCAATCTGTTGCTGGACCTGCAGCGCGGCTACGAGCTGGGCTGGCTGCCGCTCATCGAAATCACCGGCAGCCGGCTCGCGTTTGATTCACAGAAGCGACGCAGTGATGAGCGCGAGATCGTGCAGTTCCTGCTCGCGGATGCCGAGAATCCCGGATCGATCAACACCTCGTTGAACTGCGCGCGCGAGAATGCGCGCACGCTGCGCGACATCCTGCCGGATGAGGCCTGGGAAATTCTCAATGAATTCTTCCAGGAATTCACCGCGCAGTTGCCGGCCGGTTTGAACCGGCGCACCCGTTACAACTTCCTCAAGCGCATTGTGCTCGGCTCGCAGACGCTCGCGGGGGTGCTCGATGGCACCATGAGCCGCACCGATGCCTATACGTTCATGATGCTGGGACGCAACCTCGAGCGTGCGGACATGACCAGCCGCATCGTGGATGTGCGCTCGGCGCAGATCCTCCCCGCCACCACTTCCGACCTCGGGCCGTTCCACACCATCCAGTGGATCAGTGTGCTGCGCTCCTTGTCGGGGCAGCACATGTACCGGCAGACCCGCCGCGCCCGGGTCAGCCGCGTCGAATGCCTGGATTTCGCCTTGCGCGATGCGGAGTTTCCGCGCTCGTGCCTGTTCTGCCTGCGCCAGATCGAGCTGTCGCTGCGCACGCTGTCGCGCAGTTCCGCCAGTCTGGACACGCTCGCCGGTGCGCAGCGGTTTCTCGCCCTGGTCGATTTCGTACAGATCGACCAGCCGGGCCTGCACCAGCTCATCGATCAGCTGCAGGTGTATCTGAGTGGCGTTCACGCCAGCATCGCCCAGGCCTATTTCCCGGCGCTGCCGGACAACGCGCGCCGCGCCATCCAAAGCCAGCGCCAGGACGGCGGCAGCACGCTGCCGCTATTCGTTTAACGCAGCGCTGACCTGCGCGGCCGTCGCTTCGGGCGTCAAGTGCGCCACGGCAATGCTGCGATCAACGGCCTTCAGCGGCCCGTACAGCGCCGGATCCGTCACCTGAAACAGCCCGATGGTGGGGGTTTCGGTGGTGCTGGCCAGGTGCATGGGACCGGCATCCGCCGAGACGAACAGGCGCAGGCTGGCGATGGCAGCCGTCAGCTGCCGCTGTGCCGGCAGATGCAGCGTCGCAAATCCCGCCACCGTGGGCGCTGCGCCCGCGGCCGGCAGGAACTCAAGGGGGAGGATTTCCGGGTGCAGGGCGCGCAGGGCCTGCCAGAACCTCACCCACCAGGAGGGCGGCAGCGCCTTCGATCCGGTGGCATGCCCGAAGTAACCGACGATGGGTCGGCCCGGATCAAGGTCGGCGCTGACGACACTCAGCGCCGTGGCGATCGCCGCTCGGCCTGCCGCCACTTCATCGGGCCGCAGCGGCAGCCGCAGCCGCAGCGCCGCCGGCTCCCAGGCCGCGCCCAGCGCCGTGAGCAGGTAGGCGGGTAGCCGACCCTGGTGCATGACCTGGCCCGGCAGCGGCACGGCGTGGGTGAGCGCGGCCCACTGCGAGGGCATGGTGAAGCCAAGACGGAAGCGGGCGCGAGTCAGCGACAGCAGCAAGCGCCCGCTGGTCGAAAACGGGGTGGGGTCGATGACCAGGTCATAGTGCGTGGCGCGCAGCTGGCGCAGCGCGCGCAGGTACCCCGCGATCACATGCGCTCCCTTGTGCGGGAAGAGGATCACCTGGCGCACTCCGGGCATGCCCGCCAGCAGCGCGGGCGCGTTGGGGTACGAGAGCGCCAGGTCGATCTGCACGTCCGGCAGCAAGGCATGCAGTTGCGCGATCATCGGGGTCAGGAACAGGGTGTTTCCCAACCGTCCGTTGATGCGGCCAATGAGTACCGAGTGGATCTCGCGCGGGTCGAGGCGCGCGGCCGTGCGCCGCGGGCCGACCAACCGCTGCAGTACCAGGCCCAGCCGGTAGCGCAGCTGCCCGCGCAGTTCGCGCTCGAACCTCAATGCGACTGCGGTTCCTGGCCAGGCTTCGGATCAGACAGCGGGAAGGTCTGCGCGCTGCCACCGGCGGGCGGAGCGGCTGCGGGTGGTGCCGTGCTCACCGGGGCGACGGCCGCCGGCGGGGCGCTGGCGCTCGAGCCGGTGCTGCGTGCGACGGCGTCCAGGAAGCGCCGGGCGATATCGCTGTTGGTGCGCACGCTGCCGTTGATGATGTCGTAGGCGTTGACCACGCCCTTGTCATAGAAGCGGGCGTCGGCGTTGTTGTCGATGCTCAGGGCACTGCCATCGAGTGCGACACCGGCGAACAGGCCGCGGCTGCGCGAGTAAGAGTACACCTCCGAGGAGAGGGTCGGGTCGGTACCCGCCGAGGCGGAGCGGCCGACAGGACCCGCGGCCACCGAGGCATCCGCGCCCAGCGTCAACTGGCCACTGGCGATGCGATCGATGCTGCGCTTGGTGGTGAACACCAGGATGACATCCGTGGAGGTGACACCCCACTGGAAGCCGAAGCTGCCGCCGGTTAGATTGACGAATATTGGATCGCTGAAATGGCCGCTGGGGTCGCGCGCCACCAGCACGCCATTGCCGCGGCGACCGCCAAAGAAGAAGGCGATCTTGGTGACATCGGGTACCACGGCGATGCCATAGGCGCGTTCCAGCAGGCGCGACGGAACGACCTGGTCGGGTGATCCCAAGGCATCGTTCAGGACCTGGCTCGCGGTCAGCAGCCGGGCCTCCTCACGACCCTGGGCATGCACGGCGACACTGCTGAACAGCAGTGCAAGAGCGGCGATGAGACCAGTTATTCCGGTGCGGTTGCGCATGCGCGGGATCCTTGAGTTGAATTGTGCCAAGCTTACTCCAGCTGGGCATACAGTTGGACATACGTTTCGCCCGGCCAATCATGCCAATCGGGAAGTCTCTACCGTGAACCTACCGGCGCCGCCGCAGTCCAAACTCATGCGCAGTCTCGTCCGTGTCTCGGCTGTGTTCGCGCTGGTGTTGGCGGTGCTGGCATGCACACCGGCCCACGCCGAATGGCTGTATCGCGACGCGCCCATCATGGGAACGCGCTGCGATGTGGAGTTGTGGACCGAGGAGCCGCTCAAGGGTGAGGCGGCGATTGCCGCTGTTTTTGATGAGATGCGCCGCATCGACAATGAGTTCAGCACCTTCAAACCGCAAAGCGAGGTATCGCAGGTCAACGCCCTCGCGGCCAAGGCGCCGATGCGCATTTCCAAGGAACTGTTCGATCTGATCGCGACCTCGATCGACTACTCCAAGTTGACCCGCGGCACGTTCGACATCACCTACGCCAGCGTCGGGTACATGTACAACTATCCCGACCACGTGCGTCCCAGCGATGCGCAGATCGCCGCTGCGCTGCCGGAGAGCAACTACCGCCATATTCATCTGGATTCGGCCGCACAGACCGTGTTCTTCGACCACGAGGGCGTGCGCATCGATTTCGGCGGCATCGGCAAGGGCTACGCTGTGGATCGGGGCATCGCCGTGCTGCAGCGTCTGGGGGTCACCCGGGCCATGGTCAATGCCGGCGGGGACTCGCGGATCATCGGCGACCGCTTCGGCAAGCCCTGGCTGATCGGTATCCGCGACCCGGATGACCGCAACCGGACGATTTTGAAGATACCGCTCACGGACACGGCATTTTCAACCTCTGGCGACTACGAACGCTTCTTTGACGAGGGTGGCGTGCGTTACCACCATATCCTGGATCCGCGCACCGGCAAGTCACCGCATGTGGTGCGCAGTGTCACCATCATCGGACCCTACGCGACGCGTACCGATGCGCTCACCAAGAGCGTGTTCGTGATGGGCGTGAAGGAGGGCATCGCCTTCATCAACGGCCTGCCGGATATCGATGTGGTGGCCATCACGCCCGACCGCAAGGTCTGGTATTCGAAGGGCCTGGCGAACCCCGACGCCGCGGTGGGCGCGGGCAAGAAGTGATGCTCAGTAGTAGATCGACAGGAACGCCTGCAGGACATTGATCTGCACCGAGTACAGCGGCTCACTGCCCGCGAACACGCCTTTGGCCGGATCGATCAGGAGCGCGTCGCGAAAATCCTTGTAGTCAAACATGAGGTGATCGAAGCGGATATTCGCGGTGCTCTTGCTGATCCAGGACGCGTACGGTACCCGGAACTGGTAGGACGCGCCGGCACCGATGGTGTAGCTGTTGAATGAGGCCAGCTCACGATCGCGCGACATGAAGTTCTGCTGGTTGGCGGAGGCGAACAGGTCGCTGTAGAAGTCGGCATGCGTTTGGGTATAGAAGCGCACGCTCCCATCGAAGGTCCAGCTGCGCCAGGGTTGCGTATAGCCCACTTGCGCCGTGTGCGCACGGATACCCCAGGTATCCTCGAAGTACCGGTACTGCAGGTCCAGCGCCGCGCGCCACCGCAGGTAGTACTTGTAGTCCAGGCCCAGGGCGTTGCTGGTGCGGGTGGCCGGAACAATCTCCGCCGCCAGGCTGGCGCCGCCGGAGGAGTCCGCATACATCACCGAGCGGTAGGGATTACCCAATGCGCCCTGATCCGTGATCACCTCGTAGTTCGCCGAAATGACGGAATTGCGGGTCAGGATCTGCGTAAGACCCAGCCCGTAGGAGCGTTCGTCCGTGTCCTTCTCGCCGAATGCCGGGTCATGGACTTTCTCGACACAGGGATAGTCGAGGTCCTCATCGTGCACCAGGCACTCCATCTTGAAGACATTGTCCCAGGTACGTCGGTAGGTCATGCTGACCGTGGTCAGGTCGCCGAACATGCTCTGGCTGATGCCGAAATTCGCGGTGTTGGACCGATAGTCGGGCTCGTAGCTGTGCGTGACCCCGAGGGTATAGGTCGTCTTGCCATAGAGAAAATCGCCGGACAGCCGGTTCTCGGTGCGTTTCTCGCGGTACGGACTCGCCCCCGAGGTGCGCACATCGATTGATGCGCCCGAAACGATATCCTCGAGGTGGGTGTAGGCCAGTGACACGTGGTCGCCGATTTTCTTGCGCACCAGGAAGGTCACACCCGTGATGTCCTGCCCACCACCGGTGTAGTAGGTCCCCAGAACGTCGGCGCGGTCATCCGGCAGTACGTCGGTGCGGCTGACGGGACCGTACAGGCCGCACACGAGCGCCAGCGTCATCGCGGCCGGCCACCGTACGCGCGGCCCGAACGGGCGGATCAATTGCATCCGCAACCGCCCCCCGTGGCACCGTTGCCGCCGCGCGAGGCGGAGCGCACATCGTACAAGTGTTCCGTGTATTCCGAGGAGACCGGGTTGCGGTCGAAGGCCATGATCGGATCGGCCAGCCGCTCGCGCTCGTAGGGTTTTACCCACGGTTTGATGGGTGCGCAGGCGCACAGCTGCGCCAGCACACCCACCACCGCGACCAGGCCAAGAACACGGGCGCTGCGCATGGTCACTCCCGAATCAGGCTGCGGATCTGGTCCATGTAGAGGTTTTCGGCGCCCGGCTGGTAGCTTTGATGCACCAACCGCACGTTGCCCTTGCGATCAATGAATACCGTGGTGGGCATGACCTGCACATTATAAAGACCGCTGACCTTGCTCTTCGCATCGAACAGCACCGGAAAGCTCACCGGCGTCTGCTTGAGGAAGTTTTCGGCTTCCTTCTGATCCGGTTCGACGTTCACGCCGATCAGCGTGAAGCCCAGCGGCTTGTACTTCTTGTAGATGCTTTCCAGCAGCGGCATTTCCTGCCGACACGGCACGCACCAGCTGGCCCAGAAGTTGATCATCACCACCTGGCCCTTGTACTGGGTCAGGTCAACCGTCGCGCCGCCGCGGCCGGGCAGGGCGAACGTTGGGGCAGGCTCGTCACCGGCGGCGCTGGCCGCCGTGGCGAGAAACACTGCGGTCAGGCCGATCAGGCCAAATCTCATCCATCGCGTGAGCATGTTGCTGCACTCCTAAAAGAAGACGGTCAAACCCAGGTGGGCCTCAAGATTGCTGGCGAGCTTGTTCTCACCCAGCAGGTCTGAGTTGAACACCCGGTCCTCGACGGCGACGTGGACTGCAAGCCAGTCCGTCGGCAGCACCTTGTAGCCGGCGCCGAAATTGGCCGTGAACTTGGAGTCACCTCCAAAATCCGTGGCCCCGACTCCCGCGAGGATGTAGAACGAGCTCGTCATGGCGTGGTTGCGACCGATGAAAACCTCGCCAGGCAGGAAGTTGTAGCCTACCGACATGTCGTAGTACTTGAACCATCTCTCATTGTCGGTAAGCAGTGAGATATTGCTAAGTGTTTCGAAGCTGGTACGCCCGGCCTTGGAGCGTCCGGCCTCGGCCTGGAGGAAGAAGTCCTCGGTCACGTGGTAGGCCGCCTGCACGCCGAAGACCCGGTGGGCACCGAAGTCCTCGATATTCAAGGTGCCGATGTAGCCGCCCAGTTCGATGTCCTGGGACTTGATCCGGGGTACCTTGACGTTGCGCCGCTCCACTTCGGGCTGGATCACCCGCGGCGGCGTGCTGTCCTCGTCCGCGGAACGGTCGGTGCTGGCACCCTCATCCGCGGCGGCCGCCGCCGCCGGCGCGTCATGGCCAAACAGGTGATGCAGCGTCGCGCATCCGGACAGGCTGCCCGAGAGCCCCAGCAGCACTGTCAGAAGAAGAATGCGAAGCCGAATTTCCATTCGTCCACCTGCTGGTTTTGGTTGCGGTTGGTGAAAATGATGTGTTCTTTGTATTCGCCACGCAGGAAGAAGCGGCGCGTCAGGTAGTAACGCACGCCCCCGCCCACATAGGCCGATTGCTCGAAGCGGTCATCAGGCTGGACCAGGGTCGCCTTGGGCTCGATACGCACGATGCCGGTGCCCAGCATCACGAACGGGGCCAGCCGGGCCTGCGGATAAAAGATATGTGCCAGTCCAAGATCCACGGTGGTGCCATTGGAGGCCTTGCCCAGGAACTCACCCACCGACAGCTCGGCCGCCAGATTCGGATTGGCGAATACGGCGCCATAGGCCGACAGGGCGGAGGCGCCGCCGTAATCGCCATAGAAGAAGAAGCCGGCCTCGAAGCGATGGGAGGTGAATGCGTTCAGGTCCCCCACGTCGTAGTGGAAGGCGCTGCCATCGGCCAGTACCGTCTGCTCCATGTCGTGCGCCGCGACCCAGCCCTCCACGCCGCTGGTGGTGCGTACCTTGAACCAGTCGGTATAGCGCTTGAGCACATCGACGCTGGCGTCCCGATCGACCACGTTGAAAACGGGATAGCCCCGCCCCGGGCCGGTATGCAGCTCAAGATAGGGGGCGCGGACGAACACCTGCACATAGGCGCCCGCCGCCTGCGCCGGCCGCGGGTTCACAGTCAGGCACAGCAATACCAACAGCGCGCCCAGGGCCGACACCAGCCGCGCGCAGCGCAACACGGCGGTTCGGCCGCCGTCAATCGAGGGGCGCGGCCGGATCAAATGGATTGTTGAAATACTGAGCCCCTATATCCAGCCACTCGGAAATCACCCGCAGCTCCGCCGGGCTGAGATATCCCGCGTGCGTTCCACCCGTCGCAAATTCATTGAAGAACTGTGTCGACCCCCGTGCATTGCCCGCGACCAGCGGCGGTGCAAGGCTAACGGGCACCTGTGTCGGCAGACCCGTGGTCGGATCAATCGGTCCAGGCACCGTCACGTCCGTCAGCACGCCCATCATAAGCGCCTGTTCGTCATGGGCAAACAGCAGTCTGCGATAGGAGACCGGTTGCAGTGGCTCTTCGTTGGACGCGGTACTGGTGAGATCCAGCTGCGTCACGCCCGCGGGTACCTGCGGGGCGTTGCCCGCGCCCGTCGGGCCATGACAGGTGGTGCACGCGCCCATCTGGCCCGCCGCCACTCCACCGACGTAGGTGCGCGACACCGTCCACAGCGGCTGAATCTGCTCGTTGTAGTTGAGAATGATGCGACAGGTCGATGACCAGGCGGCGAGGCAGTTCGCGGCGGTCGGAAACTGCCAGGTGGCGTTGCTGCTCAGGGTGGAATCATAGGACAGGGCGATCGGCGTGCCGATCGTGGCGGCACTGGGGAGGGTCCAGATGTCGGTGTACACCAGGTTCACGCTGGGCATGTTGCGCAGGCAGTGTGGCGTGTCCCCGAGGCAGCTGGCGCTGCTGAGGGTCTCGGCCATGGTCTGGCCGGCGGCAGTCGGCACCAGCGGCTCGCTGGTACCGGTGTTGGTGGTGTAGCTCGATTGCGAGTTGAGGAAGGGAATCGAGGCATTGCCCCCGGCATAGGCCGCGGTGAACGCTCCGGCCCGCCCATGCGAAACGGCGGTCTGTCCGGGCAGCGGATTCTGCTGCGCGGCGGGCGTGTGGCAACCGTTGCAGTGGATGGTCTCGCCCGGTACCACCTGCAGCCACGCATCGTGCACCGGGGTGATCCGTTTGCCCGTGGCGTCCAGGATGCTGATCTGGAAGGCCACGTACGCGGGGACCTGGATGACCACCGAGCCGTCCGGCTGCACCGGGGCGTAGCCGAGGATTTCGCGCATGTAGTTGGTGACGCCGAAGGCCGCCGCATCCAGCTTCAGGGTTTTCGGATCCGGAATGGACACCGGCTTCTCGAGCCGGATGAAGCGCGCCAGGCGCAGGTCCGGCGCCGTCACCGCCGGGTTTGCCACCGCGGCCGTGCTGGGCTTGGCGGTGTCCACGCCGTCAAAGTCATAGACGCTGCGGATGTCGATTTCACCCACGCCCGCACTGGCCATGTCCTGGTCGAGCGTCACACCGGGCTGCTGGTCGACGATTTCGGCCGGCAGGGCGCGCGGCTGGGCCGCCACCACATCCGTAATCATGATCCCGTCGGTGGGCTGCATGATCGGCTGCAGGGTATTGGCCGTCGGGTCAAACATCCACACGCTGTACACCGGGGGTGCCGACTTCACGGTGGGGTCGGCGAGCGTCGTGGAGGTGCACGCCTGCGGGGCGCTCGAGGTAGCGGCGGTCAGTACCCGGCACTGTGTCCAGCTCACCAGGATGCGTCCGGTTCCGTCCCACAGGGGGAAGCCCGAATAAAAGCGCCCGCCGGGGGAGGGGCCGGGAACGGTAAGCACCGGATTCGTGGTCGCGAGGCTCTGCGCCGGGCCGGTGAGGGTGGATCCCGCCAGCGCCGGTTGGGTGTTCTCCACGTAATCGGCGGTGTCGATGATGATCAGGTCGCCGCCGGTGTCATTGACGTCGGCGTAGGCAAAGGGCCGTACCAGCGCCAGGATGCGGCCATCCTGCATTTCGTGGGTCTTCACGAACTGGATGGTGTTGTTGTTCAGGCCATCGGCCGTGGTGCCGGTGGCGTGACTGTTGGCGCCGTACAGCAACTGCAGGTCGGTGCCGTCCGGATTGGCGCTGTACAGGTGCATGCCGTCCTTGCCCGGGGCGTTGTCCCAGCGCGTCCACATGACGCGGCCGTTGGCGAGCACGGTGGGATCGCGGTCGTGGCTCTGGTTGAACGAGATCTGATGGATGCTGCCGCCGTCGCCGCCGGTATTGATGACATGCAGCACGAAGGCCGGCTCCGTGCTGGCTTCATCCTGGGCAATGAATTGCGGCTTGCCTTCATCCAGCAGGATTGCCTGCGACTGGCGCTGCCGGGTCGAGGTGAAGACCACGCGGCCGTCGGGCAGGAATTGCGGTGCGACATCGTTGACGGTCGCCGGATCCGGGTCGGTGGCCGGGTTGACCAGCACACTGAGCGTGTCGCTGGCGATCACGTACTGCCAGATGCGCCAGGAGGGCGCCTTGTCCTGCTGCATGTTGGCGCTCAGGGGCCCGCGCATCGCGAACAGGATCGTGGTGCCATCGGCCGAAACGCTCACATCCTTGATGTCGTAGTTCGCGGTGGTCTTGGTCCCGGTGCCGGTGATGCGTGCGGTCACGTTGGTTTCGGTGCCGCTCGGGGCCGCGCGGGTGCGCATGAACAGATCCGCAGAAGGGATTGAGAAGCGCAGCATCCGCAGGTCCTGCGAGGGCGCCTGAGCGGCAGCCTGCGTGGGCACGCTGTAGCGCTTGACGTAGAAAATCGGAAAGTCGACGGTCGCCGGATCGGCACTTTGCCCACTGGCGGTTTGGACATTGCCGGCGCCGCTGCTGCAGGCCACCAGAATGCCGGCCGCAACGCATGCCAACGCATACCGCAGGACCTGCACCGGACTACCGCCGCAGAGTTTGATTCGCAGATTTGATTGGGACGCTTTCAAGTTCGCTCCACTCGCCGCAGCTTGAGCCCGCCGCCACACCGGCTCCAGACGCACGCCACATATTACGTAATCCGCACCGCAGCGTTGACAGTTGTGTCGAATGCGTCACAGGCCGGGAAGTTTTCCCGGTCCGCAGCATAGCCGCACCGGGCCGCCGGAGGGGATGTCTGCGCGACGCGACGTCGGCCTCTTGAGACATTCCGGACCGGCATTTTGCGTGCGTATAGTCCGCCACGCATAAGGTTCTAACGTTGGAGACAGGGCGTTCCATGAGCACGATCCAGAGATTCCGATCCGCGCGCCAGGCCGCTGGCACGTTTGCGCTGGTGACGCTGGTATCCGCGCTGTGTGCGCTGCCAGCCGGTGCCGGCCCCAATGAACAGGCCAAGCGCATCTTCGATCGCATCGCCGGCGTGCCGCCGAGCGCAAGCGAGCTGGCGCAGATGGCAACCGACATCCAGGGTGGCGATCCGACCAGTGCAGCAAACATCGCACTGCAGGCGCCACAGTTCTACAACACGACGTTGAAGAACTTCGCGATGCCGTGGACCAACCGCGATCAGACGGTGTTCGCGCCGCTCAACGACTATGTGGCCACCTTCATCGGCATGGTGCGTGACGATGCGGATTTCAGCACTGCGCTGTCCGCCGACATCCTCTACATGAGCAATGCCTCGGGCCTGCCCGCCCCATCGACGACGGACAACAACCATTACGCGCAGGCCGAAGCCCAGGGTGTGGACATGAAGTCGACGCTGACCCTGGTCACTCAGTCCGGCCTGTACGGCATACCCACCGCGGCGACCGCGGGTCTGATGACCACGCGCGCCGCGACCTCCTCATTCTTCATCAACGGCACCAACCGGGCCATGTTCCGCTACACGCTGATGGCCCATCTGTGCAACGACCTGCCGACGGTGGAGGACATCACCCGACCGCCCGATCGCATCCGCCAGGACGTGAGCCGTTCCCCGGGTGGCGACAGCCGCGTGTTCCTGAACAGTTGCATCGGCTGCCACAGCGGCATGGATCCGATGGCGCAGGCCTTCGCGTACTACGACTTCCCCGGCACGGCGGTGGGGGATGGTCTGAACACGGGCGCGATGGTGTACACCGCGGGCACGACCCAGGCGAAGTACCACATCAATACCGGCAACTTCCCGCAAGGTTTCGTGACCCCGGATGACAGCTGGACGAATCGCTGGCGGCAGGGCCCGAACCAGGTGCTCGGTTGGGATCCGACTTTGCCGGGCAGCGGCAATGGCGCCAAGTCGCTGGGACTGGAGCTGGCGCACAGCACCGCCTTTGCCCAGTGCCAGGCGCAGAAAGTGTTCCAGGCGGTGTGCTACCGGGCCCCGGCCAGCCAGGCTGATCTGACCCAGGTGTCCAACATGACCAGCGCTTTCAAGGCCGGCAACTACAAGTACAAGCCGCTGTTCGCTTCCGCCGCCGTGTACTGCATGGGCAGTTGAGGACAGTCATGAACGCTTATTTGAAATGGATTGTGGGTATCGCCAGCCTTGCGGCGCTGGCTGCCTGTAGCGGCGGCGCGCCGACCACGGCAAATCCCGTGACCACGGTGGCCTCGGCCGCCGCCTACAGCGGTCCGCCGCCCGCCACCGCGGACGTGCAGGCTTTCATGGTCAACCTGTGGACCAACGTCAAGGCCACCAACCGCTGCGGCGGCTGCCATGTTCAGGGCGGTCAGTCGCCCCAATTCGCGCGTACCGATGACGTGAACCTGGCATACCAGGCGGCCAACACCGTGGTCAACCTGTCGCAACCGGACCAATCGACCATGGTGCAGAAGGTGTCCGGGGGTCATAACTGCTGGCTGGCTTCCCCCTCGGCCTGCGGTGACACCCTGACGGTGTGGATCCAGAACTGGGCGGGCTCCTCGGCCACGGGCAGCCAGTCGATCAAGCTCATCGCACCTCCTGATGAGACCGTCGGCAACTCCAAGACCTTCCCGACCTCGCCTTCGGGATTCCAGACCACGATTTATCCCATCGTGACGCAGTACTGCTCGCGCTGCCATGCGCCCACCGCGCTGACGCCGCAGCAGCCGTACTTCGCCAGTGCCGATATCAACGAGGCCTATTCCAACGCGCAGGCCAAGATCGATCTGGCTGATGCCAATCCGACCAACGCGAATCCTCCGGTACCGTGCACGGTCTCATCCACCGGCACGACCTGCCTGTCGCGCTTCGTCGCCCGGCTGGCGATCGACCACCACAACTGCTGGAGCGATTGCACGACCGACGCGCAGGCCATGCTGACCGCGATCGAGAATTTCGCCAACCCGATTCCGCTCACGACCGTGGATCCCAGCCTGGTCATCTCCAAGGCGCTGACCATGTTCGACGGTACGGTGGCCTCGGGCCAGAACCGCTACACGACCAGCCAGATCGCGCTGTACGAGTTCAAGACCGGCACCGGCACGATTGCCTACGACACCAGCGGCGTCGAGCCGGAGCTGGACCTCAATCTCACGGGCAACTACACCTGGGACCAGGGCTGGGGCGTGATATTCGCACCCAACTCCAAGGCCCAGGGCACGAGTACGGCCAGTGCGAAGCTGTACAACATGATCACCTCCTCCGGTGAGTTCACCATCGAGGCGTGGGTCTCCCCGGCGAACGTGGCGCAGACCGGCGCCAACATCGTCAGCTATTCGGGTGGCCCGCAGCTGCGCGATGCGACGCTGTCGCAGATGGCCTTCCAGTACGCGGCCAATGTCCGCAGCAGCGTCACCAGCACCAATGGTGCACCGGCGCTGGTCACCAATCCCAAAAACCAGCTCGCGCAGGCCGCCCTGCAACACGTGGTGCTCACCTACGACCCGGTCAATGGCCGCAAGCTGTATGTGAACGGCGTGTTCACGGGCGATGTCGACAGCGCCGGTGGCGGAACGCTGGCGAACTGGGACAATACCTTCGCGCTGGTGGTGGGCAATGAAACCTCCGGCACGGCCAACCAGTTCCAGGGTGAGCTGCGCATGGTGGCGATCCACAACCGCGCCCTGACCCTGCCGCAGATCCAGCAAAACTATGCGGCGGGAGTCGGGCAGAAGTACTTCATGCTGTTCAACGTGACCCCGCTCACGGGCGTGCCGCAGAGCTACGTCATGATGACGCTCAGTCTCAATGACAATTACTCCTACCTGTTCAGCAATCCGACCTTCATCAGCCTGGATTCGACCCAGACACCCAACGGCATTCCGATCAGCGGCCTGCGTATCGGCATCAATGGCACCGAGGCAACGGTCGGGCAGAGCTACATTCCGCTGAACACCACGGTGACCTCGGCCAACTACAACAGCTCCACGGGGCAGCTGCTGTCCAGCGTCGGTGCCGTGATCGCCCTGCAAAACGGTCCGGCAACGGATCAGTTCTTCCTGTCCTTTGCGCAGATCGGCAGTCAGACCCATGTGTACACGGATCCGACCTACGCGATACCGGCACCGGTGCCGGGACCCGCGGCACCGGATCTGGGGGTTCGCACCTTCGAGCGCCTGGCGCAGACCATGTCCAAGGTGACCGGCGTGCCGATGACCGATACCAACGTCGCCACGGTCTATGCCAACGTGCTCTCGGCCCTGCCGCCGGTGCCGGATCTGGCGGCCTACTCGGCCGCCAACCAGACCGCCATCTCGCAGCTGGCCATCGCCTACTGCAGCGAGCTGGTGAATACGACCAACCTGCGGCAGAGCTTCTTCGGGGCCGGTTTCGATCCTACGCAGGGTGGCAACTACTTCACTGCGCCGATCAACACCACCAGCAATCGCGACACGGTGATCAACGCCCTGTACATCAATCTGGTCGGCGGCACCCTCAGCGCCAACCTGGCGACGCAGCCGCCCTTTGCCGGCGTGCAAGCGGAGCTGGATTCGCTCATCACGGCGCTGACCCCCGCCTCTTATGCCACCACCGCGAACCGCTCGGGCGTGGTAACCAAGGCGGCCTGCGCCGCGCTGCTGGGCAGCGCTTCGACCATGGTGCAGTAGGGCTGCGCTGAAGGACATCTGGAGACCGTATGATCATTCGCAAGAAACTGCCGCGCAGCCACAAGCTCTACGAGCCCATCCGCCACGAAGGCAGCCATCCGCGGCCGGTCACGCGCCGTGACTTCATGGCTACCGGATTCCTGTCCGGCTCGGCGATGCTGATCGGCTCCTCGGCGCTGGTGGCGGCGTTCACCGATCCGCGGGCGGCGCGTGCCGCGACACTCGCCAAGGACGTGACGGACCTGCAGACGGCCTGCGGCATCGCCACCAACGGCGCCGGCAAGATTCCCTTCATCTGCTTTGACCTGGCGGGAGGTGCGAACCTGACGGGCTCCGAAATCCTCATCGGCGGTGCCGGCGGCCAGCTGGATTTCCTCACCACCGCCGGTTATGGCCAGCTGGGCCTGCCGGGCGACATGCTGCCGAACTCGCCGAACATGGGCGCTCCCGGTGGCAATTTCATCGACACTTCCCTGGGGGCGGCCTGGCACTCCGATGGCGCCATCCTGCGTGGCATCAAGTCCATGGCCTCCACCGCCGCGCAGGCGAACACCAATGGCGTGGCCATCGCGGCCATGTCGCAGAATGACACCCAGACCAATCCGCACAATCCGATGTATGGCATCTATGACGCCGGGGCGGACGGCTCCCTGCTGACATTGATCGGCACCCAGGCCACGACGTCGGGCGGCAATTCAATGGCGCCGGCGGCGCTGATCAACCTGAGCGTGAGTCCGACCGTGGTCACCAAGTCCAGTGACATCACCGGCCTGGTGAACACCGGTCAGCTGGGCACCATGTTCACCGATCCGAACGATGCGGTGCAGGTACTGGAATCCACGATCCGGTTGAGCGGCGGTGACCTCAACAGCCCCGGCGGCTTCGGCGGCAAGCTCGGCCAGGTCACGGCCCAGGTCGGCAACCCGACCGCGGACGCCGCATTGAAGACGGCCGCCCGCTGCGGCTACGTGAAGTCCACGGTACTGGTGAATGAGTTTGGCAATCCGACCACCCTCAACCCGGATATCGATCCGTTGATCGTGGGCAGTTCCGGTATTTTCACCGCGGCCCAGTACGCTCAGGGCACCTTCCAGATGACCGCTGCGGTGATGAAGATGGTGGTCAATGGCTTCGCCGGTGCGGGCACCATTACCCTGGGCGGTTACGATTACCACGACGGCACCCGCGCCACGGGGGAGACGCGCAACTTCCTGGCCGGCCAGTGCATCGGCGCCTGCCTCGAATACGCCAAACGCGTGGGCATGCCGCTGATGATCTACGTGTTCAGCGACGGCTCACTCAGTTCGACCGGCATGATCGACACCTCGGCAGCAGGGCGGGGCAAGTTCGGCTGGCAGGGCGACAACAGTTCGGTCGCGGCCACGTTCTTCCTGGTCCACAATCCCGCAGGCCGCCCGGTGGTGAATGCGGCCGCCACGACGCCGAACCAGATCGGCTCGTTCACGGCCGGTGGCTCCGTGAACGGCAGCTCCAGTCCGGCGGCAAATGCCGTCAATCTGCTGGTCAACACGGTGATTCTCAATTACATGGCCCTGCACGGGCAGCAGGGTAACTTTGCCACCACCATTGCCAACAATGGCCTGGGAAGCGGCCTGGATTCGTTGATCGCCTTCAATCCGATTGTGAACGGAGTTATAGGCGCTTAATTGGGTACACACCGCCTCCTGCGCAAGTGTTAAATTCGGTCTGCGAGGGCCGCCGGTGGTCGGGGCGGGCCCATGGATGACGTCGTGTGAAGTCTTGTCGCGATTGGAGACTGGCGCAACGCTGCCTGGCAGCGGCGGCGCTGACTATCCTTTGTCTTGTGGCGAACGCCCAGGGCACCGCGTTGCTGGGCCAAGCGGGCCCGGATTTCGCGTTGCGGTCTTTCGGCGGCACCAATGTGCGGCTGTCGGAGGATCGCGGCGATGTCGTGGTGCTCACCTTCTGGGGCAGCCAGTGCGGCGTGTGCCGCAAGCAGCTGGATATGCTGGATCGCAGCTTGACGACCTACCGCTCCGCCGGGCTGCATATGTATGGCATCGAGGTGGACGATGATGCCACCCACGCGCGGCAGTTCGTGGCCGCGCATCCGCTGGGCCTGGTGATGCTCGAGGATCCCGGCAAAGAGGTGGCCCGCCTCTACCAGATCGACAATCTGCCCACGACCGTGCTCATGGACCGGGGCGGAATCGTGCGTCATGTTTACCGCGACTTCGGCCCCCGGGACGAGGCGCTTTACCTCAGCCAGCTTCGCGAGCTGCTCAACGAATGACCGGAAGTGCCATGCCAGTAACAAACAAGACCGGCCGGATACGCGCGTGCCTTGCGGCGTGCGCGTTGTCGGTCTTCGCTGCCAGTCTCGCCAGCGTCACGCTTCAGGCCGCTGCCGCTGACCCGCCGGCCTCCTCGGCACCGTCGCCTTCGGCCAAGGCCGCGCAGATGCAAAGGCAGGTCGAGGCGGCGCTGGGCGCGGCCGATGGAACCGCGCCGGCCGCCGCCAGTGCGCCGGCGGCGGCGGCGAGCTCGGCACCGGCCACGGCGCCGGGTGCCGCGGACACCCGCAGCCTCGATGAGGACACCCAGACCCTGAAGAAGGATGTCGTGGATCTGAACCGCGACCTGTTCGTGCTGGAGGAGGAACTGCTGTTCCCGGCGAACACCCAGGTTGCCGTGTATATATCGATGGATGTGGGGGAGTTCTTCGCGCTCGACTCGGTCACCCTGAAAATCGACAACAAGGAAGTCACCAACTACCTGTACACGCCGCGCGAAGTGGATGCCTTGCTCAAAGGCGGCGTGCAGCGCCTGTACCTGGGCAACCTCAAGGTGGGTAACCATGAGCTGGTGGCCTTCTTCTCCGGTAAGGGCCCGGACAACCGCGACTACCGGCGCGGCGCCTCGCTCAAGTTCGAAAAGAGCATCGGCGCGAAGTATCTGGAGCTGAAGATCGAGGATCGGCAGCGCAAGATGCAGCCGGAATTCGCGATCAAGGACTGGGAGTAACCGCTCCCGATGCGAGTGCTGCGTCAATTATCCTGCGTGCTCCTGGCCGCGCTTGCCGGCGTCGCGCAGGCGGCGCAGCACGACCCGCAGAAGCTGGCACCGATTCGCGTGCAGGACCTGCAGTACGGGGATGTGCTGTTTCACTACTACCAGCAGGACGACTTCGAGGCCCTGACCCGGCTGCTCGCCTATCAGCACTGGAAGCAGCTGCCGCACCATGAACTGGATTCGCAGCTGCTGCTCGGCGGACTGTACCTGTCGCTGGGCCTGTACAACGAGGCGGGGGAGCGGTTCTCGACGCTGCTGACGCCGAACGTGCCGCAGGGGGTGCGCAATCGCGCCTGGTTCTACCTGGGCCAGATCTGGTATGCGCGCGGCTACCTCGACAAGGCCATCGATGCGCTGCGCCAGGTGCAGGGCCCGTTGCCCGAGCAGCAGGAGGCGCAGAAGACCCACCTGCTGGCCAATGCGCTGCTGCGCCAGGGCCACTTCGATGAGGCCATCGCGCTGCTCAAGGCCTTCAAGGGACCGCCGGACTGGCTGGCCTTCGCGCAGTTCAATCTGGGCGTCGCGCTGGTGCGCCAGCAGCGCATGCCCGAAGCGGATGCCAACCTGACCGCGGTGGGAACCCTGGTGAGCTCGCGCCCGGAACTGCTGGCGCTGCGTGACCGGGCGAACCTCGCGCTGGGATTCGCCTACCTGCAGGCCAATCAGCCGGACAAGGCGCGCGTGCCGTTGGAGCGCGTGCGTTTGAATGGCGCGTATTCAAACAAAGCGCTGCTGGGATTGGGCTGGGCGGATGCCGCGCTCGGCGACTACCAGGCCGCGCTGTCGCCCTGGAGCGAGCTGCGGCACCGCAGTTTGCTCGATTCAGCGGTGCAGGAATCCTATCTGGCAGTGCCGTATGCCTATGGCAAGCTTGAATCCAACGCGCAGGCTGCGCAGGATTACGAGGCGGCACTCACGTCTTTTGCGGCCGAGCAGACCGCGCTGGATGGGGCGATTGGCCGTATCCAGTCCGGAAAGATGCTCGATGAGCTGCTCGCCAGCGATGAGCAGACGCACTATGGGTGGTTCTGGCAGTTGCAGAATCTGCCCGATGAGCCCGAGTCGCGCTACCTGTATTCCATCATGGCCGGACACGATTTCCAGGAAGGGCTGAAGAACTATCGCGATCTGAGCTTCCTCGGCTCGACGCTGGATGTCTGGTCGGACAGCACGCAGGCCTTCGGCGACATGATTGATACGCGCGAGGCCGCCTATGCGCAGCGCCTGCCGCAGGTGGACCAGCTGCTCGGCTCCGGTGCCGTCGATCAGCTGCAGCATCGGCGCGACGATCTGGAGGCGCGCCTGACGAACATCGAGGCCCGCCAGGATGTCGCGGCGCTGGGTTCGACGGCGGAACGAACCCATTGGGAGCAGATCCGGCAGATCGAGGATGCGCTGGCTGCCGCACCCCACGATGAGCAGAGCGATGCGTTGCGTGAGCGGCTGCGCCTGGTCAAGGGCGTGCTGTTCTACCAGCTCACCGATGCCTTCAAGGCGCGCCAGTGGCAGGAACGGCGCACCCTCAAGGAC
>DATHOA010000086.1:0-4701 GCA_035485475.1 Steroidobacteraceae bacterium | reverse complement strand
AAGTTTCCGCTGCGAGGAGGCGTGAGTCTATCAGAGCCTTCCGACACGCAATCGCGCCGAAGCCTGCGATCCGATTGCGCCACCGTGAGCGATGCCAGGTTTGCGCTCGCGATTAGGGCGACGCCCTTCAGGAGTAAAATGCGGGCGTGCGAAGAGGCCAAGTTCGAGGGCAGGAAGCCCGTCACTTATGTGAAGGAGCGAAATCATGAGCCGCAAACCGCTAATCACTCTGGTCGCCACCGCATGCATCGCAGCGACCCCGCTACTGCTGCAGGCGGCAACGCAGACCACGAAGGTGGACGATCGGCAGATCACCGAGCAGGTGAAACAGAAACTGGCGATGAATGATCCCACCGTGGCACCGCACATCGTGGTGACCACCCACGACGGGGTGGTGACACTGATGGGCACGGACGTGCCGAAGGGGGACATTTTGAATGCAATGCATGATGCCGAAAGCGTGGATGGCGTCGTAAGAGTCGACAATCGGCTCAAATCCGAATAGCCCTTAAGCGCAGGTCCGTGCTGCGGTCGATCAGGGAGGCCTCTTATTGACGCGCCGACGTCCGGAATCTAATGTCGACGGATGATTCTTCGAATTCTGCGGCACGCCGCCTTGCCGGCGTTGCTGATCAGCGCCGGCCACGCCATCGGCGCCATGCAGCCTGCAGTAGATTCACCGCCCTTTACACACTCCCAGGCCGCGGCCGGACGGCTGGTATATGCGCGGGCCTGCGGGCTGTGCCACGGCGCGAATCTGCAGGGCGGCGCCGCCGTGGCGCTGTCTGGCAGCGCCTTCGCCAAGACCTGGGGTGACGGCCGGCATCAGGGCGCGGATTTTTTCGATGCCATTGCCAAACAGATGCCCAAGAACGCCCCGGGTAGCCTGTCGCAGGCCGACAATCTCGCCCTCGCGGCATTCATCCTGGGTGCTAACGGCTATGCGACGGGGCGCGCGCCGCTGACGCTAGCGGGGCTTGCCGGTCCGCTGCCTGCGGCGCCCGGGGCGCAAGCGAGCAATACTGCAGCCACGGCCGCTGCCGGCAGTTTCCCGCAGCCGCCGCACATGGTGCGGCCCGCAAGCGGCAGAACCCCGCAGGATGCGCAGCTGCTGGGCATGGCGGATGGCGATTGGCTCACGTTCAATCGCACGCTGGCGGGGGACCGGTTCTCACCCCTTGCGCAGATCAACGCCGGCAATGCGCAGCACTTGCAGGTGAAGTGCATCGCGCAATTGGGCGAGATGGGAAGCTTCGAAACCAGTCCCATCGTTTACGACGGGCAGATGTTTGTCACCACGGCCCACAAGGTTCTGGCGCTGGATGCTGCGACCTGCGCGGTGAAATGGTCCTACAACTACGTGCCGGTTGACCCTGAACACCTGCCGGGCAATCGCGGTGTGGCGCTGTATGCAGGGCGGGTGTTCCGCGGCACCACCGATGGCCATCTGCTTGCCCTGGATGCGGCCAGCGGCCAGCTGCTGTGGGATGTGCGCGTTGCCGATGGTGCGCTGGGCTATGAAATCACCGGGGCGCCCGTGGCCTATGACGGCAAGGTGTTCACCGGGGATGCCGGCGCCGATACCGGCATTCGCGGGCGGATCTATGCATTCGATGCCAACACCGGCGCGCTGGTGTGGGCCTTCGATATCGTGCCACGGGCCGGTGATCCGGCAGGCGCCAGCTGGAGTGGTGGTCGGGATAAGGGTGGTGGCGCTACCTGGTCCAGCATGGCCATCGATCCGGTCCGGCATCTGCTGTTTGTACCCACCGGCAATCCCGCGCCGGATTTCAATGACGCCAATCGCGGTGGCGACAACCTTTATACGGATTCGGTGGTCGCGCTGGATCTGGCCACCGGCAAGCTGTCCTGGTACGTGCAGCAGGTTGCGCACGACCTGCATGACTGGGACACGGCCGCCGCGCCGGCGCTGTTTGCACACGGCGGTCACGCCGTCATGGCCGTCGCCAGCAAGAATGGCCTGCTGTACCAGTACGACCGCGACAGCCACCAGACCCTCTCGCAGGTGCCTTTCACCACGCGGTCGAATGTCGATGCGCTGCCGACCGCGGCCGGCGTGCACGTGTGTCCCGGCGCCCTGGGACAATACAATGGTCCGGCCTTTTCACCCCTGAGCGGCCTGGTGTTCGTCGCCGCCGCGGATCGGTGCAATGTCCTGACCCGCGCCGAGCCGCACTATGTGCCGGGCGGCGTCTACTTTGGGGGCATGTTCCGCATGGACGAGCCGGCACTGCAAAGTGGCTGGATCAAGGCTTTCGATGCCCTCAGCGGCCGCGAGGCCTGGAGCGTGCATCGCAAGGCTCCGGTGCTGGCGGCGGTGACGCCCACCGGCGGCGGTTTGCTGCTCAGCGGGGACATGGGCGGCAGTTTCCTGGCCCTCGACGCCAGCAATGGAGCGGTGCTTTACGAGTTCGCCACCGGCGGACCGGTGGCCGCCGGCATTTCGGTGTATGCGGTGGCCGGACGGGAGTACATTGCCGTGCCATCAGGCAGTTCGTCGCGCGATGCGGCATCGGCAACCGCGGCGGCAACGCTGATCGTATTTTCCTTGCAGTGAGGCTGAGGGGGCGACATGGCTGATTTCTCTGAGAGTCTGGCGGGCCGCGGTTTCCTGTCGCCGTTGCGTTTCGACGTGTCGATCGATGACTGCGAAGTCGTCGGCAAGATTCCGCAGGACCTGGATGGCGCGTTCTATCGCGCGGGCTACGAGTGGTACTACCCGCCGAAGTTTGCCGACGATGCCATCCTCAATGCCGACGGCTACATCAGCAGCTTCCGCTTCAAGGGCGGCAAGGTCGATTACAAGGGCCGCTTCGTGAACACCCATCGTTTGCAGAAGCAGCGCGAGGCGCGGCATCAGCTCTACGGCTACTACCGCAATCCGTTCACCGACGATGCGTCGGTCCGTGATCCGGAGCATCCGAACCTGCGTACCGTCTCCAATACCACTCCGGTGGCGCACGCGGGCAAGCTGTTTGCCCTGAAGGAGGATGGTCTGCCCCACCAGATCAATCCGAACACACTCGAGACCATCGGACCGTGGGATTTCCACGGCGGCTGGAAGAGCCAGACGTTCACCGCGCACCCCAAGCTCGATCCGCTCACCGGCGAGATGGTCGCGTTCGGCTACGAAGCCACCGGCCTCGCCTCCGATGATCTCTTCATCTGCACCATCGATCGGACCGGCAAGGTGCGTCACGAAGTGCGTGTCAAGGTGCCCTATGTGAGCATCATCCATGACATGGCGCTCACGCATCGCCATGTCGTGATTCCGTTCTCCGGCTACGTCACGAGCCTGGAGCGCCTGAAAGCCGGCAAGGTCCACTGGGGCTGGGACTCGACCAAGCCCGGCTACATCGGCGTCATGCCGCGCGAGGGCAGCGCGCAGGACATGCGCTGGTTCAAGGGCCCGAACCGCTGCCACATGCACACCTTCAACGCCTACAGCGAGGGCAACAAGGTGATTCTGTATGCGCCGTTCTGGGACTCGAACTTCTTTCCATTCTTTCCCAATGTGGATGGGACCGCGTTCAATCCCGCCAAGGCGCGCGCTTTCATCCGCAAGTTCACCCTGGATCTGGATTCCGCATCCGACGCCTGGCAGGAGGAGTTGCTCTGGGACATGCCGGTTGTCGACATCGGCAAGGTGGACCCTCGCACCCTGTCATTGAGCTCACGCTATATCTACACGGGCTTCTCCGACCCGCAGATGCCCTATGACCGCGAACGCTCCGGTCCGCGGGCACCGGCTTCCGTGCCCAACTCCTATGGGCGGTTCGACGTGCAGACCCGCAAGATCGATCGGTATTTTGCCGGCAAGACGCACGCGCTGCAGGAATGCAGCTTCGTGCCGCGCGGCAATGCCGAGGGGCAGGGGTACCTGATCGGGGTCGCCTCCAACTATGCCGAGATGCGCTCGGAGCTGATCATCGCGGACGCGGAGCATCTGGGGGACGGGGATGTGGCACGGGTGATCCTGCCATTCCGATTGAGTTCGCAGGTACACGGTACCTGGGCCGGCAAGGATGAGCTGCCGCTGGTCTAGACAGCACGACCAAAACGAGGGGGTTGCGGATGCGCAGGAATTCATGGATCTCTTGGCGGAACGGCTGGGCGGGGCTCGTCGTACTGGTGGCGCCCATGGCGGGTCGGGCCGCGCCCGCGGCGTGCGACGATATGTGTCTGACGCAGATCGCCGACCAGTACCGGGCGGCCTATGTTCATCATGATCCGCAGCAGGCGCCGTTCGCGGCGCATGTGCGCTTCATGGAGAACAACGTCGAGCTGCCGTTCCCGGATGGCAGTTGGGATGTGGTGACATCCGAGGTGGGTCCGTCGTTGACCTTCTCCGATCCCGACACCGGCAATGCGGGCATCTACACCGCCGTCATGATGGGCAACACGCCAGCGTTCCTGGCCATCCGGCTGCGCATCGCCCACGGCAAGATCGTTGAAGTGGAGCATTTGCTGTCCACCAAACGGCTGATCAGCGCGCCACCGACGCCGTTCGGGGATGTCACCAAGCTCACGCATGACCCATTGACCCGCCAGCTGCTGACCCCGGCGCAGCGCCGACCGCGCGCCGAGCTCATTCGCATCGCGGATGGCTACTTCGCGACGCTGTCCCACAACGACGGCACGCTGCATACCCAATTCGCGCCATTCTGCCATCGCATCGAG
>DATHOA010000085.1:0-34580 GCA_035485475.1 Steroidobacteraceae bacterium | reverse complement strand
CATCCACTTGCCGTTGATCTGCACGTCGACCATGTAGTCGCCCGGCAGAACCGGATTGCCCCGCGAGAAGCGCGAAACATCGACCTGGGATCCACCCTGAAGAAACGCCGGATTGAATTCCACCGACGGCGGCGCAGCCTCGGCTCCCAGCGAAAGTGCCGGGAACAGCGCAAGCAAAGCAGCGAGCCAGCGCCGGGCGGATGGGCTCGGCAGGTTATGAAAAATCGGTCGGGGGGTCCCGTCGCACGTAGCCACGGGGCATCATTCGGATTAGGGCGCCGCCGACGCAGAAGCCGTGGCTTTTACGTTGCCGCCATAGTCGTTGACGAACCAGTATTCGAGCGGGACAGAACCACTGGGGGCGGCGACGGGATCGGCCACATCAAAACGACGGGAGGCGAAAGGGTCGACCATCTCCGCCTTGGCGACGACGGGATGGCCGCTGGCCGTCGCAGTGACCTGGATGAGCGAGACATGATACGCGGTGGGGTTGCTCGCCTCGATTCCGACCAGCTTGCCATCCTTGGACAGCATCTTCCAGGTCAGACGCGCCGGCGCATCGGCAGCGGAGCCGGCCAGCCCGGCCGGCCTGAAGAACACCTTCATCCGGTGTTTGAAGGCCAGCTCCAGCTGGTTGGGCTGCTCCGAGTTGGCGGCCGCACGCGGCGGAATATCGAGCACATTCAGCCAGAATAACGACTCACGATCCTCAGGCAGAGGATCCTGGGTGTAGACCAGACGCAGACTTTGAACCTTGGTCGGATCGAGCCGGAACAATGGTGGCGTCAGGACGAAGGGGACTTTTGATTCACCCGGTTTCGCATGCGAATCTCCCGCATCGAGCCAGGCCTGCACCAGCGATGGCTTTTCGCCGGGGTTATGGATATTGATGGTCACTTCGCGTTTGGCCGCCGGATATACGACGCGGGTGCCATCGACGACGACGCCCGCGGCTGCATAGGGCGCCGCCGTGAAGAGTGTGATTGCGGCAAATGCCAGCGGAATGATCCGATTTCCGCGTAATCCAAACATTGCCAGGCGTTTCCACATCATGATTCTTCAAGTTCGGACGCTGAGCGCAGCGGCCGCCACGGCGGCCGCGCCCAGTTGATCGGAAGGGGAGCTGCGGTCATCACCCACCTTCCGATCCTGTCGGCAATCGTTAGTTGTAGACCAGCGAGTAGGTGACCGAAGTGCTTACGGAACCGGCAGATGCCGCGTTGCCACCATTGGCAGCCGTCGAATATCCGGCATAGAACCACTGCAGAGCTCCGGTAGTCGACGTGTACGAGGTCAGGGTGAGCGGCGTCGCATATGACGTCGTATTGGTGCTTGTGCCGGGCTTGATCTGAGTGGTCACCACGGTTGCATTCGAAGCGTTGTAGAGGTTTACCTCGACATTGCTGGTGCCGCTGTTGATGAGACCACCCGTCTGCACGTCAACATTCGGGCCTGCTTCAAAATAGATGGCCACGTGAGTAGGCGCGGTGGGCCCTGGCAGCAGATCCGTCGCTGCGGTGCAGTTGGTCAGGCCGACGCTGAAGAAGGTTCCAGCCGCGGTCTTCGTGGGTGCCGCCGCATTGGTAAGAGCGGAAGTATCCACGGTGGGCAGTGTCACGGCCCCGTTGCCAGTGCCCGCACCATTGACTTGAAGCGTGCAGGTGCTTGCCGTGACGGCGCCGGTAAATGTGATCGTTCCATCCGAAGCCTGAGTCGACAGCGGCAGTGCCATCGCTGTCGCGATGCCGGCAGCGGCCAGCGCTCGTTTAATCCGAATATCCATGCGATCCTCCAAAATAAAAAACTAGCCTGCGGTGTGACCATCATCCGTATCGGCTCAATCACCGCTCAGTTGAGGACGCAAGGGCGCCCTCTCAATGTGTGATTCAAGTCTCAACGTTCATTTGAAAGCCAAATGATCCAGACCGGTTGGCCTCACCGAATGACGTCAGTGTCAATCGACTTGCCGTGTTGCAAGCAGTTTGGCGGAGCGGTATTGCATAAAGCGGGTGATAGCGCACAAATACACGAGGCAACTGTGTGCGCCATTAGTATTTTCAACATGTTGGCCCGATCAAACAGAAGTAGTTGCAGCAAATGAAGCGATTGCTGTCAGCACAGTCCGCTCGCGCCGACTGAGTCGGGCACTGGGATGGATCGACAAAGCGAGCAGGTTGGTGAAGCGCAGCAAATCGGTCGGCCGCAGTGCGCTGCAACATTGTGTTCATCGGGGCTGCTGCGGTGCGGCAGAGTAATGGAGCTTGATGTCCGCACCTTGGTCATCCGGCCTCCGAGTCTACGGTCTGCGGATATTCGTTGAATTGTCAACGTCCCGGAGTCATTACCGCCATTGCGAAATGTTGGAAACTACGACTATTCTGCCTTGCAGGTCCGCTTTGACTGACTACTAAGAATATTGGGGGGGCACCATGACTATTCATCGGTCAGGGATTCGTGGTTTGGGTCTGAAGGGATTGCTGCAGGCGTGCTTGTGCACTGCGGCCTTGGCTGCGGCGCTGAGCATGCCGCGGATCACCCTGGCACAGGATGCGCCGCAGGCGCCTAAGGACGCTGCGCTGGAGGAGGTCGTGGTCACGGGTTCGCGGGTCGCGCGTTCGACCTTCACGACACCGAATCCGGTTACGGTGCTGGATGCCAAGGACATTGAAAGTCTCGGCCTGGTCAATGTCGGCGATGTGCTGGCCGAGCTGCCACAAAACTCGAACTTCTTCTCCGCCGGCAATGTGGGTCTGGGGAACTTCAACGTGGGCGCGCAACTCGCCAACCTGCGCGGCCTGAATCCCTTTTTCGGAACCCGCACCCTGACCCTGATCGATACGGAGCGCGTGGTGCCGACGGCCACCGGCGGTGGCGTGGACGTGACGCTGATCCCGTCGATGCTGGTGGCCAGGACTGAGGTGGTCACGGGTGGTGCATCCGCCGTGTACGGGTCTGATGCCGTGGCGGGCGTGGTCAACATCATTCTCGACAAAAAACTCGAAGGGTTCAAAGGCCAGGCGGACTATGGCGAAACCAAGTACGGCGACGGCGGTGCCCCGCATTTTTCCGTAGCTTATGGCAGCGACCTGGGGGATGGCCGCGCACACTTCATCGTGGGCGGTGAGTACCAGAACCAGGAGGACATCGGCATCTGCTCGCAGGTGCGCGATTGGTGCAGGCAGGGCGCCGGCCTGTTCACGAACACCTTGTATGACGGGGCTCCGGCAGGCCCCGGTCCTGCCATTCCGCCCAATGGACTGCCTCATTACATCATTGGGCCCAATGCGACGCTCGCCAACCAGAGTCAGACCGGTGTGCTGACCCCTTGCCAAGTGCCCCTGGGCATCTGCATTCCCACCGGACCGCAGTATAATTTCAATTCCGCAGGTACCGCGGCCTCACCCTTCAATCCCGGCCTCTATCCGGATGGCGCGGGCGTCTTCGGGTTCAGTCAGGGCGCCGGCGCCACCGGCGTGGGCGCCTATGACGGCACCACACTACGACCGGCGGTCAAGCGCTACACGGGTCTCGCGGACCTGGATTTCAAGATCAACGACAATGTGAGTTCCTTCCTGCAGGTCTCTTACGCGAAGAGTGAGGCAGTGAATCCCGTTGCCAATGGCGCCATTGGCCCGATTGCACTGGAGGTCGGCGCTGGCGCCTTCGTGCCGCTGAGCAGCTACATTGCGCCTGACAACGCCTACCTGCCGGCCCAGTTCAAGCCCGGTGGTGCGAATGCGCTGATACCCTCCGGACCGATCCCGCCCCCATTGTGCGCTCCGGCTACATTTCCCTGCGGGAACTCAATCGGTGGCGCGCTGTTGGGCTACAACATGAATGCCATCGATCCGGCCCGCAACCAGACCAACAATGATGTCGTGCGACTCACCGGCGGGTTGAAGGGCACGATCTCCCCGACCTGGACCTGGGATACGTACTTCGAGTGGGGCCAGAACAAGAACGACCAGGCTTTGTTCAACAACGTGGTGGGCACTTTCCTGCAGTATGCGCTGGACGCCGTCCCGCAGAATCCGGCCCTTCCGGTGAGCACGAGCAACCCGGTGGTATGCCGGGCCACCGATCCGACTTACTATCCAGCCGCCTACGCTGCCGCGGCCGCGGGTTGCGTGCCGCTGAATCTCTTCGGCAGTGGCAATGCCAGCCCGGCGGCGCTGGCGTACGCCTTCCGCAAGCTGGTCGAGTACTCCACGCTCAAGCAGGAAGTGGTGTCGGGCAATGTGGGCGGAGAGCTGTTCAGCGGCTTCGGCGCAGGTCCGGTGAAGGCCTCGTTCGGTGCGGAGGTGCGCCAGGATACTGCCGAGGTCACCCACGATCTCCAGGATCAGCCTTTTTATGACGAATATTTTCTCAGCTACGGCCTCGACTACGCGGGGAAGATCTCCGTGGAGGAAGGCTACGGAGAGGTCAACGTACCGGTGCTGAAGGATCTGCCGCTCGCCAAGTATCTGGAGTTTGATGGGGCGGTACGCGAGACCAAAAACGAGAACGAGAACGAGACGGCCGGTTCCCCGACTGACGGCGAGGCGGTCTCGCATATGATCCCCAGCTGGAAGCTCAGCTCCATTTGGGATTTGACCGACTGGTTGCGGTTGCGGGGCACGCGTTCGCGCGACGTGCGCGCGGCGGGATTTCGCGAATTGTATGAGTCCTACGCCGTGACAGCCGGCGGACCGTTCGGCACGATCACCAATCCCGCGACCAATCAAAGTCAGATAGTCACCCCCCTCACCGGCGGCAACATCAATCTGGTACCCGAAAAGGCCGATACCACTACGGTCGGCATTGTATTCGCGCCGAAGTCCGGTCCCCTCGAGCGGTTCCAGTTCTCCGCCGACTGGTATCGGATCGTCCTCAACGATCCCATCACGGGGCCGCCGTTTGGCCTGGGCGTGCAGAACATCGTCAACCTGTGTAATGCAGGTCAGAGCGCGTTCTGTGATCGCATCACCTTCGCAAATCCGGGGGGGTTCGCCGGTAATACGGCCTCCGGGACCATCATTATCAACAACACGGCGGTGAACCTGGGCAGTTTCGAAACCCGGGGCGTGGACTTCGAAACCAGCTACCTGCTGCCGCTGCCCGAAGTCAACAATCATCTGAACGGCAACCTCAAGTTCCGGCTGCTGACTTCGTTGCTTTACAACATGACGATCGATGCCGGACTGGGCGCGACACCGGTTGACTATGCGGGCCAGTCAGGTCCGACGGCGGCATTCGGCGGCTTCAACACCTCACCACGCTGGCAGTCGAATTTCTTCATGTCTTACGACAACGGGCCGCTGTCCACGACATTGCAGGTCCGGTACATCGGTTCGGGAACGTATGAGGCGATCACGGCGTTTGGTGGCGCACCGATTGCACCGGGTGACCCCGGCTATGCAACGACCAACCCGAACAGCATCAACAATAATTCGGTTGCGTCTGCGACCTATCTGAACCTGTCGGGGTCCTACGATCTGGGCTCGCACTTCACGGTGTTCGCCACGATCGACAATCTGCTCAACAAAAGTCCGCCGGTGGCGCCGGGAGGAAATGGGTACCCAACGAATCCGGTTTACTTCGACACCTTCGGTATGACGTGGAAGGTCGGCTTCCGCGCCAAATTTTGAAGTTGTCTTAACGAACTACAGGCGCGCCCACGCTGGCGATTGGTAGTCCCGACCCTACAGGTCATCTGGGAGAGTTCTTGCGCCGGCATTGGGGCTGGCGACGACAGTGCCGCGACCTCGCAAAGTCATACTGACCGTACGGCCGAACATTCGGTCAAGGCGGAGGTTGCGATGCGCTGTCAAAAATCAACAGCCCTTAAGCTTGCCGGTGCGGGTGCGGTTGCGGCCGCGCTGCTGGTCGGGTGTGCCCACCGGCCACCGCCACGACAGTTCACGGCGGATGCCCCATTCAGCCGCAACTTCACCGGGTCCGGAGACGCCGTGTGCTGGAGTGTCAAACGGGCACTGCTCAGTCAGGGCTATATGCTCGATCGTCCGAACGACTCCGGCGTGATGACCGGATCACGGGATCAGCAGCCCACTCCGAAGGAGAACATCACCACGCGGTTGCAGACCACCTGCGCCGACAACCGAAACGGTACCAGTATCGTGTTCGTGACGGCGACGCGCGAGCAGAATCAGCTGCAGAAGATGCAGCAGTCGACCAGCATGGGCGTGGGGCCCGCGACCTTAACCCTACCGTCCGGTTCCGCGAAGGTACTGGGAACCGTCAGACGTGAAACGATCATCGATCCGGATTTCTACGGTCAGTTCTTCGGCTTGGTCCAGACCTTCGTGGACCAGGAGAAGCTCTCGCAGGCAGCGGTGCCGGCCGTCATACACGCGGCACCACTGAGCGAGTCCTCGCAGTCGACCCCACCGCCGGCCGCGCATCAATAGCGCGCACGGCTACCGTCGCGACCCGCGGACCCGCAGGGTGACGGTCAACTTCTCTCGAGTGATGGAAGGAGGTTCTATGAAACGAACTAGGCTAATCACACTTGCCGTGGGATCAATCCTCGGTACGGCCTTGTCGGGCGCTTATGCCCAGACGCAGCCACAGCCACTGCCACAGCCCCAGCCGCAGTCCAGTGCACCGGCCATCGGCACGGTGGGCCCCAGCGCCTCGCAGCCGGCTCCGGCCGTAGGCCAGGCAAGCCCTGGTGCGGCGAAGACAGCGCCGCCCGCCGCCGGCCAGGCCGGCCCCAGTCCCGGCGCCGCTCAGTCCAATCTGCAGCAAGAGCAGGCGGATGCCCGCACGGACAGCAAGGATATTGCGCAGGATCGCGCCAACCTGCGCTCTGATGAGCACACATTGCATCAGGACTACCGCCAGCAGCAAAGCGGCGCCAACGAACAGAACGCCATCAAGCAGGAGCGCACCGATATCCGAACAGATCGTCAGGATCTGGCGACCGACAGGAGCGACCGCGCGACCGATAGGGGTCAAGTTGGCCACGATGAGCAGACGCTCCGAGGCGATGCGCGGGCCGATCAGCGCAGTTTGGCCGAGAACCGTGCTGACATTCGGACGGATCGCGAAAATGTCGCCCAGGACCGGGCGAACGTGAGTGCGAATGAAAGCAATGCCGCCCAGAATCGGGCCGATATCCGTACCGACCGTACTGATATCAGCCAGGATCGGGCGAATATCGCTGCCAATCAATCCAGCATCAATCAGAACCGCGCCGATATCCGGACGGATCGGGCCGACATCGCTCAGGATCAGGCCAACCTGCACGCCGAGCGGGGCGATCTGCGGCAAGACTATGCCGAGCAGCGCGCGGGAGTGAACGAGCAAAGCGCGATCGGTCAGGCACGCTCGGACATTCGTACCGACAAGCAGGACATTCGCCAGGACCACAGCGCCATGCGAACGGACGCCAATAATGTGGCGACTGACCAGCGCAATATTCGCGCGGATAACAAGGATATTTCCCAGGATCGCAGCGCCATCCGCACCGACGCCAACAACATCCGTCAGGACAATCGCAACGTGCAGACGGATCGGCGTGATATGGCTCAGGATCGCAGTGACCTGCGCGCTGACCATCACGACTTGCGCAGTGATGGACAGGACATGCGCAAGGGCAACCCGGTTCCGGCGCAGCATGTGGCGCGAAATGAGCCCAAGCCCGCGACGGCAACGGTCAAGACCAACACTCGTCTGACCGCCAGTACACTGGCCAATAACACGGCCAACAATCACAAGGAAGCGCAGAAGGATCAGCTGACGCAGAAATCGTGGTATCACTGGATCTGGTGATGCCGCGCGACACGTTCGAGTGAGCAGTAATGGCCTGCACGGAATCAGCGATTTCGTGCAGGCCTTTTGCTTCGCATCAGTTCTTCGGCCCCGGATGAACCCAGGCCAAGCCGTCGGGTTGCCCCATGGGCGAGATCTGCCCGGTCAGGGCGAAGGTGTGCAGATCAATTACGGCCACTTTGCCGCCCCCGCTGACGGCCACGAAGGCCCTTGATATCCCGGGCACGATGAGTATGCCGGCCGCCCCGCCGCCCAGATCCAAGGATCGGACCGTCTTGCGCGAAGCGACTTCGATGACTACCAGGTTGACGTGCTCCGCCTGCGGTGCGCCGAATCGTCCGAGCCCGGAGATCAGCACGTGTTGGCCGTCGGGCGTGAATTTCAGGCGATTGGCACCCTGCACCGGAATGGGAAACGTCGCGATCGCCTGCTTGCGCTCCAGGTCGATCACGGTCACCGTGCCGTCCTGCGCATTCGCAGTCCACAGCTCACGGCCGTCCGGTGAGAGATCGAAGCCCTCGGCGCCACGTCCGGCAGGGATCACGGTCTCATTCCACTGCGTCACCACAGACGGCCCGAACCCGGGGCGCGTGCTGCTCTCCAGGATTGACACGGAGTTGGAGCGCACGTTGGTCGTGTAGATGTGCTTCAGATCCGGTGCGACCCGGATCATGTGAGTGCGGTCCTGACCGGTTCCCAGGACCCAGTCAATGGCGCCGCTCGCCGGATCGTAGCGTCCGATCACCTTGCTGGTTTCGGCCGTGAAGTAGAGCTTGCCGTCGATGAAATCCAGGCCGTGGGCCGAATGCAGCGCCCCGAGGCTTATGGGTACGAGGGGTTGACGCGTGGTCAGATCGATGCGGGAGAGGATGTTGAGCGCGCTGCCCTCGCCGCCATAGTTCGAGATGTAGGCTCGGGAGCCATCGCTGGAGGCCACCACTTCATGCGGATCCGGGCCGGCGGGTAGGCGGGCGAGTACGGCAAGACTGGTTGGGTCAACGATGGCCAGCGTCTGCGTGTCCTTCTCCAGTACCAGCAGCGCGTCAGCCCGCGCCGCTGTCGCAAGGAGGCCGCACACCAGAAGCGTCGCCATAGCCGATTGGATTGCTGCAGTGAACATGTCTGCCCCCTGTTGGTCCGTCGATCCAGCATAGACCGAATGGGGCGACCGGGCGCAGCCGGAGCGACTGGGGAGCTTGCGGCCCCCCAGCGCACCTAATCCAATGCCATCGGATTACCCTTAATGCGCGGCAATCTCGGCTGCCACCACCGATGCGATCACGCCCGTGGCCACGGCTGCGAGGACGTAGTTGCCGTCCACCTCGCGCCATTCATATCCCTGCGGGGGCGCGCGCAGATGCCGCTCTTTGTAATCCACGTGCGCGCCACGCTTCCAGTCCTCGTCGCGCATCTTCGCGCCCTTTTTCCATTCATCATGATGGACGTATTGATGGCCATCGTGGTCGTCCGCGAGTGCTTGGGTATTGGCCCCAACTATTGTCATGGCGAGTAAAGCTGAGGCGACGATTAACGGTGTTCTCATGGAAGCTCCTGGTGATGTCACCGGTGGGTGGGCACGAAACTGATCGTGACCTTAATGCCATTGCCGGGAGGCCGCTGTCGGGCGGTAGACGTTTAGCGCTGGCGAATATCCATGCGGTGGCGACAGACAAATCTGACACTCCGTGGCTGCTCATTGACTATGTAGACACATGTAGCTACATTGGGTTCATGAGAACCGTCGGCATCCGGGAGCTGAAGAATAGCCTCAGCGAGTACATCCGCCGTGTCCGCGCCGGCGAAACCGTGCTGGTGACGGACCGTGGCGAGATCGTTGCCGAACTCACCGCGCCCGGCGCGAACCGGTCGGATCCTTCCATGCCTCCTGGATTGGCGGCGCTCGCCAGGCGCGGCCTTGCCACCGTGGGCTGTGCCGGCAATTCCGATCTTTATCGGCCGCTGCCGCGCAAGCGGCGCGGCGCGGTGAGCGCTGCGCGGCTGCTCGATGAGGAGCGCGGCTCGCGGTGAGCGTGTATGCGGAATCAAGTGCCGTCCTGGCATGGCTGCTTGATGAAGAACCCGCTGCAAGCGTCCGCGAACTACTGGCTGCACAGCAAATTGTCGTCGCCTCGGATTTGACGCTGATCGAATGCGAGCGGGTGCTGCATAGGGCAGTAGTGTTGGGGGAGCTGACGGAAGCGGATGCCGCCGATCGCCGTGCTCATCTGACTGCTGCCGCCGCACACTGGACGGTGCTGCGCATCAGCCCTGAGGTGGTCGAGCGTGCCCGCCAGTCCTTTCCCGGGTCGCCCGTGCGAACTTCCGATGCCATTCATCTGGCATCGCTGCTGGTCGCGCGGTCAGCGATTTCAGGCTTGGCGCTTCTGAGTCTGGACATTCGGGTTCGAGGTGCGGCAGCGGACCTCGGGATTCAGCTGCAACCTCGCTACACGCCCGGACCAAAGGATACCTGATGAGTGATTACGTGGTTTACGCATCGGGCATTGTTCTCACGGTCGTGATTGGCCTGGCGGGGTATCTGTTTGCGCGCAAATCGCAGAGCAGGAAGATTGCCGCGGCCAGTGAGGGTGCGATGTTGAGAACCCTCGTCGATAACCTCCCTGACCTCATTTACGTGAAGGACGTCAATGGCCGCTTCCTGTTGGCCAATATCGCCGAAGCGCGCATCATGGGCGCCAAGACGCCAAGTGAACTGCTGGGCAAGAATGACTTTGACTTCCATCCCAGGGAGCTTGCGACTCGTTATCACGAGGATGAGCAGGCGGTAATCCGCTCCGGCAAGCCATTGTTGGCGCGTGAGGAAGAATGCCGGCATCCGGCGGGCCATCTGGTGCGCCTGGAGACCACCAAAATACCGTTACGCGATGCGGGCGGTGCGGTGACCGGCCTTGTGGGAATCGGGCGCGACATTACGCTGCGTGTCACCGAGGCGCAGGCTTTGGATGAGGCGGTGCGCGAATCCCGGGAGGTGATCCAGGCGGTGCTCGGCGGTGCGAGCGATCGGCGCATCGCGATGGATGGCAAGAGCGGCAATCTGCACCTGCTCGCGCAAAGCATCAATGAACTGATTGATAGTGTTTCGACGACGGTTGCCGAAACAGGGCAGGTCATGCGACGTGCCGTCGAGGGTGATCTCACATCGCGAATGAACGTCAATGACAAGCTGGGCGACTTCAAAGTGCTCGCCACGGCGGTAAATTCCATGATTCAGGCAATGATGGAAGTTGTCGCCAGTTTGTCGACGACCTCGAATGCGGTCCAGGTCGGCGCCGCGGAAATCTCCCGGGGCAGCCTTGCCTTGAGTAACCGTACCGAGGTGCAAGCCTCCAGCCTGGAGGAGACGAGCTCCACGATGGAGCAGATGACATCGATGGTGAAGAACAACGCGAACAACGCGGCGCAGGCGAGCCAGCTGGCCGTGGCAGCGCGCGAGAAGGCAGAAGGCGGAGGAAAAGTCGTTGGGGCAGCCGTGACGGCAATGAGCGAAATCAATACGGCGAGCAACAAGATCGTCGATGTGATCGGCGTGATCGATGAGATTGCGTTCCAGACGAATCTATTGGCGCTGAACGCGGCGGTCGAAGCGGCACGGGCTGGCGAACAAGGCCAAAGCTTCGCGGTGGTGGCCGCCGAAGTGCGCAATCTCGCCTCGCGCAGCGCCGAGGCGGCCAAGGAGATCAAGGCACTGATTCAGGACTCGGTCCGCAAGGTCAACGAGGGAACCAAGCTGGTCGACCAGTCCGGCGAAGTGCTCGGCGAGATCGTGTTGCGGGTGAAGAAGGTCACGGACGTTATCGCCGATATAGCGAACTCGAGCCGCGAACAGGCCTCGGGGATCGAGCAGGTGAACAAGGCCGTTACCGCGATGGACGCCATGACGCAGCAGAATGCCGCTCTGGTCGAAGAGGCAGCCGCCGCGGCGACGGCGCTGAATGAGCAGGCGACGAGCCTGACGCGGCTGATCGGGCACTATCGATTATCGTAAGGTTCGACGCCTGGTCATTCCCTGATCCACAGCGGACTCTTCCAGGCTGCCAGCGCCTCCAGGAAGGCGCTTAATCTCAAGGGCAGGAATTTCCGATTCGAGTACACGGCAAAGACGGGGATTTGCGGGGAGGTCCACTTCGGCAATAGCCGAATGATCGCGCCGCTCGCCAGTGCTTCATCACAGTAGGTTGATGGCAATAGTCCGATCCCGTGTCCGCGATACACGAAGGCGCTGACCGAATTGAAGTCTTGGCTCGATATCGGCCCCGAGACATGGACCCGTGCTTTTTTTCTACCGTTGACCAGATCCCAGTCAGTCTCATTGTTCCTGGCATGGAGCATCACACAGTCATGCTGCGTCAGATCCGCAGGCTCGACGGGTGGATTTCGGCCTTTCAGGTATTGCGGGGCGGCCACGACATAGCGAATGCTCTTGCCGATGCGGGTGGCGACCACGCTCGAGTCCTTCATCTCTCCGAAGCGAATCGCAACGTCCAGGTTCTCCGCCACCAGATCGAGAAACGTATTCGTGATGAACAGGTCGATGCGGATCCGGGCATGAGTTTTCAGGAACTCCGAGAGGAAATTCAGGAAGGGTGTCTGACCGAGAATGACGGGAACGGAAATCCTCAGCATTCCTTCGGGCATCTGCTGTCCCAAGGTCAAAGCCCGCTCAGCCTCGTCCAAGAGGGTCATCGGGTCGCGGCACTGAGTGAAATACTCACGTCCCTGCGCAGTGAGGGTCACCCGTCGTGTGGTACGCCTCAGGAGCGACACCCCGAGGGCCGATTCCAGCATCGATAGCCGCCGGCTCACCGTCGAGATCGGCATGCCCAGCGAGCGGGCGGCGCGACTGATGCTCTCGAACTGAGCCACTTTGACGAATATCAGGACGTCGTCGAGGTTCGCCATGGAAGGCGACTTTACCGTTTTTGGAAATTAGATTCCAAAGTTTCCCATCTAATAAGTCACGGTGGGCGGCCTGAGAATGCCCGGCAACGCAGCAGGAGATTCGAGTGACTACAAAGCAGAAGACCATCATTGTGACGGGAGCATCTCAGGGCATTGGTGCCGCGGTGGCGAACCTTTTCATCGAGCGTGGCTACAACGTGGTGGGTAATTCGCGCAAAATCACTCAAAGCAACGAGCTGCAGCGTTCGGATAGGCTGGCGCTCGTGGACGGCGACATCGGCCTGGCCGCGACCGCCGAGTTGATCGTGGGTACGGCGATAAAGCGCTTCGGCGCGGTCGATGCCCTGGTGAACAATGCGGGAATATTCTTCTCGAAGCGCTTCACCGAGTACACGCTCGAGGACTTCCGGGCATTGTCGGCCACCAATTTGGATGGCTTTGTCCATATCACGCAGCTGGCCGTGAAGAAGATGCTCGTGCAAAAGCGCGGTGGCAGTGTGGTGAGCATTACGACTTCAATCGCCGATCATCCGCTTGCGGCTGTCCCGGCATCCGTCCCCATGATCACCAAGGGCGGTATCAACGCAATATCACGCAGCCTCGCGATGGAATACGCGCCGCAGGGAATTCGCGTGAATGCGGTCGCGCCGGGCATCGTGGATACGCCGCTGCAAAAAAACACGCCGAAGGATTTCCTGCGCTCACTGGCACCCCTTGGCCAGATTTCAAGCGCCAGGGACATCGCGGAGGCCGTCTTCTATCTCACCGAGGCCAGCCAGGTGACCGGCGAGGTGCTGCATGTCGATGGCGGCGCGCATTTGGGCCGGTGGTAACCGGGAGAGATATCCAGAGGATGGTGAGCGAATGCGCAGCGAAGCAGCGCTCAAGCGAAGTGCCGCACTACTTGAAGCAACGCAACAGCTCAGTGCGACGTGCGGCTTTTCCTGGCGCGTGAGGACGAACGAAATACGTGGGTCAAGGCAGCTCTATCAGCTCTTCGAACTTGACCCGATGGATGTTCCGTGGACGCTTGATCGGATCGTTGCTCGTGTCCATTCCGAAGACCTTCCGGCATTCCACAGGATGGTTCAACGGGCCCGCAGCGGGGTGGGCGACATTGAGTTAGAGCATCGGTTACGCCTGCCTGACAACTCGCTCAGGTACCTGCGCATGGTTGCGCACCGATTTTCCAATCAGGAAGGTGAGTTGGAATATATCGGTGCAGTCCAGGATGTGACGCATCGCCGACATACCGAAGAGGCGCTCGCGAAGCTGCGGGCTGACCTCGGGCGGGCGGCGCGGGTTATGGGCTTTGGAGTACTGACGGCAGCGATTGCGCACGAGGTCAATCAGCCCCTGGCGGGAATCGTTGCGAACGCCAGCACCTGTCGACGCATGCTTGCCGCAGATCCTCCAGACCTCGAGGGAGCGCGGGAAACCGTAAGACGCACGCTTCGCGATGCCGAGCGGGCATCGGAGGTCGTCAAGCGGCTGCGCGTGCTTTTTTGCAGAAAAGGCACGACGACTGAATCACTGGACTTGAACGAGGCAACACGGGAGGTGGTTGCGCTATCGCTGAGTGAACTTGAGAGAAGTGAAGTGATGGTGCGCACGGAGCTAGCCGGCGACCTACCGTCCGTGCAGGGCGATCGGGTTCAGCTGCAGCAGGTCATCCTGAACCTGCTCCTGAACGCCTCAGAGGCGATGAGCGGCGTGGATGATCGTCCGAGGCAGCTGGTGATCAGAACCGAACCGGACGCTGAGGGTTGGGTGCGACTGAGCGTGTGCGATACGGGGGTGGGATTCGAACCCCAAGGAGTGGACCGACTGTTCGATGCGTTCTACACCACCAAGAGCAGCGGCATGGGGATCGGCCTTTGCGTCAGTCGCGCTATTGTCGAGAGTCACAACGGCCGTCTGTGGGCGCAGCCAAACCGTGGTCCGGGCGCTACATTCTCATTTTCCATCCCTCGCCAGCCGGGATAGAACCCGACCGGCCAAGCCCACGATTGACATAATCTGGGGGAGGTCGTAAATTCTTCAAGAGAACAAGAAGAAACGGGGGTTTCCGTGCAAACCACTATAGATCGATCCGAAGTATTCCAGCTGTCATCCGCCTAGGAAGCGCATCAGAAAGCTCCGGGAGAGGTTAGTCGTGAAAGAAACAAATGCGCAATTCAGCAAGGTCCGAACGATCCGCTCAGACGTGCGCATTTCGGCGCCGGAATCCAATGGCATACAGGTTCAAGAGGAGGAGTTGAGCCTGGCTACTGCGCAGTGCATGTACCGAATGCGCTGCGGCTGCGGTCGATCATGGTTCGAGCTTGAGCTTAAGATATTGGTCAAGTGCCCGGCTTGCGCGAAGCTCAATCGTGTTCATATTGATTGAGGCCCATTGACGTTGCGTGGCCCGCGCGGGGAGGTTTCGTGCAAGCAAGACCGCTGTTTCGCTACCTGCTGCTGGTTTGCGCAGCATCTGCCTTGGGACTTTGCGCAGTCAAATATTGCAGCGCGCAGTCGGTCAAACCTCCGGTAGCGCCCACTCACCTGGCGGCCTGCAAAAATCTTGGGGAACCTGGGGTATTTCAGGAAGTCACACCGCCCATTGTCAAGGCAGGCATGTCCACTGCACATGACGGTGGGGGGACATTCGCTTTGGCGGTAGATCCGGTCAATCCGGGAACTTTGTACTTGGGAACCAGGTGGCAGGGGGTTTGGAAGACCACCGACTGCGGAGCTACGTGGACCAAGACCGCCGGGCGAAACAGCCATGACGTGAACGGAGGAATGAATTGGACGATGGCCGTTGATCCACAGAATCCGCAAATCGTATATACCAATTCAGGTTACGGAACGAACTCCCTGTACAAGTCCGTCAACGGCGGCCTGGACTGGGATGTCATCTGGCCGCCGTCTGATCGCAAATTGTCGAGCGCCTTTACTTACAATTTTGCCAACGTCGTTGCGCTTGACCCAAGTGATCCGGCACACATTCTGCTGACGTTCCATGAACCATGTTTGGCACCCCATCCGGCCACGTGCATCGCCGAAACTTTTAATCGGGGTGCGACCTGGAAACTCATCGATGGCCGTCGCGAATGGAATGGAAGTGAAGGGCAGGTCATCTTTTTCCTCGATGACTCAAAAACCTGGCTTTGGGGTTCTGCAAGTAACGGGTTTTGGCGGACCGCTGACAGTGGTGCTTCGTGGCAGGCGATTCCTGGGATGACCACCAGCCATCTTCAAGGATCACAGGTTGTTCGTACCAAAACCGGTGCGTTTTATGTAAACGGCGCTGATGGGATCTGGACAAGTCCCGATGGCCTGGCCACAAGCTGGAAGATTGTTCCCAATACGGGGCCTGTCACCGGGGGATTAGTGACCAGCGGAGCGACGATGTTTGAGAGTACTTGCTATATGGAGGGGATTTGTCGACCCACCGAAATTCGCTTTCTAAGCTCGCCGGAATCCGAGGGTCACACCTGGACTCGAATGCAGAATCCGCCGATGGGCCAAGGCGGAACAATGGCCTATGATTTAGGCCATAATTTACTCTACGCATCCGGCCTGCAAGCCGGCCTATGGCGGGTGCCGGTCAAGTAACTTCGTGACCTGCCGGCTAGGGGTGGCCCTCATGCAGCACGGGCGGCGGGGCAGCCGCGACCCCGGCCTTCTGCCTGGCGTACGCGTCACGCGCTACGGATACCAGGTTTGAACGGATCTGCTCGACCTCCGCGGCACTCAGAAGGTCATCCCAGCTGGGCATGCCGCCCTTCTCGAGCAATCCGCCCCGTACGACCGACTGGAATGCCGCGGCGTCATGGATGAATCCGGAGCGGCGCAGGTCAGGCACGGCGGCCCGATCGGCATTGCCATGACACCCGCCGCAATTGCGGGCGAACAGGGCCCCGCCGGCGGTGATATCCGCCGTCGTCCCCACCTGGGCCGGGGGCTCGGGTATCGGCGCAACCGGTCCCAACTCCGGCGGTATCGGCGTGGCGCCGCCGTCGAGCCGGAACGCGAGTATGCGGTTGTCATTGCCGCGCATGGCAGCCACATTGCCCGGCATCCACAGATTCCAGCCACCACCGCCGCTGCCGGCGAGAATCGCGACGTACTGCACACCGTGCAATGAGTAGGTCATCGGCGCGGCGATCAGGGGACTGCCGGTGTCGATCTCTTTGATGATGGCGCCCGTCTCGTCGTTGAAAACCCGCAGCTTCCCATCGACGCTGCCCTGGATGACGATACCGCTGGCCGTCGAGAGCACTCCGCCATGGTCCATGAAGCTCGCGTACCTGTGCTCCCAGACGATCTTGTGCGCGATCGGATCCCAGGCTTTGAGCGAGGCGTGCATATCGAGGCTGGGTACCTTCTTGAGGTAGCTTGGCGCCGTCACCGGTTTCAGGGCCGCGGGGAGAGTTTCAGGCGCGAGCAATTGGGTCGCGAAGGCAATCTGCACTCCGATGTTGTTACGCTCCTGCAGGTGTGGTGTGCGGGGCGCCGCCAGCAGAGCCTCGCCGCTGTGGACGGTCGGGATGTACACGAGACCCGTCCGGGCCGAAAGCGACATCGGATTGAAATTGTGGCCGCCGACACCGGAGGGAAACACGATCACGGGCTTGCCCCTGGTGTAGTCGCTGTCCGGGTTCTCGGCCGGGCGACCGGTCTTCAGGTCGACGTGGGTGGCCCAGTTGGCGTCGACGAATTTATCCGCGGCCAGCAGCTCACCGCTGGAGCGGTCGAGCAGGTAGAAGAAGCCGTTCTTCGACGCCTGCATCAGGACATCGCGCTGTGCGCCATTGATCTTGAGAGTCGCCAGCATGAGGGGCGGTGTGGCGTCGTAATCCCAGCGGTCACCCGGTGTCTCCTGATAATGCCAGACGTATTCGCCGCTATCGGCATTCACGGCGACGATCGAAGCGATGAAGAGATTGTCGCCGCCCGACGGGCTGCGGTACGCGCTGTTCCACGGCGCGCCATTACCCGTGCCGAAATAGACCAGATTTGTTTTCGGGTCATAGGCGATGGCATCCCATGCGTTGCCGCCGCCGCCGCCGCTGAAGTCACGATTGGGGTCCCAGCTCTTTGCCGCCATTGCCAACGCCTTGCTCTCGTAAGGCGTCTTGGCATCGCCCGGCACCGTGTAGAAGCGCCAGGCGAGCCGGCCGGTCTCCAGGTCATAGGCGGACACGTAGCCGCGCGAGTCAAACTCGGCGCCGCCGTTGCCGATCACAACCACCTTTCCTGCGATCTGCGGTGCACCCGTGATGGAGTACGCGCGCCCGTGTTCGATGGTGTCCGCCTGCCAGCGAATGGTGCCGTCCTTCGCGTCCAATGCATACAGGGTGCCCTCGAAAGAGCCCACGTAGATCCTGCCCTTCCAGACCGCGACGCCCCGGTTGACGAGGTCGCAGCAACTGCCGCGGGCGTTCTTCAGTTTCAGCGGCGGCGCGAACTGCCAAAGCAAGTGCCCGGTTGCTGCATCCAGCGCATATACCCGGCCCGCGACGCCGGAGGTGTACATCACGCCGTCGACGACGATCGGTGTCGCCTCCATGCCGCGATTGGTACCGGTCTTGAGTTCCCAGGCGAAGCCCAGCCGGGTTGCCGTCAGTCGGTTGATTTGGTCCAGGGGCGAATAGTGCGTATTGCCGGCGTCACGGCCGCTCGTCAGCCACGCACCGGGCTCCTGATCGATGCGTTGCAGGCGGGCGAGGTCAACCTGGGCGGCCGGGGAGGAGGCTTGCGGCGCGGGCGCTGGCGCCGGGGCATCATTCTTGCCGCAAGCGCTGAGGAGGAGGGCGGCCGCAAGGCCAGTTGCAATCGAGTTGAACATCGTCGGAACCTAAGCCTGCACCCCAACCCATGCAAGCAGTTTTTGCTCCAGTGCCTCCGCCGCCTCCGGCCGATCGACTCCGGGTAGATCGTTATTCACGACATAACCGCCTTGTCGCGTCAACAACCAGGACAACATGCGGTAGGAAGGGCGAAAGCCTGCCAGCTCCGGTGCGCGAATGGGCAGGTGTTGACCGGGGACACGAGTGATGATTTCGTCGCGCACATAAATGCCGTAGAAACCCATCAGGCCCCAATGTCCGTCTCGGCGCTCCACCGGATAGAGAAACCGGGCGTGGCTAGACAGGCAGAACTCCACGCCTTCGATCTCGCCGGGGATGTCGATGACCCCCGCAAGAGTGGCGAGGGCGCGCGCGCCGTTCAAGCGCACCAGAACCGGTCCAAGGCGATGGCGAGCCTTCACCCCGCGACGCGCCATCTCGATAGAGCCCGCCACGAACTGCGCTCCCGTGCCGGATATCCAACTGATTTCTACGTGCGAGTCGGGCAAGTAGCAGGCTCCCAGCCGCTCCCAGCGTCCAAGATCACGGCTTTCACGCTCCGTGAGCACCAGCTGGGTAACGGCCGAAACATCGGCCGCTGCGAATACGTCGGCGGTCAGCGCGGCGTCCATAGGCGATCCCTCACTTTGGTGTACTGGCGGGAGTGTGCGTCGGAACATACCACACGCCTGTGCTACGCTCCTTGCGGCGCACCAAGGGGTGGCGCGCAGGCTATGGAGCGGTCCGCAATGATCATTGAGCGTGAAGACCAGGTCACCGAGGCGGTGCTGAGTGAGACTCAGCGTATTGAGGATCTGCGCGTCAAGCAGATCATTCAGTCGCTGATCAAACACCTGCACGGATTTGCACGGGAAGTGCGCCTTACCGAAGCGGAATTCAATTCCGCAATCAATCTCGTGACAGCCCTCGGAAGGCTCACGAACGATAGCCACAACGAGACGCGCCTGATTGCGGGCTCGCTTGGCCTGTCGACGCTGGTGTGCATGATGAACAATGCGGGCACCACGGCCAACCTGCTCGGTCCGTTCTGGCGCAAGGATGCACCGCACGTTGCGAACGGGGGTTCGATCGTTCGCTCGCCGACGCCCGGCGCCGCCTTGTTCTTTACCGGCCACGTGGTCGACACGGAGGGCAGGCCGATCATCGGCGCACACGTGGATGTGTGGCATGCCTCCACCAAGGGCTTGTATGAGAATCAGGATCCGAGCCAGGCAGATTGGAATCTGCGGGGTCGGTTCACGACCGATGAGCGGGGTATTTTCAATTATCGCACCATCAAACCCTCGGGCTACCCGGTGCCCGCCGGTGGGCCGACCGAGAAGCTGCTCAACGTGCAGCACCGTCATCCCTTCCGACCCGCGCATCTGCACGCGCTCGTCTACAAGGAGGGCTTCAAGACCATCGCCTCCCAGGTGTATGCGGATGACGATGAAAACCTGGCTTCCGATGCCCAATTCGGTGTGACCACGAACGCCATCGGGCACTACGTTCGGCACGACCAGGAGCCGGCTCCAGATGCTGACGTTCACGGCACCTGGTACAGCATGGCCTACACCTTCGTACTCATGCGCGGTGAGTCGTGGCTGCCCACGCCGCCGGTTTCAGCCAAAAGCAATGTGGCGGCCGCCATGATGACGGGGGCTGCGTAATGTCCGCAAACGAGACCACCGGGGGATTGAGCTGGGAGGCCATGGAGTCCCGGATTCGAGGCTATTTCGATGATTGCAATTCGGGTGACATCGAGCGCGTGGCCGCCAACTTCGAACCTGATGCAGTGCATTATTTTCCACCGGGCACTTATGCGGGCCCGTTCCGCGGTGCTCGCACGATCGGTGCAAAGTGGAGTGCCGCGGTCAAGAACCTCGGCTCGCATTGGACCGTGGATCAGGTGCTGTGTGATCCACGCTCGCGGCGCGCCGTCATCGAATGGACGCATTTCAAGCGTGTGCCCGCGATCGTGCTGCGCGGCGACGAATGGTATGTGTTCAGCGCCCGGGGGCTCATTGAAGAGATTCGGGCCTATTACGCCTCCCCGCAGGACCCCGCACTGAAGCAGCTCGAGTTGGGCGGCTTCGACTATGCCGGCCGCGGCTATCCGCTCACGGCACCGTGAGTACGCTGATGTCGGAAACCCGTCGCATTGTGCTTGACGGCGGTATCGTGGAGATGCAGCGCCAAGGGAACCTGTTGGTCGCCCAGGATGGTCGGCAAATCGAGTGCGATCAGGCCGTGCATCTACCGCCGGTTGAGCCGAGCAAGATCCTCTGCGCGCACTTGAACTACCGCAACCGGGTGGCGGAGCTGAAGACCACCGCCGGTCCGGCGCCGAACTACTTCTACAAGCCGCCCTCGTGCCTGGTTGGACATCGCAGTGCCGTGATACGACCGCGGGGCTGTCGATTTCTGAACTATGAAGGGGAGGTGGCTATTATCGTCGGGCGCACCGCCCGCAACATACGTCGGGCCGAGGCGCAGGACTACATCGCCGGCTACACCTTGGCCAACGACTACGCGCTGCATGACTTTCGCGATGCGGATCGTGGCTCGATGGTCAGGGTCAAGGGCGCGGATACGCTCGGGTTGGTCGGGCCGGGATTGGTGCGCGGCTGGCAACCGGCCGGACAGATGCTGCGGACCTACGTCAACGGGCAGGTCGTTCAGGAGTCGAGCCTGGACGGAATGATTTGGGATATGGCCTATCTGCTCACGGATCTGGCCCGAATGATGACGCTGGTCCCGGGTGATTTGATCATGACCGGTACGCCGGCGAATTCACGACCCGTCCAGCCCGGCGACATCGTTGTGGTGGAGGTCGACGGACTCGGTCGCCTTGAGAATACTATTGTGGAAGGCGAATCGATGGTCTCGGACGAGGCGGGATGGCCCCCCAGCGCGTCTGAGAAAGTGCTGGGTGTCGCTTTGGGTGAGAAGTTAAGAGAGTAGTAGTGTCGGAAAGCGCTTACAGCTTCGGCTTCCCGGCTCGGCGTAGACTTCGGTGTCCGCGGAGCAAATCCAGCCATGGCATACCCTCGACTTCTGGTCCATCTGAAGTACCTGCGTACCACCCTTTTTTATTCGGGAATGCGCCCCTTTCAGTCGATCATGCGCAAACGCCGGATGGCGGCTTTCGTCAAGAATATGAATCTCAGGGAGAACTCAAAGATTCTTGACCTGGGCGGCCAACCAATGATCTGGTCGAGCGTGAACAACAAGCTGGATATCACGATCCTGAATCTGCCGGGCATCGCGCAGCAGCACTATCCGTCGCACCACAACTTTACGTATGTCGAAGGTGACGCGTGCAATGTCGCAGGATTTGCCGACGCCAGTTTCGATTTGGTCTTCAGCAACAGCGTGATCGAGCATGTCGGCGACGAGACGAAGCAGGCGCAATTCGCCCACGAGGTGCGGCGCTTGGGTCGTTCCTACTGGGTGCAAACGCCTTCCAAGTACTTTCCGATCGAGGCCCACAGTGGCATGCCATTCTGGTGGTTCTACCCGGCGTCGGTGCAGGCTTATTTCAAGGTGCGATGGAGAAAAAAATTACCCGATTGGACGGAGATGATTGAAGAAACCAGGGTCTTGAGCGTGCCGCAATTGAAGACCCTGTTTCCAGATGCTTCAATCAAGAAGGAGCGGCTTTTGGGCATCTCGAAATCGTATGTTGCAATGCACCTGCACTGACTGACTGTTCGATTCCGGACAGTGTGCGGCTCGCGAAAAGCGGTAACAGATTATTAAGCGGTTGAATACTCGGGGATTTTTGTCATCCGGGCAGCCGACTACACTGTCCGCAAACCTATGCTCAGGAACTACTTCATTGCGGCGCTGAGGAACCTCGCACGCAATCGGCTGCACGCGACCATCAACGTCGCAGGCCTCGCCCTCGGCTTCGCTGCGGCGACTTTCATATACCTGTATGTCCGCAATGAGCTGAGCTACGACCGGTTCCTCCCGAATCACGATCGCACCTATCTGCTGTCGGAGCACCTGCGCATTCCCGGACAGAGTCTGCTCGCAACGCCGACAATCCAGCACGAATTCGCGACGCAGATCAAGCTGGATTTCCCGGCAATCGAGGCGGTGACAAGGCTGTGCCCGGACCGCCGCACACTGCGCCACGGACAGACCGAAGCGGACGAGAATGTGTACTGGGCCGACCCCAACGTATTCGATCTGCTGCCCCTGCATGCCCTGGCAGGGGACCTGAAAACCGCACTGCAGTCCCCCGAGGGCGTGGTCCTGACCCGCGGCATGGCGCGCAGATACTTTGGCAGGGACGATCCGATCGGCGAGGTGCTCGAGATTACGGGCACTCATCCCGATGATATCAATCGCCGCTATCCGATGCGGGTGACCGCGGTGTTGGAGGACCTGCCCGCCAATACCCATCTGGACCTGCAGATCATTCTTTCCGGTCGAGGCGCAGTTTCGGAGCTGCGGAACCTGGACGCGGATCCGAATACGGCCGCCCTACCCGATCTGGTGTATACCTACTTGCGCATGGCCCCGGGCGCTCCCGTGGCGCCACTTCAGCAGGCACTGCCGGGCTTTCTCGAACGTCACGATCCGGTCCTTGCGCACTATTACCACGGCTCTCTGGAACTCGTGCGGTTCGACCGCATTCACCTCACGCCCGCCACCGAGCAGTCCATGCGCCCACGCGCCGACGTCGCGACGCTTGACACTCTGTCACTGGTTGGCGCATTGGTGCTGCTGGTCGCGGGCATCAATTTCGTGAACCTGATGACGGCGCGCAGTGCGCGGCGCGCCGTGGAAGTCGCAGTGCGCAAGGCAGCCGGTGCATTGCGCAGCCAGCTCATCGTCCAATTCATCGGTGAGAGCGTACTCTACGCGGCGCTTTCGATGATCCTGGCGATCACCCTGGTGGAGTTGCTGCTGCCGCGCTTCAACGCGTTTGTAGGTCGGACCATCGAATTCCCATACTGGCGCGACCCCGTCCTGCTCGCCGCGCTGCTCGGCGTGACCAGCCTGTTCGGCGTGCTGGCGGGCGTCTACCCGGCGCTGGTCCTGTCCGCCTTCGCTCCCGTGACGGTCCTCAAGCGGGCCATGGGTGCCGCCCGCGGCGCGGGCCGTCTGCGCCAGGTCTTGGTCACGGTGCAATTCGCCGTTCTGATCACGCTCACCATCGCCAGCCTCGTCATTTATGAGCAGGTTCACTATGCCTTGAATGAGGCTCTGCGGGTGCAGAAGGACCAGACTGTGGTGATCTGGACACCTTGCACGGGCGCTTTTCCGCAGGAGGTTCGCCGGCTCCAGGGGGTCACAGCAGCTGCCTGCGCCTGGTCGGCCGCGTTGAGTCTGCGCGTCAACGCCCATTGGGGGCTTCGGCTCCCGGATGGCAGGCCAGTTTTGATTGATGGAATTTCCGTCGACTATGGGTTCTTTGAGCTGTACGGCCTGCGCCCGTTGGCCGGCCGCTTTTTCTCCCGCGACCACGGCGGCGACTCGGTAACGCAGGATCTGATGGACGCGCTGGGAAGGAAGGCCAGCGCAGATCCCGCAGCGAAGCCGCTCGGCCGGTTGGTGCTCAACCAGGCCGCCGTGCGCCTGGCCGGGTTCCACTCGCCCGAGCAGGCAATCGGCAGCCAGCTGTTTGCCAGCGGCCGTCCGCTCGAGGTGATCGGGGTGGTGCCGGATTTCTCCCTCGACACTGTTCGCAAGACAGTGCCGCCGATGTTCTACGTCGTCCTGCCATCGTCCTTTGACATTCTGAACGTCAAGCTCAGCGGCCACGATGTGCCTCGGACACTGGCGGCGATCGATGGATTGTGGGCGGCCGCCGGCAACGCCAAGCCCATCAATCGGTTCTTTCTTGATCAGCACATGGAGGAGGTCTACCTGGACATTACGCGGCGGTCCCAGCTGTTTGGAATCTTCTCCGCGCTGACCGTCCTGATCGCCTGCCTGGGACTGCTGGGTCTGGCGGCGTTCACTGCGGAGCGGCGCACCAAGGAGATCGGCGTGCGCAAGGCCATGGGCGCGGACACCGGGCACATCGTGCGGCTGCTGCTGTGGCAGTTCACCAAACCCGTGCTGTGGGCGGCCGTCATCGCCTGGGCCGCGGCTGCATACTTGATGACCCATTGGCTGCGCGGCTTTGCCTACCATATCGAGCTTCAGCCCTGGGTCTTCGCTGCCACGGGAGCCATGGCGATCGGCGTCGCGTTGCTGACAATCGGCGCGCACTCGATGACACTCGCCCGGGCGAAGCCCGCCAAGGCACTGCGCGACGAGTGATGCCGGCGCGTGGGGCGATGGGCTATGCTATGCGCCGATCGCGCCCGCGAGCCAGAGGGGTTCTTCATGCATCGCATTGCGCTGCGGATCGTCTCGATGTTGGTCGCTGTGCCGCTCCTTGCGCATGCGGCGGGCGGTTGCAAGGTGGTTCGGCTCGCATCGGTTCCGATCACCATGGATGGTCTGCGGCCGACCGTCGAAGCGCAGATCAACGGCAGTCCTGCACTCTTCACGCTCGACAGCGGCGCCTTCTGGAGCATGCTGACTCCCGCGGCTGCCCAACAGTACCAGTTGCACCTGGACTATAAGCGAGCCCCGGGAATGTTCGTCCGAGGGGTTGGCGGCACCGCAGGAGTCGCGCTGACCACAGTGAAGATCTTCACGATTTTCACGGTTCCGCTCCACAACATCGATTTCATAGTAGGTGGCAGCGAACCGGGCCGGGGCACGGTGGGCCTTCTCGGCCAGAACATTCTGCGCGTCGCCGACATCGAGTACGACCTGGCGAAAGGCAGCTTGAGTCTGCTCAAACCCGAAGACTGCAAGCACACCGATCTGGCGTATTGGGTCAAACCAGGTGAGCCGTACAATGAGATGGAGATCGAAGAGACGACCCCCCAGGAGCCATACACCACGGGCAGGGTCAATCTCAACGGCGCGAAGATCCGCGTCTTGTTTGACACGGGGGCCTCGACGTCCATCGTTGGCTTGCGCGCCGCGGCCGCCGCGGGCGTAAAGCCCGGGGACCCCAAAGTTGAATCGGCTGGGTTTACCATCGGTATCGGGCGCAAACCTGTCCAGACCTGGATCGCTACCTTTCCGGTACTGAAGATCGGTGACGAGGAGATTCACGGTGCGCGTCTGCGGCTCGGGGACCTCGGCATCTTTGACATGCTGCTGGGTGATGACTTCTTCCTGTCACATCGGGTGTACGTCGCGAACAGTCAGCGCAAGCTTTACTTTACTTACAATGGCGGCCCCGTATTTGCCCTGAACGCGCGGAAAAACCCGCCCGCCGATTCTGCAGCGACTGCAGAATCGTCTGCACCGCCACTGTCCGCGGACCAGGCGAGCAGCGCGCCGCCGGGTGAAATCTCGGAGACCTCGCTCACAAATGCTCCGGAGCTGGCGCGCCGCGCGGCCGCTTCTGCCGCCCGGCGCGATTTTGACCATGCGCTGCAGGACTTCAATCGTGCGGTGGAGCTTTCACCGGGCACGGCCAGTTACCTCTACCAGCGTGCGCTGGTCGAGTTGCAATTGCGCCAGCCCGTGCCAGCCGCAAACGACATAGACAAGGCAATCACCCTCAATCCCGACTACGTGGAAGCGCTGGTGACGCGCGCGGATTATCGCCGCTCCAAGCGCGATACCTTAGGCGCGCTGGCAGACCTGGACGCTGTCGATCGTTTGGTGCCAAAGCAGTCGGATCTACGCCTCACGCTGGCCATGCTCTATGGGCGCCTGGATCATCCAGCGCAAGTCATCACCCAGACGAATCTGTGGATACCGGTCCACGATCAGGATCCGCGCGTCGTGGGAGCGTACAACGAGCGATGTTGGGCGCGTGCCGTGCTCGGAGAGGATTTGGACCAGGCACTGCGTGACTGCAATGCCGGGCTGCGACTGAATCCTCAAGCCGCGAATCTTCTGGATAGCCGTGGACTGGTGAACCTGCGTCGCAATCAGGTCGACAAGGCGATCGCCGATTACGACGCGGCGCTGAAGATCAATCCGAAAATCGCATGGTCACTGTATGGGCGCGGCATTGCCGAGCTGCGCAAGGGACTGAACGCGAAGGCAGAGGCGGATATCGCCGCAGCCAAAGCGCTCGCCCCCGATCTGCCGAAGTTCGCGCAGCAGATTGGTGTCAATCCCTGATGGGAGCCTGAGCCCACTCGAATCCCGCTCGCCGCGCCGGCCAATGACGGTCGCACGTTCATTTACACCGACTACTCTTTGGTATAGAGTAGTCTCCAATGGAGATTGATAAAAGCGAGGCGGCCCGGGCGCTGGCGTCGATCGATGCTGCGGGCGAACGCAGTACCCGATTGCAACGCTACCGGCGCTTTGCACCCTTTATGATCCTGTGGGGTGCCATCTGGTTACTGGCAAACAGTGTGTCGGATCTTGCGCCGGCGCAATCCGGGACGATCTGGCTGGTGCTGACGCTGTTCGGCGTGATCGGCAGTGGCTGGCTGACCTGGCGCCTGCAAGCGGCAATTGCTGCACACGCCGCCCCCGGCAGGCGACCGGGACAGGGTTGGCGCTGGATCGTGTGCTTCCTGGTGATAGTGGCTTTCCAGGTAGCCGCGATCGCTGTGCTGGAGCCGGCGGACGGCCGCCAACAGGACACGTTTTTGTCGATGTTCTGGACGTTCCTGTATATGGCGATTGGCGCCTGGACGGGCTGGCGTCTGTTCGCCATTGGGCTGACCGCGACAGTCCTGATCCTGTTCGGTTACTACGGCGTGCACAGCCACTATTTCCTCTACATGGGCTGCGTCTCCGGCGGCGCGCTGATGGGCGGCGGACTGTGGCTGCGGCGCTTGTGAATGAGCTGATTCACCAGCCCACGCGTCTGAAAATCATGGCAACGCTCAATGCGCTGCGCGGGGCGACAATGCTCGAGTTCACCGAGCTGCGCAAGCTGCTCAGCGTCACGCCCGGCAACCTGGGCACGCACCTCAGCGTGCTCGAGAATGCCGGTTATGTCGTGATTGAGAAATCCTTCGTTGGCAAGAAGCCGCGTACGCGCATAGCACTAACTCGCAGCGGGCGCCGCGCGTTCGAAAGTCACGTCCAATACCTACGGGACATCACCGATGCTCCAAGTTGATCGCATATCCAAGCGCTACGGCGAGCGAGTGGCGGTGAATGCCATCAGTTTCAATGTCGCGCAGGGCGAGACGGTGGGATTGCTGGGACCCAACGGCGCGGGTAAGACGACTGCGATCGCCATGATCAGCGGCATATCAAGGCCCGACAGCGGCGCGGTAAGTCTGGGCGGCGTCAGCCTTGCGCAGGACACCAATGCATTGAAGCGTCGCGTGGGGCTGGTGCCGCAGGACCTGGCGCTGTACGAGGAACTGTCCGCGTGGGCCAATCTGCAGCTCTTCGGCGGACTCTATGGCCTGGGCGCCGCGCAGCTGCAGCAGCGCGCCAAGGCGGCGCTCGCGCTGGTCGGTTTGGCGGACCGCAGCGCCGATCGCGTCAAGACCTTCAGTGGCGGCATGAAGCGACGTCTCAACATCGCCGGCGCGCTGCTGCATGAGCCGGATCTGATCCTGCTGGATGAGCCCACGGTCGGCGTTGATCCACAGTCACGCAACGCGATCTTCGACAATCTCGAGGAACTCAAGCGCCGTGGCAAGACACTGGTCTATACCACCCACTACATGGAGGAAGCCGAACGCCTCTGCGACCGCGTTTTGATCCTCGACCACGGGCAGATCCTGGCCAACGAAACGGTCGCCTACTTCAAGCAGCAGTACACCAACCTGGAAGCGGCCTTCATGCAGCTCACGGGGCGTGCGCTACGCGACGGAGCTGAGTCATGAACACCGTGGCCATTCGGGCACTGATTCGCAATGACCTGCGCCTGTACTTCGCCGATCGCCGCGCGGTGATCGTGGGCGTGCTGGTGCCGATTCTGATAGCCGCTTTCTTTGGGCGCATCTTCGGCGGCGCCGACCAGAGCGGGGAGCAGGGGAAAATACCCATCGCCGTGGTCGACGAAGACCGTAGCAGGGTCTCGCAGGCCATCGCCGCCGATCTTGCCTCCGACCCGCTACTGCAGGTCAGCACATCAGGCCGCGTCACCGCCCGCGAGCAGGTAAAGAGCGGCAAGCAAAATGCGGCGGCCGTATTCCCGCAGGGCTTTGGCGAGCAAGCCACCAAATCGCTGTTTAGCGGTGTGAACAAGCCGCGGGTGGAGCTACTGGTGGACCCGAGCCAAAGCACCGGTGCGCGGGTGATTCAGGGGCTGCTCGCCCAATATTCGATGCAGGAAATCTCGAAGGAGGCATTCAGCGGGGAGTACGGTCGCAAGACGATCGATAATTACCTTCAACAGCTCGACAAGCTGGAACAGACCCCGCTGCGGACGGATCTCAGGTCACTGCTCAGCGCCGCGCGCACGCTGAACGATCGGGCCGCCGCGGACGCTGCGGCGGCCAGCAGTTCGGGGAGCAGTGCGAGCAACGCCGAACAGCACCAATTCGGGTTGAGCATCCCATACACCGTGGCTTCGACCTCGGTCACGGCGCGCGACAACACCCCCTACAACAGCTACGCGCATTCCTTTGCCGGCATGGCGGTACAATTCATCCTGTTCGCGGGCATCGATGCCGGTGTACTGCTGCTGCTGACGCGCCAACGCGGGATCTGGCAGCGGCTGCGCTCGGCTCCCCTTAGCAGGAGCGAGTTCATGCTGGCGCGCGCGCTGACCACGACGCTCATCAGCCTGTTTCAGATCGCCGCCATCTATGTCGCGGCAATGCTGTTGTTCAAAGTACGCATGGAAGGCAGCTGGGGCGCCTTCATTGCCGTGGGCATCTCCTTTTGCCTGCTCAACGCCACTTTCGGACTGATGCTGGCCACGATTGGTCGCAGCGCATCGACCACGCGAAGTCTCGCGACGATGGCCACGCTACTGCTGGTGATGGTCGGCGGCGCATGGGTGCCCGCCTTCGTGTTCCCGCGCTGGTTGCAGGATGCCTCGCGCTACGTGCCCACGCGCTGGGCCGTGGATGGTCTGGACGGTGCCACCTGGCGCGGCTTGCCGTTCGACGCCGCCGTGCTCCCCACCCTCGTGCTGATCGGCAGCGCCGCGATCTGCCTGCTGATCGCGATCTGGCGCTTTCGCTGGGAGGAATAGCACGCGTCGCTGCTGATGGCAGGTTAAGTCATTGATGTATAAGGCATAACGTCCCGAAGTGCCGGACTCCTCCGCAGTTTCGATCATGGGGGCGCGCGTTTAGCCGGGTGCTTGCGCCTGTAGCCGGCACCCAAGTGTGCGTTGGCGCACTTCCGGGCGACGCTCGGGTAGATTACCGTCGGGATGTCCGTCCACGGCGTCCCTCCAGAATGACGAAGAATCCTCCAGGTCACATACGCTTGACGTCGCACCCTTCGGGGGACAAGCCGCATAGATATCCCATCGAATGGGGTGCGGCGACCATAGACATGCGCGGCGCAGTGATTGGCTCGACCACGGCGCGCGTTCATCGCAATGTGATCGGCGCACACGGCGGCGCCTATTCGGTCTACCGCGCCCTCGCGGTTTCATCCGGCACGCTGGATCCGGAGGCCAGGCCCGACCTGAAGGACACGGGGCCACTGATCGAGATCGGTCCGCATCGTCAATGGGTGGGGCCGGATACGATCGTTTCGCTCGACCCTTGGGGGCATCGAGTGACTGAAGACTTCCGTTGCGAAATCGAGGACGGGCTGGATATTCGTCCGACGATTGCCATTACCAAGGCACGTCTGATGCTGCCTGAGATTCGTGAGGCCATTGGGCAGGGCAGAATCCGCGAGGACGGCGTGGTGGTTCGCGAGGGCGGTGAAGTTGGTGTGATCAAGGCCGCCATCGATCCTGTATGGCACCTGCCGGGAGTTGCGGCGCGCTTTGGCGTAACGGAGAGTTCGCTGCGTCGAACCTTGTTCGAGCAGACTGCCGGCATGTATCCGGAGCTGGTCACACGCCACGACTTGCATGTCTTCCTGCCACCGATCGGGGGTACCACGCTGTACATCTTTGGTGACCCGGCAGCGATCTGTGACCCGGCACGCTCACTGACGTGTCGAATTCACGATGAGTGCAATGGCTCGGATGTATTTGGTTCGGATATCTGCACGTGCCGCCCCTATCTCACGCACGGCGTCGAGGAGTGCATTCGCTCGGCTCAGGCGGGCGGCGCCGGATTGATCGTCTACAACCGCAAGGAGGGGCGGGCGCTCGGTGAAGTTACGAAATTTCTGGTATACAACGCGCGCAAGCGTCAGCCTGGTGGCGATCAGGCCGCAACGTACTTTGCGCGCACAGAGTGCGTCGCAGGCGTACAGGACGCACGCTTCCAACAGCTCATGCCAGATGCCCTTCATTGGCTCGGTATCACCCGCATCGACCGCCTCGTGTCGATGTCGAATCTCAAATACGATGCGCTTATCGCCGCCGGCATTGAGATTGGCGAACGGATCGCGCTTCCGCCGGACCTCGTACCACAGGACGCGATGGTCGAAATCGAAGCGAAGAAGGCCGCCGGGTACTTCGCACCGGACTCACAAAGGCCGGACGACGGCGAGAGCCCGCCATGTGTAGTGGGACGTGACATCAAAGACTACTGACACGCGATCGGACCGCCCGGTGACATCAGGCGCAAGCGTGTTGCTGGGCGCAGCCGGGGTGCGAAGAGCGGCCGAGCGAATGTTAATATTGGCCCTTGATGGACGCTTGGATGACTGGATTGTCGATCTCGATCGGCTGGCACCAGCCGCGGATTTTGTGGCCGCAGTCGTTCGCGAGCGTTATCCGCGACTCAATGTACCGGTGCACTCGCGGTGGCGGCATTTCGTGTTCGACGGCCGCGACTTGTGGAATGGCATCGTTGTCGGGGCAAATTGGCAAAGTGCCGACGCCGCGGCGCGCGCCGCTTTCGATCTGGTAATCACCTCGGTTCTGCTGGATGCGGGGGCGGGCGCACAATGGCACTATCAGGATTGTGGTACGGGGCTTGATGTGGCCCGTTCGGAGGGGCTCGCGCTTGCGAGTTTTCGCTGGTTTGAAAGCGGCGGCCTTGCGGATCACCCGCACGACCCCTTCAGAGTCGATGCAGCGGCGCTGGGTCGTGCCGATATTCGAACCCTTCAGCGCATATTTCAGGTCAGCGATTCCAACCAACTGCTTGGACTGGAAGGACGCGCGAGACTGTTGAATCGACTTGGTGCCGTCGTCGAGTCGCGGCCAGATCTGTTTGCAATCGCGGACTCGCCGCGACCCGGTGGTCTGTTCGATGCGCTGCGCGCGCGAACAATAGACGGGCGATTGCCCGCCGCCACGGTCCTGGAGACACTGCTCGAGGCGTTGGGCCCGATTTGGCTGGATCGGCCGCGTCTGGGCGGAATTTCGCTAGGTGATTGCTGGCCGCATCCCGCACTGGTCGGAGTCAATCCGGAGGATGGCTACGCGCCCTTGCATAAGCTGTCGCAGTGGTTGACGTACTCGTTGATCGAGCCGCTGGAGAATGCAGGAATAGCCGTGACCAACGTGCACGAGTTGACAGGACTGGCTGAATATCGAAACGGCGGTTTAATGGTCGACATGAACATACTCAATCCTCGTGAACCTGCGGCTTTGGCGAAGACATATACGGTTGCGGATCCCTTTGTAGTAGGTTGGCGCTCACTGACGGTGGCGCTGCTCGATCAACTCGCGCCCCTGGTCGCCACCGGACTGGGCCTCCGGTCAGATCAGTTCCCGCTGGCGAGTGCACTTGAAGGTGGGACCTGGGCTGCCGGTCGACTCATTGCAGGGCAGAAGCGCGCTGATGGTGGACCTGCATTCAATGTTTTGAGCGATGGGACGGTGTTCTGATGCAAAACGTAACGACCGTGAGTCATCCGCTGGTGCAGCACAAGCTCACACATATGCGCGACAAGACCACCTCGACGAATGGCTTTCGTCAGCTGATGCGCGAGATCGCTACGTTGCTGTGTTACGAGGTGACGCGAGATCTTTCGCTTGACACCATACAGATCGAGACTCCGATGCTGCCGATGCAGGCCCAGGTGCTTGCGGGTAAGAAGCTGGTGTTTGCGCCGATTCTGCGTGCCGGAATGGGGTTCCTCGAAGGCATGCTGGACCTGGTGCCCTCGGCGCGCGTTGCGCATATCGGACTTTATCGTGATCCGAAGTCGCTGACCGCCGTGGAGTACTACTTTAAGGCTCCCTCCGATCTATTGGAGCGGCTGGTGATCGTGGTCGATCCCATGCTCGCGACCGGCAACACGGCCGTCGCTGCGGTGGATCGCCTGAAGGAGCTCGGCGCCAGCGAATTGCGTTACGTGTGCCTGCTGGCCACGCCCGTCGGGCTTGCAAATTTACACCATCACCACCCCGAGGTGCGCGTATGGACAGCAGCTATCGACGAGCAGCTGAACGATCACGGTTATATTCTTCCCGGCTTGGGTGACGCCGGTGATCGACTGTACGGGACTCGGTAATGGACTGGTGAGAAATTAGTGGCCGAGATGTGAGTCAAAAAACTCGGCGATCTCGCCGAAGGCTTCCCTGGTTTCTGGTACCCGGTCATCGAGCTGATACTGCGCATGTGACAGCGCCTCGAACACATTGAGCACGGCGTCAATACCGAGTTCACGCAGCTTGCGATGCACGCGCACGGTGTTGCTCAACAGCAGGTCGCGGGTGCCCGTGGTCAGGATAGTGGGTGGGAAGCCGTGCATGTCGCCGTAAACCGGTGAAAGCAGCGGATCGTGCAAGTCATGTCCGTGCGCGTAAATCAGCGTGCCGGCGTGGCAGAATCCGTTGGGCGAGACCAGCACATTGTCCACTTTTTCGTTGGTGTAGAAGCTGTCGCCTGTCCTGGTGACATCCGCCATCGGCGTGCCGGAGGAAATAGCGCCCGGCATTGGCAGGCCGCCCTGTCGGGCCTTGAGCACCATCTCCAGCGTCAGGGCCCCACCAGCCGAAGTGCCGAAAATGCCCACATTCTTCGCATCGGTATTCCTGATGACCGCCTTGTAGACGGTCATGGCGTCATCGAGTGCCGCCGGAAAATACGCCTCGGGTGGCATGCGGTAGTCCACGGCGATCACCTTGAAGTGTCCGAACCCGGACATCATGATGGCCTCGGTGGTGCCGGACTCGCCCGGAAACAGAACGTAGCAGCCACCATGTACATGGATCAGCACGCGGTTGCGGTTTTGGCTCGGGAAATCATCCGGTGTGATGACATGCACCTTCACGTTGCCCACGGTGGATGCTTCCATTTTCACGTGCATCCGTTCCAGCAACCCCGGGATCGTCTTGACCACGGTGGCGGCCTGCTTATCGGCGTAGCGGCGTGCTTCTGCTGCGCTCTTCCACTGGTCGTTCCAGTCCGGATTGAGTGGACGAGCGATTATCTCCTGCATCTCAGGGCTCACGTCGGTCGGCACTGCGAGCACCTTCGCCGGAACATCGCGCGAACGTGTCTGCGGGGATTGTGCGAGCGACATCGCTGGCACTGCGAGTGCGGAGGCGAGTGTCAACCAGACGAGACTTCGGAAATTCCTGGACGAATTCACGCAATCGATCCTCGCAGACCATGATCCATTCTAAGCTACACCTCGCGCGCGAGCGTGACCACTCTGCCGCTCAGGGTGATGCTTAGCTCATCGCCACTGACGCTGGCCTGCGCAATCTCCGTGCGTCCGGCGATCTCGGCATGCAGACTTCCTTCAGTATCGACCGACCACTGTCCGGTGGAGTGGCGACCCATGACACTCGCCGTGACGCGTCCGTTCGAGGTGAAGGTGGCCTTGGCGAAATGGTTGCGCCAGCTGCCGATGATGGCCTCTGCGAGCGGACGCGGCGCCGCGGTCGGTGTCCCATCCGTGAATGCCTCGAGGTTCACCACCTTGCGGCTTGCGGGCAGGTAGTACAGGCGCACCTGTCCGGTCCGGGGCGCCGCCTCGAAGGCCATCGCAGCCACGGTGAAGCGCTGGTCACCGACCTTCAGGATGTAGACGCTGGTGCTGTCC
>DATHOA010000084.1:0-67283 GCA_035485475.1 Steroidobacteraceae bacterium | reverse complement strand
TCCGCTCCAACTTCATCTGCTCGCTGGGATATGGCACGGATGAGAAACTTTTTCCGCGCAACCCGCGCCTGACATTTGACGAGGCCGGTCGGTTCGCCTGAACCGCCCGGGACTGACTATGAGTTCACTTTCACTGCGTGAGCAGTTGTTGCAGGCCGGGCTCGTCAATGAGCAGCAGGTCAAGGAAGCCGAGCGGCAGGCACAGCGCAAGCAATACCAGGGTCAAAAGCACCAGCCCCGCGAACAGCGCAACGGCCCCACCCCCGCGGAAATCGCCGCGAAAAAGCACGCTGACGCCAAGGCGGCGCGGGACCAGGAGCTGAACCGCAAACAACAGGAGAAGGCCCAGCGCAAGGCGCTGTACGCCCAGATCCGCGAACTGGTGAGTGAAAACCGCATTGCGCGACCGGATGTTGAAGAGACCTACAACTTCATCGACGGCGGCAAGGTGCGGCGCATCCGTGCCGATGCCGCGCTGCGCGAGCGCATCACCCGCGGGGAGGTGCTGCTGGTGCGCTGCGAAGGGCGCTACGAACTGGTGCCCCCGGCAATTGCGGAGAAGATCCGCGAGCGAGACGCACGCGCGGTGGTAGCGCAGGGCCAGGCCGCCACGACCTCCGAAGTCGTGGACGAGGCCTACAAGGACTTCGTGGTGCCCGACGATCTGATGTGGTGAAACGAAGCAGACCTGCAACGTAGTTTGAGATACTGGGACCAGATGGATTCGTAGATCAATCCGGTGAAACCGGACACTACGAACGCGCCGAGCAGCAGCCTTCTTCGCATCGGATTCATTCGGCGACCCTGGATGTAATGAAATACCGGTCTCGTCGGTCTGGAGATATACACCATCAAAACGCGGTGCGCGTGGCAGCACCTGAAGGAGAAGGACGATGACCTTGAGACCCCTGGTGGCAGCTTTCGGGCTGCTGTGCGCCGCCTCGACCGGCTTGAGCCTGGCGCAGGCGCCCGCCTCCTCTGCGCCGCCAAACCCCTTCGCCGGCCTGATCCGTTTCGGCGGTACCGTGGCCAGTTCCAGTGGCAACAGCTTCGTGGTGCATTCCCAGCAAGGCGGTGATGTCACGCTGACCTTTCCCGACAAGCCCAACATCATGATCAGCGGCAAGGGGACGGTGGCCGACCTGGGCGCGGGCAAGTTTGTCGGCTGCACGGCCGTCAAGCGCGCCGACAAGCTGCTGCATGCGACGGAATGCCATATTTTTCCGGAATCCATGCGCGGCATGGGTGAAGGGCACAATCCCATGGGCCCGCCGAACACCACCATGACCAATGGCAATGTCGCCACCATGACGAATGGCCAGGTGGAGTCCAAGTCCGGCGGCGCCAGCGCCACCATCAATGTGACCTACAAGGGCGGGCAGCAGTCCATCCAGGTCGGTCCGGATGCGGACATCACCAAAATCGACGCGGGCACAGCGGCCATGGTGAAGCCGGGCGTGAAAGTCTCCGGCGCCGCGAAACCGGCCGCCACGGGACCTGCCCAAGTGGTGTTCCTGAGCATCACCCCTTAGTAGCCGGAAAACGCCGCACTGCCGTGGCGCGTCTGCCACGGCAGTGCACCACTTTTGCGCACGCCCTTGACAGGAGAGTGGTCTCCTGGAGTATTACTGAATTCAATATCAGTAATAACACGGGGCTCGCCCAGTGGATCCATTACCGCAACTCGCACGTCTGAGCATCAGCTTACCGGCCGAGCTGCTCACGCAGCTGGATGACATGGTCGCCGAGCGCGCCCTCCCCAGCCGCTCCCAGATGATCTCCGAGCTGATACGTCACGAACTGGCTGAACACAGCGAAAGTCGTGACGAGGCGATACTTGCCGGCACCCTCACTCTGATCTACAAGGCCGACAGTGGCCGCGTCCGGCATGCCTTGGCCAACACCCAGTCGACCTACGTCAAGGAAGTGATCTCCTCGCAGCATGTGCTGCTCGAGGAGGACCAGTCCCTGGAGGTGCTGCTGGTACAAGGTCCGGCGGCGCGTCTGCATTCGCTCTGTGATGCCCTGCGCAAGGTGCGCGGGGTGCAGCAGATCAAACTGGTCACGACCACCGCGCTGCTGCCGCCACTGCATTCGCACGGCGCCGAGCAGGCCCCGGGCCCTGCTCCGCGTTCCGCGCGAGGTGGACGATGAGCGGCACCGCCGACCCCCACGGCGCCCAGGCCCATGCCCGGGCCATGGGCGACACCCGGGTGCAGGCCATGCCGACCTTGCCGGCCGGTGCCACGGTGTCGCGGCCCGCGGGCGTGCCCGCCAGCAGCATGCTGTGGGAGACGACACTGGGCGCGGGTGGCTATGCCGGCAAGGAGCTGTGGCGGGGTGCGCGTCTGCAGCTGCAGGATCTGCAAGGCGACGCCTGCGTCTCCATGCTCGTCTTCAACGCCGACCGCCCGGTCGAGCGTTTGAACGTTGCGGACACCATCAAGGTCCAGTGGAACGCGTACCTGGGAGCGGGCAAATTGCTGCTCTCGGATATGGGCCGGGTCCTGATGAGCGTCATTGAAGATGGCGCCGGCACGCACGATACCTTCTGTGGTGCCTCCACGGCGCGCTCCAATGCCGAAAGGTATGGCGACGGGGACAACTGGGGCGCCCACCCCAATGCCCGCGACCGCTTCGCTCTTGCGGTCAGCAAGTTCGGCCTGGGACGCAAGGACATCCACCCCTGCATCAACTGGTTCAAGGGTGTGCGGATTGCGGCGGATGGCACCACCGAGCTTGCGGCCGGCCCGTGCGCGCCGGGCCGCACGCTGACGCTGCGCGCCGAAATGAATCTGTTGGTGGTGCTGGCGAACTGTCCGCACCGCCTCGATGCGCGCACCGGCTACACGGTGACGCCGGTGCGGGCCAGCGCCTGGCGCGGTGAGCCCACGCCCGTGGACGATCCGATTCGCAACGCGACCCCGGAAGGGCTGCGAGCCTTTTTGAATGTTGACGACTATTTCTGTCGCTGAGGTGGATATGAATGCGCTGGCCGGCTTGGGATCGATCATCCTGGATGAGATTGTGCCGCCGCGCGCGCCCTGGTCACATCGGGTGCGCCAGGGCCAGACGCTGCGCATCATCGATCTGGAAGGCAATCAGTCCGCCGACTTCCTGATGTATGCGACGGCGGATGACACCGAGCGCTACAGCGCCCAGGACACCATCGCGGCGCAGCGCAATGTGTACCTGCGCCAGGGCTCGATGCTGTATTCGAACGAAGGCAATCCGATGGCGCTGATCACCGGCACCGATGTCGCCTACCACGACACCATCGGCGGGGCGTGCAGCTGCGAGAGCAACACCCTGCGTTACGGCTTCCATACGCAGTCGCACCACGCCTGTGTCGAGAATTTCCTCAGCGCCAATCTGCGCGACGGGCGCGGCAAGCGCGACATGGTCTCCAATATCAACTGGTTCATGAATGTGCCGATCGAAGCGGACGGCACCCTGGGGATCGTCGACGGCATTTCGGCTCCCGGGCTGCACGTGGACCTGCTGGCGCAGATGGATCTGACCGCCGTGGTTTCCAACTGTCCGCAAATCAACAACCCCTGCAATGGCTTCAATCCGACGGCCCTGCGCCTGGTGATCGCCGGACAGATCTGATGTTCAACAAGGTCCTGATCGCCAATCGCGGCACGATTGCCTGCCGCATCATCCGCACCCTGCGCCGCCTGGGGGTTGGCTCGGTCGCGGTGTACTCGGATGCCGACTTAGGATCGTTGCACGTCCGCGAGGCCGACGAGGCCGTGCGTATCGGGCCGGCGCCGGTCGCACAAAGCTACCTGGACATGGAGGCCATTATCGCGGCCGCCCACAGCACCGGTGCCACGGCCATTCATCCGGGCTACGGCTTCCTCAGCGAGAACGCGCAGTTCGCCGAACGCTGCGCGCAGGCCGGACTCACTTTCATCGGACCCACACCGGCCAATATCCGGGCCTTTGGACTCAAGCACACCGCGCGCGAGATCGCCCGTGAGGCCGGCCTGCCGCTCATGGCAGGCAGTGACCTGCTCAACGATGAGCATGCCGCAGTCCTTGCGGCGCAGCGCGTCGGCTACCCGGTCATGCTCAAGGCCACCGCCGGCGGCGGGGGCATCGGCATGCGTGTCTGCGAAAACGCCGCTGCGCTGCGCGATGCGTTCGGCGCCATCGTGCATCTGGCGGGCAGCAATTTCGCCAATGGCGGCGTTTATCTGGAGCGCTTCGTGCGGCGCGCGCGCCATATCGAAGTACAGATTTTCGGTGATGGCGCCGGTCGCGTGGTCGCGCTGGGCGAGCGCGACTGCTCCCTGCAGCGTCGCAACCAGAAGGTGGTGGAAGAGGCTCCGGCGCCGCACCTGCCCGCCGACACCCGCGCCAGCCTGCGCGATGCGGCCCTGCGGCTGGGTCGTGCGGCGCACTACCAGTCCGCAGGAACCGTGGAATTCCTGTACGACCCCGAACGCGACCAGTTCTTCTTCCTCGAGGTCAATACCCGGCTGCAGGTCGAGCACGGCGTCACCGAACAGATCACCGGCGTGGACCTCGTTGAGTGGATGATTCGCGGTGCCGCCGGTGAGGTGGATTTTCTGGACACCTGGAGGGATGTCAGCTTTGGCGCCGCCATCCAGGCGCGCATCTATGCCGAGGACCCGGACCAGGATTTTCGCCCCTGCAGCGGCGTCTTATCCCAGGTGAAGTTCGCACCCAACGTGCGGGTGGAGACCTGGGTGACCGACGGCAGTGAAGTCAGCGCCTGGTACGACCCCCTGCTGGCCAAGCTCATCGTCACCGCGCGCGATCGGGACAGCGCGGTGCGCGCCATGCACAGCGCGCTGGACCAGACCGCCTTGCACGGCCTTGAGACCAATCTTGAATGGCTGCGACAGGCCGTGCGCAGTGCGGCGTTTGTCAGCGGCCAGGTCTGCACCGCCATGGCACAGTCGATTCAGTTCGTGCCACAGACGATACGCGTGCAAAGCGGTGGCCTGGCGACGACGGTGCAGGATCATCCCGGCCGTCAGGGCTATTGGGACGTGGGCGTACCGCCCAGCGGCCCGATGGATGCGTTGAGCTTTCGCATCGGCAACCAGCTGCTGGGCAATCCGCCGGATGCCGCGGGCCTGGAGATCACCGCGCAGGGTCCGGTGCTGCTGTTCCGGCGCGACGCGCGCATCTGTGTGACCGGCGCCCCCCTCGAAGCAGGCGTTGACGGTGTCGCCGTCGAGTCCGGCGTGCCGCTGCAGATTCGCGCTGGCCAGACCCTGAAGCTCGGCCGCATCCGCGGGGCTGGCATGCGCGCCTACCTGCTGTTTGCCGGGGGCATCGATGTCCCGGTCTACCTCGGTAGTCGCTCGACCTTTACGTTGGGCCGCTTTGGCGGCCACGGCGGTCGCGCGCTCGCTGCGGGAGATGTGCTGCGACTGCGTGAGCCGAGCAATGCCGCAACGGCCGCCGACTCCATTGCGCTTGCGACACCGCAGATCACGCATGAGTGGGTGCTGCGGGTGCTGTACGGCCCGCACGGTGCGCCGGACTTCTTCGCCCCGGAAGACATCGACATGCTGCGCAGCGTGTCATGGAAGGTGCACTACAACTCCAGCCGCACTGGCGTGCGCCTGATCGGTCCGCGCCCGCGTTGGGCGCGACGCGACGGCGGCGAGGCGGGACTGCATCCCTCGAACATCCACGACAACGCCTACGCCATTGGAACCATCGACTTCACCGGCGACATGCCCATCATCCTGGGGCCCGACGGCCCGTCACTGGGCGGGTTCGTGTGCCCGCTGGTCGTGATCCAGGCCGATCTTTGGAAGGTCGGACAGCTGGCCCCGGGGGACCGCATCCGCTTCGACGTCGTCAGCGACAGCCAGGCGCATGCCGCGGAAGCCGCAATGGAGGCGCTGTTTGCTGCGCCGTCGGCGGCACCCGCGCGCAGTGCGCCGCGGATTCAAACAGCGCACAGCCCCATCCTGGACAGTACCGCGGCGCACGGCCAGCGCCCCCAGGTGGTGTATCGGCGTCAGGGCGACCGCCACATCCTCGTCGAGTACGGCCCGTTGATGCTCGATCTGACGCTGCGCATCCGCATTCATGCCCTGATGCTCGAGCTGCAACGTCGTGGCCTGCCGGGCGTCATCGACATCACCCCGGGCATCCGCTCCTTGCAGGTGCACTTCGACAGCCGGGTGCTGGCCCAGGACGCATTGCTCAAAGCGCTCGCCGATGCCGAGGACCGGATCGGCGACCTCACCGACTTCAGCATCCCCTCGCGAGTCATTCATCTGCCCTTGTCCTGGGGCGACCCGGCCATTTACGAAACCATTGAAAAGTACATGGCCAGCGTCCGCAGCGACGCGCCCTGGTGCCCGGACAATATCGAATTCATTCGCCGCATCAATGGATTGTCTTCCGTCGATGCGGTGCGCGACATTGTCTTCGCCGCACGCTACCTGGTCATGGGACTGGGCGATGTCTACCTGGGCGCACCCGTGGCCACCCCGCTCGACCCCCGTCACCGGCTGGTGACGACCAAGTACAACCCGGCGCGGACCTGGACGCCGCCGAATGTCGTGGGCATTGGTGGCGCCTACCTGTGCATCTATGGGATGGAAGGCCCGGGCGGCTACCAGCTTTTCGGCCGCACCCTGCAGGTGTGGAACACCTGGCAACAGACCCAGGCATTCACCGAAGACAAGCCCTGGCTGCTGCGCTTCTTCGACCAGATCCGTTTCTTTCCCGTCAGCCATGCCGAGCTGACGGAATGGCGTCGCGACTTTCCGCTGGGCCGGCGCGATGTGCGGATCGAGACCGAGACCTTCAGTCTCGCCGCCTATCGGCGTTTCCTGGATGCCAACTCACCGGCCATCGCGACCTTCCAGGCGCAGCGACAGACGGCCTTCGAGGCCGAGCGCGAAGCGTGGGTCCGCAATCACGAATTCTCGCGGGTCGAGGAACTGCTGCAGGAGCCGGCCGAGGCGGCGGCAATCACCACGGTGGTTCCCGCCGGCAGCGAGGTACTCGAGGCGCCGCTGGGGGGCAATGTCTGGAAGGTCAATGTGCGGCCCGGTGACCGGGTCGCACGCGGCACGGTGATTGCCGTCATCGAGGCCATGAAGATGGAATGTGAGGTACCGGCGCCGCAGGCTGGCATTGTGCGTGCGGTGTATGTGCAGCCGCGCCAGGCAATCAATCCGGGTGCGGCCATCATCGCGCTGGAAGCGCAGGGGCAGGAAGCATGACAAGTGATGCCAGGCTCGAATTGCGAGTGGCTCGACTCAGCGCCGATGTGAACGCCGGTCGGATCAAGGCCGTCGATGTCGCGGCCGATGCGCTGGCGCGCATCGCCGCGTACGCAAGCGTGCAGCCGGAAGTCTTCATCCACCGTGCCAGCGAGAGCGAGGTGCTGCGCCAGGCGCGCGCGGTGGATGACCGGGTGGCCGGCGGGGAGCGACTGCCCCTGGCGGGCGTGCCGTTCGCGGTGAAGGACAATATCGATGTCGAGGGGATGCCAACCACCGCGGCCTGTCCGAGCTTTGGCTATCGTCCGCAGCGCTCGAGCACTACGGTCCAACGCCTGCTGGCCGCCGGCGCGGTCTGCGTGGGCAAGACGAACCTGGATCAGTTTGCAACGGGCCTGGTGGGCACGCGCAGCCCATACGGTGCACCGCGCTGCGTATTCAATCGCGAATTCGTCAGTGGCGGATCCAGCTCCGGTTCCGCCGTGGCCGTGGCCGCCGGCCTGGTGGCCTTCGCCCTGGGCACCGACACCGCCGGTTCCGGGCGCGTACCCGCGGCGTTCAATGGACTGATCGGCCTGAAGCCGACCCGGGGGCGCTGGAGCGCTCAAGGGGTGGTGCCGGCCTGTCGCTCCCTGGACTGCGTCACGGTCCTCGCCGGCAACGTCAAGGATGCGGCACTGGTCGACGCAGTCGCCGCGGGCTTTGACGCCGCCGACCCGTACTCCCGTGAGCCGCCGGCGCCGGCCACGCTGGCCACGGCATTTCGCTTCGGCGTGCCGCGACCTGAACAGCTGCAGTTCTTCGGCGACGAGTCCGCGCAACGCCTGTATCAGGAGGGATTGCGCCGCCTGGTGGCCGCCGGGGGCACACCGGTGGAAGTGGATATCGGACCGCTCCTGAAGGCGGCACAACTGCTGTACGCGGGACCCTGGGTTGCCGAACGCACGGCGGTGTTCGAGGATTTCCTGCGCAAGTGTCCCGCCGCGGTGCATCCGGTGGTGCGGGCAATTATCGCCGCGGGCGCCGGAATCACCGGTGCACAGGTCTTTCGGGGCCAGCATGAACTGCAGGGGCTGGCGCGCCAGGCCGAAACACTGTGGTCGGTCATTGATGTGCTGGTGCTCCCCACCGCCCCGACGATCTACCGCGTCAGCGAATTGCTGGCCGAGCCGGTCGTGCTCAACAGCAACCTCGGGCTGTACACGAATTTCGTGAATCTGCTGGACATGAGCGCCGTGGCCGTACCGGTCGGATTTCGCGCCAACCACACCGGCTTCGGTATCAGCCTCATTGGCAAAGCCTTCATGGATCGCCCGCTGCTGGAACTGGCGCAACGCTATCTGGACAGTTCGCCGGCCATCGTGACGCCGCCGCTGGATATTGCTGCGCGACCAGTGAGCGTGCAGGTGGCCGTGGTCGGTGCGCACCTGTCCGGCATGCCGCTGCACTGGCAGCTCAGCTCCCGCGACGCGCGCCTGGTCGGCGCCACGCATACGGCAGCGGCCTACCGCCTGTACGCCATGGCCAATACGACGCCACCGAAACCCGCACTCATTCACACCGGCCTCAGCGGCGGCGGTAGCGCCATCGCCATCGAGGTGTATGAGCTCGAGCTCGCCGCATTCGGCAGCTTCGTCGCCGAGATCCCGCCCCCATTGGCCATTGGCAGCGTCGTCCTCGCGGACGGCAGCGTGGTCAAAGGATTCATTGCCGAGCCACGCGCCATCGAGGGCGCTCGCGACATCACCTCGTTGGGGGGCTGGCGCGCCTATATCGCATCCCTGTCATCAACCACCGCTATTCAGTCCGTAAGCCCGGAGTCACCGCCATGAAGATCCGATTACCCGCCATGCTGGCCGCCATCGCCGCGCTCACGCTGCTGAGCGCATTTGCCACTCCAGCAACCGCCGAAATCAAGGTCGGTGTCTCCGACTGGACCGGCTGGGTCGCCTGGTATGTCGCCGAGAATCAGGGATATTTCAAAAAGTACGGCGCCAATGTGAAGCTGGTGTGGTTCGCCAACTACAGCGATTCGATCGCGGCGCTGTCCACCGGTCAGCTGGACGCCAACAGCCAGACCTGGTCTGACACGCTCGGGCCGCTGCAGAAGGGCCTGCCGTTGAAGGCGGTCCTGATCAATGACAACTCCTTCGGCAACGATGCGCTGCTGGTCAGTCCCAGGATCCACAGTTTTGCGGACCTGAAGGGCAAGAAGGTGGCCCTGGAACAATTCAGCGTGTCGCACTTCGTGCTCTACACGGCACTGGCCCGCCATGGGCTCACCCCGCGCGATGTCACCGTGGTGAACCTGTCAGCCGGGGATGCCGCGGCCGCGTTCATCAGTGGCCGCGTCGATGCCGCCGTGGTGTGGAATCCGTGGATCAGCCAGATCGAAAGGTCCGGCAAGGGCCGCGCGCTGTTCACCTCGCGTGATATGGCCGGACTGATACCGGATCTGCTGGTCGCACAGCAATCGGCCATCCAGAACAAGCGCCAGGACCTGATCGGCATGACACGTGCATGGTTCGACACCGTGGCCTTCATCCAGAACAACCCGGACGCGGCCGTGAAAATCATGTCCAAGGTGGTGGGCATGAATGCGGCTGACTACAAGGTTTTTCTCCCGGGCACGCGCTTCTTTGACGCCGCCGCCAATCTCGATGGTTTCAACGCCGCGAGCTCCTCGAGCCTGGTGGCCGTAGCACCGCAGATTGCCGCCTTCCTGCTGGCGAATCGGCTGATCGATGGCAAGCCGGAGCCTGCCAGGGGTGTGGACGGCTCGATTCTCGCCGCTGCGCTCAAGAAGTGAGGAACGCAGGTGTCATGGGATTCTGGACCATCAGGGGCAGCATCTCGCAGCACCGGTACTGGGTACTGGCAGCCGTAGGACTGCTGCTGCCCCTGATCGGCTGGTCCACCCTCTCCGCCACCGGCATCGTCAATCCGGTATTCCTGCCCGGACCGCTGAGCGTGCTGAAACGCATCGGCACCTGGTACAGCAACGATGAGTTGCTGGCGGATATCTGGATCAGCACCATGCGGGTCGTCGCCGGCTGGGCGCTGTCGGCGCTGATCGCATTGCCGCTCGGGCTGTTCATCGGCACCTATCGCTCCGTGCAGGCACTGCTTGAACCCCTCACCGATTTCATCCGCTACATGCCGGCCGTGGCCTTCATCCCGCTGGTGATGCTGTGGATCGGTATCGATGAGGGCGCGAAAATCGGCATCATCTTCATCGGCACGTTCTTCCAGATGGTCCTGATGGTCGCAGAGGATGTCAGGCGGGTACCGATGGCGCAGATCGAGGCCGCCCAGACCATGGGCGCGACCCGGCTGGAGATCATCGAGCTGGTCATCATCCCTTCCGCAAAGCCGGCGCTGGTCGACACGCTGCGCATCACGATGGGTTGGGCCTGGACCTACCTGGTCGTCGCCGAACTGGTCGCGGCCAATTCGGGCCTCGGCTACGCGATCATCAAGGCGCAGCGTTTCCTGCAAACCGACAAGATCTTCTGCGGCATCATTCTCATCGGCCTGATCGGACTGGCCATGGACCAGACCTTCCGCCTGATGCACCGCAAGGCCTTCCCCTGGCTGTACCTGCGGAGTTGAGCATGTCGATTGCAGTGCAGTGCAAGGGAGTGTGGAAAACCTTCGGCAGCGGTCCCGGTGCGGTCACCGCCCTGAAGGACATCGACCTCGTCGTCGAAGACGGTGAGTTCGTCACCCTGGTGGGCGCATCCGGATGCGGCAAGTCGACGCTGTTGCGCACCATTGCCGGAATCGACATCCACAGCGCCGGCGAAATCAGCGTGGGCGGCGTGCCGATCAGCGGCCCGGGCGTGGACCGCGCCATGGTCTTTCAAAACTACAGCCTGTATCCCTGGCTGACCGTGATCAACAACATCAAGTTCACGCGCCAGCTGGCCGCTCACACCCGCGATCGCACCAGCGCCGATGTCGAGGTCGCAGCCGGTCGCGCCGAGGCACTGCTGGGGGTGATGGGCCTGACCGCGGTGGCGGATGCCTACCCCAACCAGCTCTCCGGCGGCATGCAGCAGCGCGTCGCCATCGCGCGTGCGCTGATGAGCCGGCCACGGATCCTGCTGATGGATGAGCCCTTCGGCGCCTTGGACGCCCAGACCCGCGAAGTCATGCACGACCTGATCCTGCATGTCTCGCAGCTTGAATTGTGCACGGTGATCTTCGTCACCCATGACGTTGAGGAAGCCATTTACCTGGGCCGGCGCGTGGTCCTGATGGCGCCGCGACCGGGACGCGTCGATACCGTGTATCCGGTGCCCCTGCCCCAGGAACGATCGCAATCGATGAAGCACCTCGGCGCATTCCTGGAGCTGAAGATGGCGCTGCTGGAGCGCATTCGATCCACCTCCGGCATGAAGACCGACCTGGACCTGCTGCAGAAGCTGTCGCGCACGGCGACACAGGCCTGAACCATGCAGCCGCAGGCACAGCGCAGCACCCAGGGATGGCTACGCCTTGCGACCGAGTTGCGAACCAGCCGGCGCTGGAGCGAGCTGAACGAGGCCATCGAAGCTGCACGCAACGCGGCCAGCCACGCCCAGGACTTTGCCCTGCTGGGTGAGTTTCTCGGCCGATTGGAACGGTATGAGGAGGCGTGCGCCGCGTACGACCGAGCCCTCGGCATCGACACGGACAACCCCCGCTACCTGTTCAACCGGGCGACGGTGCGCCGTTACGTCGGCAGGATTGAGGATGCGGAGAGTGATTACGACCGCGTCATCGCGACCGATCCGGCTGATGTCGAGGCATGGTGCAATCGCTCGGAATTGCGTCGGCAGACCCTGGAGCGCAATCACCTCGAAGCGCTGCTGAAACGATTGCGCGCGGGCTTTGCCGTGGCGCTGGACGAGGTGCCGATCCGTTATGCACTGGCCAAGGAGTACGAAGACATCGGTCGCTATGCCGACTCGTGGGCACATCTCGCCGCCGGCGCGGCCATTCGGCGCCGTCACCTGAAATACGACGTGCGCCATGATGTCCAGACGGTGAGCTGGATCATGCAGACCTTTTCCGCAGTGCCGCTGGCCGCGGACGGGTGTCCCAGCACCGAGCCGATCTTCATTCTGGGAATGCCGCGGACCGGCTCCACGCTCCTGGAGCGCATAATGAGCGGCAACACCGCGGTATTCGCCGCAGGCGAGCTGATCGATTTTGCGGCAGCCCTGGTGCATGCCGTGCACCACAAGCTCGGACGACGGCAGATTTCCCGGCGCGAACTGGTAGCCGCCAGCGCAGCCGTCGACGGCACGGCCCTCGGCGCCGCGTATCTTGAACGGACGCGACCGCGCACCGGGCATACGCCCCACTTCATAGACAAGATGCCACTGAATTATCTCTATGGTGCGATCATCCGCGCGGCGCTGCCGAACGCGCCCCTCCTGCACCTGACCCGGCATCCGATGGCGACCTGCTACGCCGTTTTCAAAACCCTCTTCAATCAAGGCTATCCGTTCTCCTACGACCTGAGTGAAGTTGCCGAGTACTACATCGGCTACCACCAGCTGATGGCCCACTGGCGCCGCGTGATACCGGAGCGGATTCTCGACGTCTCGTACGAGAAGCTGGTGACAGCACCGGCGCTGGAAGCCAGGCGCGTGTTTGATCATTGCGGCCTTGAATGGCATGACCGCTGCCTCGACATTGCCCAGCGCGGCACCGCCAGCACCACGGCCAGTGCGGCCCAGGTCCGAGGCCCGATCTACTCAACATCCGTGGATTTGTGGCGCCAGTACGCGGGCCCGCTTGCCCCCGTGGCCGAACGGCTCAGGCGTGCCGGCATCGAGGTCGCGTAGCGGCGCTTGCGCCTACCGGCCCGGCCACACAGCCTCGGGGTCGCCTTCGGCTTCGAGTATTTCCCAACGGCGCGCTGCGGGCGCTCCGGCCGGGTCAGCCTCCCAGGTCGTGGCGGTGGAGGCGCTGCACGCAAGCTCAAAGCGTTCGCTCACCCGCCACGGATGGGTGGACGCCAGAATCACACTGCCTTGGGTATCGGCGCGGCCCGCGCCAAAACCAGCCGAACCCAGCGTAATCTCACAATCCAGCATTGCGCGGGCGTCAGCCACGCAAGCCGCGCCGCCGATGCATTCGCGCAGCGATGTGCCGGCCGGGAGCGCCACCTGCCGATCGCGCGCAAACATGAACACCGTGCCCACCTGCACGACCAGTCCGGCGACGCCCGTGGTGAGATCACGCAACCGCAGCGCCGCCAGCGGGCGCGTTACCACCGTCGGGTCACGCATCCAGTGTTCAACATAAGGCACGTCCCGGCCGGCCTCAATGAGGATCTCCTCCTCCCACCACAGCCGCCCGGCATCGGCGCGCAGGCTCCGGGGCTGAAAGTCGATCAGGCGCAGCCACTCGAAACAATCGCCATCAAAGCCGAGGCGGCCCGCAAATCCCTCCTGGGCCGCCAGCTGGTTGCAGTCCGCGACGGTCAGATCATTCAGGCAGCGCAGCTTGAGAAAATCCGGCAGGGCGGCGCCCTGTCGCAGGTCCACAAACAATCTCTGCGCCTGCAGCCAGCGCACCTGGCTGCTGGAATCCCGGACGCCGTCGGCCTGAATGAGCAGCGACCGGCGCCACATGCCCGGCATGTCGGCCAGCGGCGGTGAGTGGTGCTTCATAGCTGAATCGTACTCTGCGGGTAGGCAGCCAGCGTTGCTAAGACAGGGCGACAATATGGGGCAGCGCACGGGACTGGTGCATGGATTGCCGGAAAATCCGCCTGCGAGGATCGCAACGCAGTCGCTCGCCGTATCAACACAACGGTGCAAATGCTGCATTTTCAGCCCTTTGCAGCAAGTCGCGGGTTCAAACCCACAGTTGGGCACGTGCCTTGCAAGTTCCTCCTTGAAATGTGCGTCTAGGGTTCCGGCCTGATTGCAGGCGACTGGTCCGAGAGAGGCAGTCCACGTCGCAGGAACGTTTCTGCGGTGGATACACGGCGGGACAAAAGCCCGGGAGATCTGGCTGCGGGGATTGCGCCCCGAGAGATCTCCTGCACGCGGAGAACCTCCCGGACAAGCAAGAAATCCTCGCAATTGGCCGAAGTAGGCCAGAGCAACCAGGCCTGTTCAATCAGGTCTGCGAGGAGATGGATCTTGAAGACTTTGAAGGCTGCGCGTCCCATCCACCCGATCACATTGGCGGTGCTGACCGCCCTCTATGGCACGGCCGCCTGGTCGGCCGATGCCGTCACGGATGCCACGGCCACTACCAGTGCCACGGCGACCGCGGACACGGCCGACACCCTCCAGGAAGTCACGGTCACGGCGACACGCCGCGAGGCTTCGGCGCAGAACCTGCCGATGAGCATCACGGCGGTGAGCGGTTACCAACTCGAAGCGGCCGGCATCCAGGATGTCGCCTCCCTCGCCCGCTCGATGGCTGGCATCAACTACACCGACAAGGGACCCTTTGGTGACGTCAATGGCTCGACACTCATCATCCGCGGCCTCAACAGCGAAGCCACGGCCGGACAGGAGGCACTGGCCACGTCCATCGTGCCGCCGGTTGCCACCTACGTCGACGACACCCCGCTGTATGTAAACCTGCGCCTGGATGACCTGGATCACGTGGAAATCCTGCGGGGTCCGCAAGGCACGCTGTATGGGTCCGGCTCGCTCGGCGGCACCATCCGCTACGTACAGAACGCACCCGATCCGGAAGCCTTTGATGCGAAGTTTTCCGTGGGTGGGAGCGACACCGACCATACCTATCGGGCCAATGCCGATATCAGCGGCATGATCAATATTCCGCTGAGCAATACGCTCGCGATACGCGCCAATGCCAGCTACACGAATGATGCCGGGTTCATCAACCAGCCCCATCTGTACGCACTGGATGCCAGCGGAGCGCCCATTGCGCAAAATCCGGCCGACCCTTTCAGCCCGGCCGTGACCGGTTCCGCCAAGGGAACCAATGGGTACACCTATCGCTCGGCGCGTATCTCCGCGCTGTGGAAGCCCACTGATGACTTCAAGGCGCAGCTGTCCTATTACAACCAGTACTCCACCGCCGGCGGCTTTCCTTACTCGTCGCCGCAATACGGCGTGGACACCTACCAGTCCACGGATCTCACGCGCGGCTCCACGCAGGACAAGGTGGACGTTATCGCGTTGACGCTCAATGACGATCTGGGATTTGCGACCGTGACGTCGAACTCCTCCTGGGGCCGACACATCAACCACTCCAACTCCGACCTGACGGGGCTGTACTCCTCGTTCCCGTTCTATCCGTCGCTGTACGGCGCCAATCCGCGCGTGCTGGTGACCGGTCACGATGAGCTCAATGACAAGCCCTGGGCGGAGGAAATCCGCCTCGCCTCCAAGACCGGCGGCAAGCTCGACTGGGTCGCGGGTCTGTTTTATCGCAGCGAGACCACGGACATCCAGGAGCACGAGTTCTATAACGGCTACAACAATTTCTATAACGCCTGCGAACCCATCTATGGTCAAAGCAATGGCGATGGCGTCACCCCCTCGGAGTGCGGCATCGGCGAAACGGTCTACACGCCGGGTAATCCGCCGACTTATGTAGACGGTATCCCCATCGTCCTGGACCAGGCGTACATCGGCGATTTCGAAACCAAATTCACCGATCTGGCGACCTTCGGGGAAGTCACCTGGCATATATTCGATCCGTGGAGCGTCACCGGCGGTGCGCGTCTTTTCAAGCAGACAGTGTCTCAGTCACAGCAGACCGGGCTGCTGTTTGACGGTCCGGAGTCAATCGCCAATAACTCACTGAGCGACACCTGGCGCCGGGCGCTGTGGAAGGTCAACACGTCCTACCAACTCGACCCCACGAACCTGGTCTACGCCACCTGGTCGCAGGGCTTTCGCCGTGGCGGAGTCAATGCGCTGCCACCCAACGAACCCGCCGTCGACTACACCACGGATCCGGCGCTGTACAAGCTCGCGCCGGATACCGCCAACAACTACGAGGTCGGCTTCAAGGGCACCGTTGCCAACCGCATTCGCTACTCGGCCGATGTGTTCTATATCGATTGGCAAAATGTCCAGGAGGGTGCGCAGCTGACACCGCTGGTGCTGCCCGGTGCCATCAACGTCGGCCATGCCTACAGCAAGGGGATCGAGACCGACATTTTCGCCAATATCACCCATCACCTGAACGCCCAGCTGTCCTATACCTACGACCAGACCAAGCTGCTGTCCTATGCCAGCGATGTCCTGGCCGGCCTGTCGGTGCCGCCGCCGCCGCCCGGTGGCTCACTGCCGGGAACGCCCAAATCCAGCGTCGCGGCCACGCTCACCTACGGGCATGTGAAGCTGGGACAGGGTGAACTTGCCTACTCCGTCAGTGCGCACTATCAAAGCTCGCTGATCCCGGCCTTGTCGGCCACGATTCCGACCGTGAGTGGCTACACCACCGTCGATACGCGCCTGGTCTGGGAAGTTTCACACTGGATGCTGGCGGCGTACTGCAACAACCTGACGGACAGGCTGGGCATCACCTCCTATTCGGACCCGTTCAACTACGCGAGCTTCTACCAGGCCGTGGTTTCCACACCCCGCACTGTGGGTGTGACTGCCAGTTACCAGTTCAAGGGCGATTAATGCGCCCCCGCCTCGTAGATCACGAAGCGTTTGCGGGTCGGCTCCAGCACCTCCCAGGTGCCGCTGAATCCTGCGGGAATCACGAACTCATCGCCCGCACGCACCGTGACCTGGATGCCGGCCTGATCGGTGAGCACGCTGACGCCCTCCAGGATCCGGCAGAATTCCTCTTCGGTGTAGAGAATCGTCCAGCGGCCCCGCTCACTGTGCCAGATGCCGACCATGAACTTTGCCGATGGATCGGTGTAGTGCATCCATACCTTCTGCCGTGGATTGCCCTGCAGCAGCTTGTGCGGCGGCAGAAAGTACTCCTCGGCGGCGACCGGATCGGCCGCCGCAAATATCCGTACTGCCGCCATGCTCATGAGGACTCCTCAGTACTCGCGGAAGTGATCTGACTTTGCCTGCGGGCTGGGCATGTGCACGCCGACGGGCCAGCCGGGGCGCGTGCCGTACGGCACGGACAGCAGCACCGCCTCCACCTGGCTGATCTGGCCGGCAGCATTGACCTCGAAGTATTCCTGGATCATCCAGGTCCACGGCCCGGTGTTGCGCACCTTGACCTCGCGACCGTCCTTGAGTTTGTAGCTGCGCAGCGTGGCGTCGTGATCAAAGAACACGCTGGCACAGACCAGACCGCGCTCGACATCCACCGCCAGGATGCGCCGGTTACGCAGCCGCGTGTCCTCATGGTAGTAACCGAGCCCAAAGGCCTTGGCGCAGGGCAGATTGGCGGCACCCGGCTGCGCTCCCGGTGCCACCGGCGCGTTGGTGGTCGGGGTCTCGTTTTCCAGGCGGTGGCAGTCGGCCGCAAAGGCCGGCGGCTTATCCCCGGTGTTGCCTTCCAGGCCCGTGAAGTAGCCATTGACGATGTCGCCCAGCTGCGCCGCGCTAAGCCGGGCGGCAACCGGCAGATCGGTGAGGAACTGCTTGCGCGGCGCGCCATCGATACTCAGATCCTTGGGTGCCGTACCCAGCAGGGCACCGCCGGTGGTGCTGCTGAGCCGGCCGACCACACTCTCCATGTCCGTGATCTGGTGATTGATCACGCGCAGGCGCGTCCCGATCAGCACGGGCGCGCCGTTCTCCAGACCCTTGGCGAGAAAGGCGATCATGCGGTCCTGCGGGTCCGCAACATACAGTCGGTAGGTCCCCAGTTTGCCGAGGGTGCGCCACAGCCCATCCGGAAGCGACAGGTCGACGCCATTTTCCGTGTAGCGGGCATTCAGGGCGAGCGGGGCCTTGCCGGGGGCGTGCGCCAGCATCGCCGCCAGATAGGCTTCAGCGATGTCGCGCAGGCAGGCTCGATCACACGGCGAGGTATTGCTCACGGCAGCCGCAGTGACCGCAGGCTGCGCGGCCGCAGCCGCTGCACACAGGATAGCGGCCGCCAGCGCGCGCGCCGTCGCTTTGATCAGGGTGTTCATATACCTCATCCACTATTGCGCAGTGCCGTCGCCACGGCGTTGATCGACAGCTGGATGCCTTCGCGGACCCGCGCATCGGTTTCGCCGGCGCGGTGACGCTTCAGCAATTCAACCTGCAGCAGATTCAACGGTTCGATATAGGGCAGGCGCAGGCGGATGGAGGCATCCAGTGCCGGATGCTTCTCCAACAGCCGCGTCTGCCCAGTGATGTCCAGCAAGGTGTCATGCGTGGTATGCCAGGCCGTCTCGATGCGCTCGAACAGGGCATCGGCGAGGGTGCGATCCTCGACCAGGGTGGCATAGCGGCGGGCGATGGACATATCCGACTTGGCCAGCACCATTTCCAGGTTGTCGAGTGTGGACTGAAAGAAGGGCCAGCTCGCCGCCATGTCGCGCAGCAGCCCGCGATCCTTGAAGGCGTTCAACGCCTGACCGGTGCCATACCAGCCCGGCAGCATGACCCGCGCCTGCGCCCAGCTGAATACCCAGGGTATGGCGCGCAGGTCCTCGATGCGATCCGACTTGGTACGCGAAGCCGGACGCGACCCGATTTTCAGTTCGGCAATCTCGCTCAGCGGCGTCATCTGGCGAAAGAAGGTCTTGAAGCCTTCGGTTTCGTAGACCAGGCCGCGATAGGTGCTGAATGCCGTGGCGGAGATCTCGTCCATGGCGGTGGCGAAGCGCGCCACCTGCGCCTCATCGGATGCGGAGGTGGGCTCCAGGGAGGCCAGCAGGGTCGCCGCCGTGATGGCCTCGAGATTCGCGGCCGCGCTTTCCGGTGTGCCGTATTTTGCGGCGATCACCTCGCCCTGTTCCGTGATCCGGATGCGTCCCTGCACCGTGGCCGGAGGCTGCGCACGGATCGCGCCGAAGGAGGAGCCGCCGCCCCGGCCCACCGCGCCACCGCGTCCGTGAAAGATCTGCATGCGGATCTGTGCCTGCGCGAACACCCGCTCCAGGGCACGCGTGGCGCGGTTGAGGCTCCACACCGAGGTAAGGTAGCCGCCATCCTTGTTGGAATCCGAATAACCGACCATCACCTCCTGGTAGCCGCGGCGTCTGGCAACCTTGCGGATTTCCGGTAACGCGAACCAGCCCTGCATCACCTCGGGTGCATTGTGCAGATCACCGATGGTCTCAAACAGGGGCACGACCATGATGGGCGCGGCCGCGGGATCGGCCGGACGGTACAGCCCGGCCTCCTTGAGCATCAGGTTCACTTCCAGCATGTCCGAGACGCTTTCGCATTTGGAAATGTTGTAGGTGGTGATGCAGCCGACACCGAAGCGGGCATGGGCGGCGGCCGCGGCGCGTACGATCGCCAGTTCCGACTGAGTCTCCTCGGTGTACCGTGAATACGGACTCCACAGCAGCCGTTCGCTGCCCAGCTCGCGGCGCAGAAGTGCCACGCGCGCCGCCTCATCCAGGTCCTGGTAGTGCGGCTCGACCCCGGCGACGCCCAGCAGGTCCGCGACCACACGCGCATGCACATCGGAGTTCTGGCGCAGATCAAGGGTCGCAAGATGAAAGCCGAAACTGTCGACCGCGCGCACCAGCCGCCCCAGCGCACCCCCGGTCGCCAGCAATCCGGCACCCTGTTGGGCCAGCGAATGGGCGATGGCGACCAGGTCCGTGCGCAACGCTTCGGGGTTGGCATAGGCCACGCCCGGCACGGTTGCGCGCCGCGCCGGCGGCCGTCCGGTGATCTGCTCATAGGTCGCGGCGAGCCGCGCGTAGCAGCCCGTCAGGGCGCGGCGGTAGGGCTCGTCCTTGCGGGCCGGACTGGTATCACCGCTCGCCTGCGCCAGTGCCATGACTTCGGCGGTCGGAGTCGCCAGCTCACTGGAGATGGACAGCTCTGCGCCCAGCGCATTCAACTGCTGCAGATAGTTGTCGAGCACCGCGGCGGCGGAGCGCCCCAGCGCGTAATCCAGCGTCGCCGCGTTCACATTCGGATTGCCGTCCCGATCCCCGCCGATCCAGCTGCCCAGCCGCAGAAAACTGCGGGGTCGCTGCGGCAGGTTGCGCTCCCAGCGGGCATACAGCATGGGCAGCACCGGCAGGAAGATGTCGCGCAGATAGGCGAGCGCTATCTCCACCTCATCCGCGACGATGATCCGCTCGCGACGCAGTGGTCGCGTCTGCCACAGCAGCGCTATCTGGCGCAGCAGGCCCTGCTCGATCTCTTCCCCGCCCGCCGCCTGCGACAGGCCCTGGTCGCGCAGCCGCATCAGGTCGGCGATGCGATTGCGATGATCGATCATGCTTTTGCGCATGACCTCGGTGGGATGCGCCGTCAGTACCGGCACGATGAGCGCCCGGTCCAGCAGCTGCGCGGCCTGATCGGCCGCGATGCCTTTGGCGGCGAGCTGCTGCAGCGCCGCCGCCACGTCCTCGCCCGGCCGGCGGCCGCTGCCCTGTCGGTCCTCGGCCAGGTTGGCGAGCATCGAAAACAGCATGAAGCTGCGCACGAACGCCAGCGTGTCATCGAGGCTCAGCGCCTCAAGCCCGCGATCCATGGCGGCCGCATCGGAGAGGCCACGGTGCCGGTCCACCGAGCGGGCCCGGATGTTCTCAATGCGTTCGAACAGCTCCGCTCCACCATAGGCGCGGATCACATCGCCCAGGAGCTTGCCCAGATAGCGAATGTCCGCGTTCTGAGTGATCGGTTTCACGGCGGGGGTCACGCGTGCGGGCTCCGTCTTGGGGATATGGCTTTAGCACCATTATCCGCCAAAACTGACGCGCACACCGCCGAACACTTCGAAGGGCGCCGCCGGACTCTGGAACCGATTGTCGACGCCGGGACCATTCGTCCCGGCATCGGCCGGAACCCCCGGTGCGTTGATTCCCGTCGGATCACTCAGGATGCCCCAGGTCGCGTACTTGCGATTCAGGAGATTGCTGATTGAGGCGAAGACCTCGAAGTGCGCGAAGGGCTGGTAGGAGGTGTGCAGGTTCACGGTCGCATAGCCGGGCAGCGGGGGCAGCTGGTTGGACTCATCCCCGACGTAGTAGGCGCTGCTGACGTAGTTCAGCGTAGCGCCAACGGTCCATTGCGGAATGATCTTGAAGTCCGCACCCAGTTTCAGGCGACTTTCCGGAATGCCGGGCATGCGGTCCCCCGGAGCCACCTGGATGTCGCCGTTCTCGTCCTGGAAGGGGTTCGAGGGTGACGGAACCGTCAAAGCCGACTGGAAGGTGGCCTGCACGAAGCTGTAGTTGGCGAAAGCCGACCACCGCTGCCCGTGATAGCCGATGCCCGCCTCGAACCCCTCACGGCGCGTATCCCCGATGTTCTGGAAGAACCCCTGGCTGATGGAAGTCGCGATGCCGAAGATGTCGTTCTCGAGCAGCGTCCGGAAACCACTCAGGTTCCAGGAGACCTCACCGCCCGCGAGGTCGGGCAGCATCCCGCGCAGGCCCAGCTCACCGGTATGCGAGACCACCTGCTTCAGAAGCGGCGGATCACCGGCGAGGTTCGTGGGCAGCAGGCACGGGGTCAGCGGGTCCGAGCACTCGATTTCGCTGGCCGTCGGTGTGCGCGTGTTGGCCGACCAGCCACCGTAGAGCGTCATCGCCGGCAACACTTTATAGGTGGCGCCGAGGGCCGGATTGAAGTGGACGAAGCGGTTGTAGCCGCTGAGGTTATCGCCCAATTGATCCGTAAGATCGATGTGGGCCACGTTGTACCGGCCACTTGCCGTGACCGCAAGGTCCGCTGTCACATTGAACGTATCGGTCACGAAGGCGCCGAAGTTCTTGTTGATGGAGTCGACGCTCACCGGCGTCGGATCGCCATTGGCCACCGCGGCATCCGAGTTCTGCGGTGTGAACACGAGCAGGTCGGACGGGAGCACGAGCAACGCCGAATTGAGCACGCCGATCTGCGTACCCGAGAAGAAACTGCTCGAGGAATAATCGACGGCGGCACCCGCCGTGAAATGATTCTCGTGCCCAATGAGCGAGTCCGAGTTGGCGACCTGGAAGGATGCACCCCGACTCCACGCGTCGATGACCTCGAAGTCATTCTGGCCGATGAGCAGATCACCGCCGTCGGAAATGTCGGGCAATTGCGCGCCAGTGGCGTTGGTCAGGGGTGTGACCCCGTCGGGCTGGCAGAGGATTCCGGGCGTGTCGGTGCACGCCTTATAGTCGGAACTGTCGCCGTTCTGCACGCTCTGTGCGTACTGCCGATAGTACAGCACGCTCTGCAGCGACCAGGTATCCGTCAGTTTCAGGCTGCCGTTGAGGGTGAGGAAGTTGACACTGTTGATGTTGGCCTGCGGACCGGTGAACACCAGCGAGCGGTTCACCGCCAGCTCCTGGAGCGGTGCCGGGCCTTGCCCGTTCATGGCGTTGTCCGCACGGGTATAGCTCAGATCCAAGGTCGCCGTATCGGTGTGCGCGCTCAGGACGGCGTATACGTCGCGCATCCGATCGCCGGAGAACTCACGCCAGCCGTCCCAGTCCAGTGCCCGGCTGGCTACGTAGAGGCCGAATGTACCGTTGTTGACGCCATATTGAACGGTCGCCGAGCGTTGCCCGAAAGAGCCGCCGGACAGCTCCAGGTCGCCGCCCGGGTAGGTGAAGCCGTTCTTCATGGTCACCGAAATGGCGCCGCCGAGCGCATTGAGGCCGTAGAGGGGACTTGAGCTGACGAGTTCCACCCGCTCGATCGCGACGTCGGGGAACAGGTCCCAGTTGACGGTGTCGCCAAAAGCCTCGTTGATACGGACACCGTTCTGGTAGACCGCGAGTCCCTGCGGCGTGCCGAGGACCGGGGAGGCCTCAAAGCCCCGGTACAGGATGTCCGGCTGAAACGGGTCGTCGAGAGCGTCATTGACGTTGATGCTGCTCAGGTTCGAATTGAGCGCACCCGTCAGGCTCGCCGAGCCATCCCTGATCAGGTCCGCAGACGTGAGGATTTGCGCGTTGCCGGGAACCTTGTCGATATCGATGTCCGCACCCGGAATTGCCGTGGCGGTCACTGTGACGGTCTGCAACGATGTCGTGCTCTGGGCCCGCACCACCGGCGCGATGCCCAGGCAAAGTGTTGCGTAGAGTACACTTGGCCCGATGGCGCGATACTTCTCAACCACTGGAAAACTCCGCTTTATCGGTACGAGCAGCGCGCTGCAGCGTACCGAATACCACTCGGGAAATTTTCCTGACCGTTGCCCAGGATCTTTCACCCCGCGCCGCGGTCTACATGGTTAGGAGGTTGAGCGTTGGAAACCGTCAAATCTGCAGTGCTCGCCATAGCAGTGTTTGCCCTGATGGCCATGGCCCAGACGGGCCGGGCAGATGCCCCCGCCGCCTTTGGCATCGCCTCACGGGTACCGGCCAAGGCCTATTTGAATATGCCCAGGAGTGCCCACGGCAAAATGCCGGCGCTGCTGTCGCAGACGGGCGCCTTCACCGACCTGCGGACACTCACTCCGGCAGCGGGCCTGATTCCCTATGACCTGATCGTCCCGTTCTGGTCGGATGGTGCCGCCAAGGTGCGGTACATGGCGGTTCCGCCGGGCGGCCAGATCGGCTTCACACCGGACGGAGAATGGACTTTTCCAGCCGGTACGGTATTCGTGAAAACCTTTGAACTGGCGACGGATGAGGCACATCCGCAGACCCGGCGGCGGCTGGAGACCAGGCTGATCGTCCGGGACGACCACGGCGGCGTCTACGGCGTGACCTACAAGTGGCGTGCGGATAACTCCGATGCGGAGCTGCTCTCCGGCAGCCTGATCGAAAACATCGCGATTCGCCGCAGCGATGGCAGTATCCGCGAGCAGCCCTGGTATTACCCGAGCCGCGAGAACTGCCTCACCTGCCACAACTCCCATACCAGCGGTGTGCTGGGGCTGAAGACGCGCCAGCTCAACCGCACTTTCACCTATCCATCTGGCGTCAGCGACAATGAGCTGCGCACCCTAAGTCATCTGCACCTGCTCGACGCAGCGCTGTCCGATGCGCAATTGCCGGCCCTGCCAAAGCTGGCGGCACTGTCCGATAAGTCGCGCAGTATCGAAGATCGTGCCCGCTCCTACCTCGATGCGAACTGCGGACACTGCCATCGACCCGGCGGAACGGTGGCGTACTTCGATGCCCGCTTCAACACGCCGCTGGCCAAGCAGGAACTGATCGACGGGCCCATTCTCATCAACGAGGGCATTGACCGGCCGCATGTCATTGCGCCGCACGACATCTGGCGCTCCATTGCCTACATGCGCATCAATACCAACGGCGATATCCGCATGCCGCCGATCGCACGCGAGACGATCGACGCCCAGGGCGTGCAGGTGTTGCGCGATTGGATCAACAGCCTGCCGGGGAAGGATGTGCTGGGACCGCCGAAAATCACGCCTGATGGCGGCACCTTCGGCAAGGCGGTGACGGTGAGTCTCAGCAGTGCCGATCCCGGCGCGCAGATCCGCTACACGGTGGATGGCAGCGTGCCGGGACCGCAGGACATGCTGTACTCAGGTCCGATCACCGTCAGCGGACCCACGGTAGTGCGGGCCCGCGCCTACAAGGACGGCATGACCCGCAGTATCACCGCTGAATCCGTGTTCATCGTGGGGCAGCAGTAACGATCGTGACACCCCAGGGGCTGGCGCCCGCCTTGATGCGCGCGATTTCCTTGCCCTGCGCCAGATCCACCACCGACACATCGTTCGACGGACCGTTGGCCGAATACAGGAATTTACCATCGGGCGACAGCACGATGCCCCAGGGACGCTTGCCGACTTTGATACTGGTGTCGACCGTATAGTTGTGAGCGTCCAGCACCGTCACGGTGCCCGCGCGACCATCACTGACATAGACCTTGGTGTTGTCGGGGCTCACCCGTACCCGCATCGGTCGCGAGCCCTTGGGTAGCGTGATCTCTTTGGTGACCTTCGAAGTTGCCGAATCGATGATGTTGAGCACACCGGCGGACTCCGAGGGGATGAAGCCGATGGGCACATCGGTGCGGAAATCCACACTGCGCGGCCTTGGCGGCACCTTGAAATGCGCCAGCGTCTTGTACGTGTGGGCATCGACCACGAGGATATCGCCGCCCGTTTCACAGGTCACGTAGATGCGATTCCCATCGGGAGTCACCGCCACGCCCTCCGGCTCCTGTCCGACCAGGATGATGTGTTCCACCTTGCCCGACGCGATATCAACAATGCTCGCCGTCTTTACATCTTCGTTGGACACATAGATTTTGCGGCCATCGGGACTGAGCGTGAACTCCTCGGGGTCCGAACCTACTTTGATCTTGCCGGTCAGCTGCCGATTCGCAACATTGATGACACCGATGCCGTCGGCCGACTTGTCGGACACGACATTGTCATCGTCATCATCGTCATCCTTCCCATGGCCCTTCTTGAAGATCGGATTGCCGGCGGCATCCAGCTCCGGGGGCGCCTCGATGGGTGTGCCGCTCAGCGCCACATACACCGTGCGACCGTCCGGGCTGGCATGGATGCCGCGCGGGCGCTTGCCCACCGGCATGGTCCCGAGCACTTTCAGGGTGCTGCCATCAATGATGGTGACGTCACCGGACTTCTCATTCGAGACCCAGACCTGGTAGTTCTGGGCAGCGGCCGCAGGCCGCGGCGACAGGGCCACACAGACGACCGCGACGGCCGCGGTTAGCAGTATTCGTATGTTGATCATGCCGCCCTCGTCGTTCAGACCAGGCTCGCGTCCAGGGAGATCTCGGTCTTCAGCAGTTTCGACACCGGACAGCCGGCTTTCGCCATTCCGGTCAGCTCGGTGAATTTCGCGGGGGTGATGCCCGGAATCTTGGCGCGCAGGGTCAGATGTGAGGAGGTGATCTCGAAACCGTCACCCACCTGCTCGATGGTGACTGCCGCCTTGGTGTCCATCTGCTCGGCAGTAAAGCCCGCATTCCCCAATATCAGCGACAGCGCCATGGTGAAACAACTGGCATGGGCGGCCGCGATCAGCTCCTCGGGATTGCTGCCCTTCACCCCTTCGAAGCGGCTCGCAAAGCCATAGGGATAGGCGCTCAGCGCCCCGCTCTGGGTCGAGATTGAGCCCTTGCCGTCCTTCAGTCCGCCCTGCCAGGCCGCCGAACCGGTGCGTGCGATCTTCATTTCAAACCTCGTTTGACGACCCTGGTCGTCGCTGTGATGGGGTACGTAACCAGTAACCCCAATCTTACCACCCGCCTGCCAGCGGCCGCTGTCACCGTCGGACCCCAAAACCTGCATTTACCGCTGGTCAAAGGTGTCTGCGCTTTAAACATTCATATAGAATGAATATTATTGTCCCATGCATCTGACCCGCTATACGGACTACTCCATTCGCGTCCTGACGCACCTGTCGACCTATTCGGATCGACTCTCGTGCATCGCCGAAATCGCCAAGGCGTATGGGATATCGCAAAGCCACCTCATGAAGGTGGTCCAGGATCTGGGACAGTCCGGTTACGTCGAAAGCGTGCGCGGTCGGCATGGCGGCATCCGGCTGGGCAAGGCGGCCAAAGACATCAATCTGGGCGCCCTGGTGCGCCATACGGAGAAGCACTTTGACCTGGTGGACTGCCCCAGCTGCCTGATTGCCCCGGCGTGCCAGGTGAACAATGTGTTCGCACAGGCGACGCGGGCCTTCCTGGCGGTCCTGGATCAATACACGCTCGCCGACATGATGGTCCGGCGCCACCAGCTGCATCGACTGTTTTCCGCGGCGACCGGCACCGGCGCACGTCCATGAAACACCCCCCGGTGTCATGGGCATTCAGCGTCGCGCTGATCGCCACCAGCGCCAACCTGTCCCTGGCAGCCTCGCCCGATCTGCGCCGCCCGCCCGACGGCGGCGCGGTAATGGTCTATGACCGGGATTATCCCTTCATCCACTACTCCGACCCGCCGGTACGCAATGACATCGCGCGCCTGCAGCAGCGCATCGACTCGGGGTCGGTGACACTCACCGCGACACCGCAGCATGGTTATCTGGAATCCATTCTGAAGGCGCTGAACATCAATCCGGATTCCCAGACTCTGGTGTTTTCGAAGACCAGCCTGCAGGTCGATGCCATCAGCGCCGCGACGCCGCGCGCAATCTACTTCAACGACGACACCTACGTGGCATGGGTGCAGAAGACCGGAAAGCTCGAAATCGTCACCATGGATGCGGACCGCGGCCCGGTTTTCTACACTGTTTCCGCCGCCGACAGTCGGGCTGACCTGGAGCGCGAAGCGCTGCGCTGCCTGACTTGTCATGACTCGTATTCGGAAATGGGCGGCGGGGTCCCCCGCTTCCTGTTCGAGTCCACCTACGAAGTGCGGCATGGCAAGCTGATCCCCGATGCGGTCGCCCGCGAAACCGCGGATGACACGCCGTTTGCCGAACGCTGGGGCGGCTGGTACGTCACCGGCCAGGACGGCGGGGCCCCGCATCTGGGCAACATCAAACCCCCGGCCGCGAATTCACCGGTCGCGTTCGACGTGGTCAGGCGCGGCAGCCTCGCATCCCTTGACTCATTGCTTGATACGTCGGCCTACCTGCGCAACACCTCCGACATCGTGGCGCTGCTGGTCCTCGAGCATCAGGTGACGGTGCACAACCTGATCGTCCGGGCCAATTTCAAATCGCGGATGCTGCTCGCCCGTTTGCTTCCCGCGCGCGATGCGGCGACCCTGCATTGGGCGCAGTTGCCTCCGACTGTGCAGACCCGGCTCGACCAGCTGCTCGGCCCGGTGGTGGACGGCTTGGCTTTGCGCAATGCGGCGCCGCTACCGGACACAGTGGTGGCCAGCAACGGCTACGCGGCTTGGTTCCAGGCCCAGGGACCGAAGGACTCTCACGGTCGCTCACTGCGCGAACTGGATCTGCACTCGCGCGTGTTCCGCTATCCGCTGAGCTTTCTGATCTACTCCGAAGGCTTTGATGCGCTACCGCTGTTGGTCCGCGAACACCTGTACGAGAAACTGGCGCACACTCTGCGCGCGACCCCGGACGGCCAGACGGCATTCGAAATTCTGCTGGCGACCAAGCGCGAATTTTCGCAAGAGGTCAAAACGCTGCGCGATTGATCAGTGCTGCTCATGCGCTCCCGCCGCTGCCGGGGGCGGTCCCATCGCCTGCGGATTGTTCTTCAGCTGGTTGGCCTGATCGATGATGAAATCGCGGATCAATGCCGTGTCCGCAGGCTTGAGGACCTCGGCAAATGAGGCCATGCCCTTATCCTTCAGCAGCCCCTTCAACACGATCGCATCAAAGCCATCCGGGGACCACAGCAGCGGCGTGCGTGTCAGGTCCGGGAAGTTCGCACCACGCGTCTGGCCGCGATCGCCATGGCATGCCGCGCAATTGCGTGCGTACAGCTGCTCGCCCTGGTGCACCTGCGCGACGGTGGCGGTGGCAGGGGGTGGCAGCAGTGCGCGCGGGGTGTACGGCTGCGGCGCCGGCAGCTGGGTGGTCCCACCCAGGGCGTACACCAGCATCCGCGAATGATTCGGCGCGTAATAGTCACCGCCCTGAACGGCCCCACCCACGCTCACGGCCACATACTGCTTGCCATCCAGTTCGTAGGAAATGGGCGCCGCCAGCACGGCCGTCTGGGTCTTGGCAGTCCAGAGGATTTTCCCGGAAACCGCGTCGAAGGCGCGGAACTCATCGCTCGCGCCGCCACCCTGGAATACCAGGCCCCCCGCCGTCGCCACGGCGCCGCCCGTCGGACCTTGGTTCTCCGGCCCGCCCCACACCTTCTTGCCGGTCTTCGGGTCAATGGCCTGCAGGTAACCGACGAACTTGTTCGGTGCCTCGGGATGCGCCTTGTAGTAGGTGAGCTGCGCACCGAAATCGATGCCGAGATTGTAGCCGACCGGATTGGGTGTGTAGGTCGGATCAAACACCATGGGAAAGAACGCAATCTGCGTCGGCACATAGAGCAGGCCGGTCAGGGGGCTATAGGCATTGGAATGCCAGCCATGCGCGCCCTGCACGCCGGGGCTCAGGTCCCAGGGCTTGCCTTCGGGGAAACGCGCTGCCGGATTGACCCGCGGGCGACCGGTCTTCGGATCCACGCCTTTGGCCCAGTTGACGTCGACGAATGGCGTCGCATGCAGCAACTTACCGGTGCGCGCCTCCAGGACATAGAAGAAGCCGTTCTTGCTGGGCTGGAGCAGCACGCGGCGATCCTTGCCGCCAATCTTCAGGTCCGCCACGGCTATCGGGCTCACCGCATCATAGTCCCAGGTATCCGCCGGCGTTTCCTGGTAGTGCCAGACATACTTGCCGGTATCGACGTCGAGCGCGACGATGGAGGCCAGGAACAGGTTGTCATTGCTGGTCGGATCACGAAAGTGATCGTTCCAGGGCGTGCCATTGCCGACACCGAAGTACACCAGGTTGGTGACCGGATCAAACACGACGGCATCCCAGACCGTGCCGCCACCACCGAGCTTCCACCACTCCCCACCCCAGGTCTTCGCAGCCATCGCCATGGTCGGATTCTCGAAGCCGTTCTTCGGATCGCCCGGGACGGTGTAGAAGCGCCAGTCCAACTTGCCGGTCTGTGCGTCGTAGGCGCTCAGATACCCGCGCACGCCATACTCTCCGCCGGATTCGCCAATCAGCACCTTGCCCTTGGCCACGCGCGGTGCGCTGGTGATGGAGTAGTGCTTGCTGGTGTCGATGGTCATCACCGACCAGACGACCTTGCCGTTCTTCGCGTTGAGCGCGACCAGGCGGCCATCCAGCGTGCCGAGATAAATCTTGCCGTCCCAGGCCGCGATGCCGCGATTGACGATGCCGCAGCAGACATTGCGGATCCAGTCCCCGGGAGTCTTCGGATCGTATTCCCACAGCGTCTTGCCGGTGCGCGCATCGAACGCGTACACCTTGGTCCAGGCCGTGGAAACATAGATCACACCGTCAATCTCGAGCGGCGTTCCGGCCTGGGTGAGATTGGTGTCGTAGTCCGCGAACCAGGCCAGGCCAAGCTGCGCGACATTGTCCTTGTTGAGCTGGGTCAGCGTGCTGAAGTGCTGCTCCGAGTACGTGTCCCCGTACGACATCCAGTTGGCCGCCGTCGCCGCCGGATCCATCATGCGCTTGGCGTTGACGTTGGCAGACCCGTCGGCCGCCATTGCGGCATGCGTGAGGATGGCGATGGCCACCAGCACGGCGCTCGTCGCGAACCCCGGGATCAGTTTCCATGTACGCATCAGCATTGCCCCCAGAAGATCATCGAATCACGCAACAAAATCGCGGATAGCGATTGTAACCGCAAAGCGCGGTCCCGGGCATAGAATGGCGCTGGAGCTGTGGATGGACCGTCAATCACTGACTGAGGGAGCATCATGCTGGTCGTCACTACCGAGAATGTTGCCGGTCACCGGGTCCGGGAAACCAAGGGCCAGGTGTTCGGCGTTGTCGTGCGTAGCCGCGGCTTGGGCGGCAACATCATGGCGGGGCTGCGCTCCTTGGCGGGCGGGGAAATCGTCGAGTACACCCAGATGCTCGAGGAGGCCCGGCGCCATGCGGTGGACCGCATGGTGAAGAACGCCACCCTCATGCACGCCAATGCCATCGTGATGATGCGGTTTGATTCATCCGAAATGGGTCAGACGATGAGCGAAGTCGTGGCCTATGGCACGGCCGTCATCATCGACCCGGTGGCCTGAAGGCCGTGCTGCGCAAGATAGTGCTGGGGATCGCGCTGCTGCTGGCCGCGGTGGGACTGTGGCTGCTCTACCTGCGGGTGTGGACGCCCGGGTTGCAGCTGCTGGTCGTGGGCGCCCTGATTTTCGTCGGCACCGCCTTTGAAAGCTGGCGCTATCGAAAGGGCTCCGGACCCCACGGCGCCCGGTGGCAGCAAACAGATGAAAAATTCGCCGATCCCATCAGCGGCGAGGAAATGGACGTCCAGTACGACCCGGTATCCGGCGAGCGTCGCTACGTGCGGCGCTGATCCTCAACCAGCCCCTTGGGCCGGGGCCGCCGCATAACGCCTGACCTGCTGCAGCTGCTCACCCAGCCCATCAATGCCCAGATGAATCTCGTCCCCTTCCTGCAGGAACACCGGCGGATTGCGCCCCATGCCCACTCCGGCCGGCGTGCCGGTGCTGATGATGTCGCCCGGTTGCAGACTCATGAACTGGCTCACGTAGTGCACCAGGAATGGCACATTGAAAATCATGTCGCGGGTGCTGCCGTCCTGCATGCGCGTGCCGTTCACGTCCAGCCATAGATGCAGACTGTCCAGGTCGCCGGCTTCATCGAGCGTCACCAGGTAGGGTCCGAACGGACCAAAGGTGTCGCAACCCTTGCCCTTGTCCCATTGACCACCGCGCTCGGTTTGAAAGTGCCGCTCCGACAGATCGTTGCACACACACACGCCCGCCACGAAATCGAGCGCCCGCTCCAGGGGCACGTAGCGGGCCTCCTGGCCGATGATGATGCCCAGCTCGACCTCCCAATCCGACTTCTGTGACAGCGGCGGCATCACCACCGGGTCATTCGGACCGATGATGGCCGACGTCGCCTTCATGAAAATGATCGGCTCGGCCGGGATCTTCATCTTTGCTTCGGCAGCGTGGTCGCGGTAGTTAAGGCCGATACAGACGAACTTGCCGACGCCGCCGACCGGTTCAGCAAACCTTGTCACGGCGGGAACCTCGGGCAGCGTTGCGGCACTCACGTCCTTGAGCGCGGCAAATCCCGAAGCCAGCAACTGCGCATCGATGTCGACGACGATGCCCGACAGATCGCGGCGCCGCCCCTGGGCATCGAGGATGCCCGGCTTTTCCTGTCCCTTCGCACCATGACGAAACAGCTTCATCGCGATTCTCCTGTTGCGCGCGCCCGCGCTGCGCTGCGGGCTCCCAGTATCGCGCGGGTATGCTCCCGCACAACAGTCTTGATGGTCTGCAGTCGTCCCGCATCGAAATCCGGCCAGTTCAGCACCTCCATTGTGCTCTCCCGATTGGTCAGAAAGGTCGAGATCTGCCCCAGGATGGCCGCAGCCTTGACACGGATGAGCTCATCGCTGGGGTCGCCGTCGGTCACGATGGCAATCAACTGGGCCACGGTGAGCATGATGGGCATACCGATGTTCTGGCGCAGCATGCCGACGGCCGGACCGGCGCCATCAGCTTTGCCGCGGGTGACGAACCGGCTCCAGCTCTCCGAACCTGCGGCCACCAGGGCATCCGCCATCGCATCCAGCAGCGCACACAATGCTGCGATGGCGCGCTCGTGCTGCCCGCGCTTGATCTCGCGCGCGGCGGCCAGTGCGGGGGCGATGATGATCATGACCCGATCGGTGATGAATTGCGCGCAGGCGCGGTGCAGGCCTTCCTTGCTGCCGAAGTAATACTGCAGGGCCGGGGGATTCACGCCAGCGTCGGCGGCGATCTGGCGCGTCGAGGCCTTGTTGAAGCCCTCCTCGCCGAACACACGCAGTGCCGTAGTCACAATGCGCGCACGCGTCTCCTCGCCTCTGGCATATCCGCCGTCCTCGGGGTGACGACGCTTGATCCGGGTTATGGGCATCGGGTTCCTCCTCGGATGCGTAATGTATTCCACTTGACACAAAAGTTCCAGTCGGACAACATCTAGCGCTCGGAATACTTCTGACAGGATCTGCCATGGCTGATACGCCATCCCCCCCTAGCCCCCCGCCCGCGACCCCGACCAATGGTGACGGCAATCGGCGCATCCGCACCGTGCTGTTCATCGTGCTGACCGTCATCGCGCTGATCGGCATTGGCTACGGCGTGCGCTGGGTGGTGTATGGACGGTTCATCCAGACCACGGACGATGCGTATTTGCGGGCCGACACGGTCACGGTGGCACCACGGGTGAACGGCTATATCGACCAGGTCTACGTGGTCGACAACCAGGCCGTGAAGGCCGGAGATCCGCTGGTGCGTATCGATCTGCGCAACTACAAGGCGGTACTGAACCAGCAGGATGCCAGCGTCGATGCCCGCAATGCGGATATCGCGGCAGCGCAGAGCCAGGTCACCCAGCAGGAAGCGGCCGTGGAGTCGGCCCGCGCGCAGCTGGTCGGTGCCCAGGCCAATGCCAAGTTTTCCCGTGACGAGTCGGATCGCTACAAGGGTCTGCGCGACCAGGGTGTCGAAACGGACGAGCGCTATCAGCAGGCGCTCAACCAGCGCAACCAGACCGCCGCGGCGGTGCTGGGCGCTGAGGCCAATGTCAAGGTGGCCGAGCGCCAGCTGGTCACGGCGCGCAGCCAGATCAGTCAGGTCCGTGCCCAGCTGGAAGGCGCCAAGGCCGCCTCCCACACCGCGCAGCTGAATCTCGACGACACCATCGTGCGCGCCAGTATCGATGGTCGGATCGGCGACAAGACGGTCCAGTTGGGTCAGTTCGTGCAGCCGGGCACCCGGCTCATGTCGGTGGTACCCGTGCAGGACATATACCTGGTCGCCAACTACAAGGAGACGCAGGTGCGCCTTATGAAGGTGGGCCAGAAGGCGAGCGTGAAGGTGGATGCGCTGGGTGATGAGGCCATCCCCGGCACCATCGAAAGCTTCGCGCCCGGCACGGGCGCGCAGTTCGCGCTGTTGCCCCCGGAGAATGCCACCGGCAATTTCATCAAGATCGTGCAGCGCGTTCCGGTGCGCATCAAGCTGACGCCGTCCAAGGATGTCGCGCCACGCCTGGTCCCGGGCCTCTCGGTCAGCGTCGCAATCGATACCCGCACTGACGGCCAGTAATCATGAGCGCGGCCAAAGTAGCGCACAGCGAACCGAACGCGACCCCGCAGGACTGGATTGCGGTCTTTGCCGGCGCGCTGGGCGCGCTGATTGCGACCCTGGATATCTCGATCACCAACTCCGCGCTGCCGCAGATCCAGGGTGAGATCGGCGCGACCGGCACCGAAGGCACGTGGATTGCCACGGGCTACCTGGTGAGCGAGGTGGTGATGATTCCGCTCACCGCCTGGCTATCGCGGCTGCTGGGCATGCGCACTTTGCTGCTTACCTGCGTCGTCGCCTTCACTCTGTTCTCGATCATGTGCGGCGCCAGTCACGACCTGACGACCATGGTGGTCGGTCGCGTCGGCCAGGGTTTCTTTGGTGGCGCGCTGATTCCGACTGCCCAGACCATTGTGCGCACGCGGCTGCCGCCCCATCAGATACCGGTCGGCATGACCTTGTTTGGGCTCATCGTCCTGCTGGGTCCGTTGATGGGCCCGGTGATGGGCGGCTGGTTGACCGAGAACGGCAGCTGGCAGTGGTGCTTCTTCATCAACATTCCGGTGGCCGTTGGGCTGATCAGCCTGCTGCTGATCGGCGTGCCGCACCAGAAGGCCAGCATCCACGAGCTGGTTGAGGCGGATTGGGCCGGCATCATCGGCATGTCCATTGGCTTGAGCTGCCTCACCATCGTGCTGGAGGAAGGCCAGCGCGACCAGTGGTTTGATTCAACCCTGATACGCACGCTGTCCGTGTTCGCCGTGCTGGGACTTGTGACGCTGGGCATCACGCAGTTCACCAGCAAGCGGCCCGTGCTCAAGCTGCGCCTGCTCAACAATGCGACCTATGCCAGCGTGATCCTGATCATTATCACGGTCGGCATGGTGCTCTACGATATCCTTTACGTGCTGCCGCAGTTCCTGAGCGGCGTGGCCGGCTACAACGCCTTCCAGTCCGGAAGGATTCTGGCGCTGTCCGGCCTGCCCGCCTTCGCACTGATGCCCGTGCTGCCCCGTATCCTGCGGTTCGGCAACATCAAGCTCGTGGTCGGCTTCGGACTGGTGTGCTTTGCGGCGAGCTGCTTCATTGATATTCACCTGACCGCCCAGTCCAGCGGCGCCGATTTCATCGCCTCACAACTGCTGCGTGGCGTCGGGCAGATCTTCTCGTTCATGCCTCTGAACCAGATTTCCGTCGGCGCGGTGGCCCGCACCGACACGGCGGATGCCGCCGGCCTGTTCAACATGGCACGCAACCTTGGCGGCACGATTGGTCTGGCGCTGCTGGGCGTGTTCATCGATCGGCGAACCGAAGTTCACGCCGATGCGATCCGTGAATCCGTGAATGCGAATTCGGTATTGCTCCAGGATCATCTTGCACAGCAGGGCGCGGTCTTTGCAGCGCAGTCCGGGGACGCGGCGCTCGGGCAGCAGACCGCAATCGCCTCTCTGGCGGGCCAGATTCACCAGCAGGCGATGGTCATGACCTTCTCCGACTGTTTCTGGATTCTGGGCGTAGGACTGCTGGTGATGATGCCGCTGCTGTTGCTGCTGCGCACGCCCAAACCCATCAATCAACCGGTTCGCACCTAAGCCATGTCATTGCTCAAGAATTCCCTACTCATCGCCAGCGTCGCGCTGATCCTTGCCGGTTGCACCGTCGGGCCGGACTATCATGGCGCCCCCGCGGTCATCCCCACGGACAAGGCGTTCGTGCGCGGCGATGGCAGCTCCGCGGCGACGGCACCCACCGCGCAGTGGTGGACGGCATTGGGCGATGCGCAGTTGAATCATCTCATCGAGGAGACCCTCGCCAGCAACCCCGGCGTCGATGTCGCCCGGGCACGGGTGCGTGAAGCACGCGCGAATCTGCGCCTGCAGACCGCGACGGGCCTGCCCACCACCGATGCCTCCGCCGCCTACCTGCGTACCGCCAATATCAGCTCCCTGCTCGGCGCCGACTCGGGCGGCTCAGGTTCCGGCGGCTCGGGCATTTCGAACAGCGGCGCCCCGGCCAGTTCCGGTGGCGGCATGAACCTTTACGTCGTCGGTTTTGACGCCACGTGGGAGCTGGATTTCTTTGGCGGCAACCGCCGCGCCGTCGAAGGTGCCTCCGCCAGCGTCAAAGCCTCCGAGGCCCATGTGGCCGATGCCATCGTCAGCCTCACCGCCGAGGTTGCCCAATCCTATGTCGCATTGTGTGATGCCCGACAGCGCCTGAAGCTGACCCAGCAGAACATCGACATCGAAGCGCACCTGGTTGAACTGATGAAGCTGCGTCGCGCGGGCGGCGCTGCGACTGACCTGGATGTGGTGCGTGTGACCAACCAGCTGGATACCACGCGCGCCACGCTGCCGGCCATCCGCGCCACCATTGCCGAACAGCTGAACCGGTTGGCCGCCCTCACGGCCCGCGCACCCGGTGCGCTGGACACGGAACTGGCAGATGTCGGGCCGGTGCCGGCCCCGCCCGCTACCACCGATATCGGCGATCCGGCCGCGCTGTTGCGGCGCCGGCCTGACATCCGGGTGGCCGAGCGCCAGCTGGCGCAGTACACCGCTGCCGTCGGCCAGAGTGTGGCCGCGGAATTCCCCAAGGTCAGTCTGCTGGGCACCGTCGGGTTCGCGGCCACGCACCCGCAGGACCTGTTCAACAGTGGCAACTTCACCTACCTGGCCGGACCGCTGCTGCAATGGACGCCCTGGGATTTCGGACGCAATCGCGCGCGCGTCGCGCAGGCCAATGCGGCACGGGATGAAGCCGAAGCGAACTATCGCCAGACGGTACTCAATGCCCTTGCCGATGCCGAGACCTCGCTGGCCCGCTACGGCCAGCAGCGCGATGCCGTCACGGACCTCGCTCTGGCCCGCGCTTCGGCCCAGGAATCCTACCGCCTGACCGAGCTGCGCCTGCGCGGCGGAACGGCCGCCACCACCGATGTGCTGGACGCCGATACGCGGCGCACGCAGGCCGATCTGAGCTACCAGCAGGGGCTGGCCCAGCTCACCCAGGACTATGTGGCGTTGCAGAAGAGTCTGGGCCTGGGCTGGGGCCCGTGACTCTTGCCGCCGTCCCCGGCATGATGCGGCGCTGAACGCAAATCAACCAGGGGGAAGTCTCATGACCTTCAGATCAAAAGGCCTGCTTGCCGCGGGCGTGCTGGGCATCGCGCTGTTCTCAACCGGCGCATCCGCCGCCGATGGCGCACCCGCCGCCGACTACGCCGTCCTCAATCTGAACACTACCGTCGATGCGCCGATGGATGTGGTGTGGAAGAAAATCGGTGGGTTCTGCGACATTCAAGCGTGGCTGAAAGCACCGTGCACCCTTACTTCCGGTAGCGGTGAGGTCGGGTCCGTGCGGCACCTGGCCTTTGGCAAAAATGGGGTCGATGAAGTCATGGTGGCCAAGACGGCCCACTCCTATACCTACACCCAGCCGAACACGACCATTCTCTACCACGGCACGCTGCAAGTGGTCCCGGACGGCAAGGGCAAATCGAAGATTCTCTACAATCTGATCTGGGATCAGGCCGCGCAGAACGGTGACGAAGCAAAGGCCAAGGATCGCGACGGTCGCACCAAGGTCTTCAACGGCGCACTGGCCAATATGAAGGCGCTCGTCGAGGCCAAGTAACCGCCCCAGCAGTCAGGCGACGCCACTGCGCGCCGCAGGCGGGTATGACGCCCTCGTCATGCCCGCCGCCCGCCCCGCCCCCTATCCGCCGCCCTATCCGCCCCCGGCACCGCCGGAGCGAAGCGCCGAGGCCGCGCAGTTGTGACCCGGTTCACGTTATGCAACGTCGACGCTGACAGACATTGGTCCGCAATGCGGATAGTGGACCTGGCTCACACGGCAAAAAGACGTAACTTGTAACGTAGCCGCAACTGCAAACCTCCTTTATTAGAGCATCTGCTTTCGACCCGTCGCGAGCAGCCGTAGCACGCACTATGAACGTCGATCCAGGTGCACGCCGAGCGATTCTCATCGTTGACGACGATACGGTGTTTTCGCTGCTCGCCACCGAGACGCTGCAGCAAGCCGGCTATGCGGCGCTGGTCGCCGGCACCGGCCGCGAAGCACTGGCCATTCTGGCCACCAAGAAATCGGATCTGGTGCTGCTGGATGTCGAACTGCCGGATGCGAATGGCTTCGAACTGTGCACCAAGATACGCAGCGCGCCCGGCGGGGCGGACATTCCCATCGTCATGGTCACGGGTCACAACGACACCGAATCCATCGAACGTGCCTTCAAGGTCGGCGCCACGGACTTCATTCCCAAGCCCGTCTTCTGGCAGACCCTGCCACAGCGCATCGAGTTCATACTGCGCGCCCAGGACAACCTGCGTTCGCTGAAGGTCAGCGAACAGAAAAATCGCGCGCTGCTGCAGGCGCTCCCGGACACTCTCTACATTGTCGATCGCAACGGAATACTCCTGGAGCACATCACCGCGGCGGACGCAGCCGCCGATTCGAGCCTGGTCGGCAAGACTCTTGAAGAGGTGATTCCGGCGGACGCCGCCCGCGCCGCGCGCCTTGCGATGACTGTCCCCACCGACGTCAAGAAAATGACGACTTGTGACTTCGAGGTCGGCAAAGGCCCGGACCGACGGTGCTTCGAAACCCGGCTGCGGCCGCAGCCCGACGGTACGCTGGTCGTCATCACCCGCGACATCACGGAGCGACGCAAGACCGAGTCACGGATCAAGTATCTGGCCTACTTCGACACGCTCACCGGCTTGCCGAACCGTCAGCTGCTGGTGCGCGAGATGAGTCGTGCCATCGAGGCGGCCCGCAAATCAAACACCCTGATCGCGCTGCTGTACCTGGATCTCGATCGTTTCAAACGAATCAATGACAATCTGGGACATGCGGTCGGTGATGCGCTGCTCAAAGCCGTCGGACGGCGGCTGTATCAAAGAATCCGCAGCTCGGATGTCGCAACACCGGTAACGGGCGGCCATACGCCAAGCCGCGGCAGCGTCGCGCGCCTGGGCGGCGACGAGTTCGTCGTTCTGGTCACCGATCTGACCGATGAGAGCGAGGCAACCGCCGTCGCCGAGCGCATTCGTGACGCGCTGGCGGAACCGTTTGACTGCGGGGTGCATCGGTTTGTGGTCACCCCCAGCATCGGTATTGCGCTCTACCCCAAGGACGGCGCGGATATCGAAGACCTGCTGGTCAAGGCCGACATGGCCATGTACAAGGCCAAGGATCAGGGCCGCAATAGCCATGCCTTCTACGGCCAGTCGATGGCAATCCGGTCACTGAGCCGCCTGGAGCTGGAAAATGACTTGCGGCGGGCATTCGACGCCGGGGATTTCCAGATTCACCACCAGCCCAAGGTCGACCTGGCGACGGGTCGGGTCGTGGGCGTGGAGGCCCTGCTGCGCTGGTGTCACGCCACGCGCGGCTGGATCTCGCCGGAGACCTTCATCCCGGTGGCCGAGGAGTCCGGGCTCATCATTGCGATGGGGGATTGGGTGCTGGGTGAAACCTGCCGGCAGCTGCAGCGCTGGGCCGGATCGGATCTCGGCCATCTGACCATCGCGATCAACGTCTCCGTCCAGCAATTCGCGCGCGAGGATTTCGTTGATTCAGTGCTGCGCACCCTGCGGCACTTCGGCGTGCGCCCCGAACTGCTGGAATTGGAAATCACTGAAAGCCTGCTGCTGCGCAATGTCGACGACACCACTTCATGCATGAAGCGTTTCCGCGCCGCGGGCCTGACACTGTCGATCGATGATTTCGGGACCGGCTACTCCTCATTGGGCTATCTGCGCAGTTTCCCGGTGGACGCACTGAAGATCGACCGCTCCTTCGTGAAGGATCTGACCGCGAAAGGGGACGGCGGCGCGATCTGTGCGGCCATCATCGCCCTGGCGCGCGAATTGAAGCTGCGGGTCATTGCGGAGGGTGTGGAAAGCCTCGAGCAGGTCGAATTTCTGCGCACGCATCGCTGCGACCAGGTGCAGGGTTACCTGATCAGTGCGCCGCTGCCGATCGGCGAGCTGGAAACACTGCTGCGCGCGACCCCGGATGGGACGCGCCTGTACCACGGCCCGTTGAGCGCCGGCACGTCTCGCCCCCTGGAACGCGTTTCGGCCAAGCGCTCATGATGCGCTGGATCAATCACCTGTCCTTGGCGACCAAGCTGCGCCTCGCCATCGTGTGTGCGGCCGCCGCCACACTGCTCGTGGCGTGCGGCCTTTATGTGACGGGCGAAGCTTTCGGCCTGCGGTCATTCGAGCTCATGTTGCCGTCGCTGTTCGTCGCCGCCGTGGCGGCCTATTTTCTGGCGGCTCGACTGCAGCGCCTCATCTGTGCGCCAATCAACGAGTTGCTCGAGCTCGCGCGCAATGTCCGCACCACCCAGAAATTCACCTTGCGCGCCCGCAAGCGCAACAACGATGAACTGGGCGCGCTGGTGGATGGCTTCAACGGCATGCTGGCGCAGCTTGAGAGTCGGGACTCAAGCCTGCAGCGCTACCAGAACGATCTGGAGAAGATGGTTCTGGAGCGTACGACACGGCTGGACGCGGCCGTCGCCGAGGCGCGCGAAGCCGTGGACCGTGCCGAGGCGGCCAGTCGCGCCAAAAGTGAGTTCCTGGCGCGCATGAGCCATGAAATCCGCACGCCAATGAACGCGGTGCTGGGCATGGCCGAGCTGCTGCGAATCTCCAAGGCGCTGGATGAGCGTCAGCGCCGCTACGCCGTGACCATTCACCAGTCGGGCGCCGCGCTGCTGGGCATCATCAACGACATTCTCGACTTCTCCAAGATGGAAGTCGGCAAGCTCGAACTGGAATCCACCGCCTTCAACATTCGCGATGTCGCCGAAGAGGTGGTCGAGACGCTCGCGGAGCGCGCCCACAGCAAGGGCCTGGAGCTGATGTGCGACATTCCACAGACCCTGGTCACGGCAGTACTGGGTGATCCGAAGCGGCTGCGCCAGATTCTCATCAACCTGGTGGGCAACGCAGTGAAGTTCACCGAGCGCGGCGAAGTGCGGGTGTCCGTGCGCACTTCGCCGAACGATCTGCTCGATCCGTCCCTGACCTTCGAGATCGCCGATACCGGAATCGGCATCCGGCCCGAGAACTGTGCGACGATCTTTGAATCCTTTGTCCAGGAAGACCCATCCACCACGCGGCAGTACGGTGGCACCGGCCTGGGATTGGCCATTTCCAAACAGCTGGTCGAACTGATGGGCGGGACCATCGGGGTCACGAGCGAACCCGGCAAGGGCTCGCAGTTCTACTTCTCCATCACGCTCGCGCCCAACCCGGATGCCCCGCGCGAGCCTGACCACTCCGCCGCCTTGAGCGGCATGCGGATCCTGCTGGTGGACGACAATGCCAACCACCGCCGCATCCTGCGTCAGCAGCTGGTGGGCTGGGACGCAAAGGTCACTGAGGCGGACTCGGGCCGCCGCGCCATCGAAATCCTCAAGTCCTCGTTCGGCGGCCAGTTCGACGCCTTCGTCCTCGATGCGCAGATGCCCGACCATGACGGTAGCGCGGTGCTGGCCATTGCCCGTCGGCGCCCTGAATTTGCCAACACCCCGGCGCTGATGATCTGCGCGGCGGCGGCGGCACCTCCGGCCGCCGAGGAGGGATCGAATGACCGCGTGGCCTGGCTCGTCAAACCGGTACGCCGCTCGCAGTTGCATACCACCCTGGTGTCGCTGGTCGTCCATGACCTGAATGTCACGCGTCGCATGCAGGTAATGTCGGTCCAGGCATTTGCCGAGACTCAGCAGGTCAAGCGCGAGTCCATCAGCGTCGGTCGGCTGCTGCTGGTCGAGGACAATCCCGTCAACCAGGAGGTCGCGCTCGCAATCCTCGAAGAGCTGGGCCTGCAGGCCGACTGCGCCTGGAACGGTGAGGAGGCACTCGAGAAGCTGGCCGCCGAGCGGTACGACGTTGTTTTGATGGATTGCCACATGCCAAAACTGGATGGCTATGCCACGACCCGTCGGCTGCGGGAACTGGAAGCCGCCTCCGGACGGCCCCGCATGCCCATCATTGCCCTGACAGCCAATGCGCTCGGCGATGATGCGGAACGGTGCCTCGCGGCCGGGATGGACGGATATCTGAGCAAGCCGTTTTCGATTGATGAGCTCTACGTGACCTTGAAACCGTACGAACGCAAGGCCGCCGCAAACCCGCGCGGCCCGGCGGCCGCAGCGCTCGATGAACAGGCGCTGAAGCAGATCCGGGCGTTGCGTAAGCCCGGCGGCCCGGACCTGCTGAAACGCATCGCGACTCTTTACGTCACCAACTCACGCGTGCTGATTGATGCCCTGCGTGCCGCAATCATCGCCGGCGATGCCCCCGCAGCGCACCAGGCTGCGCATTCTTTGAAATCCAGCAGCGCCAATGTCGGTGCCACCGAGTTGACGAAACTGTGCGCGGCGCTGGAGGCGGCCGCAAAGGCGGGCAAGCTCGGCTCCGGTTGGGCCATGCTGGACAAGATCGTCGAGGAGCACAATCGCGTGCTCCTCGCCCTCAGCGCCCAGATCGCGGCGGCCTGATACTCAGGTCCCGCGCTTCGCCGCCAGGTCACCCTGCGCCGCGACGGCCACGTCATTCCATTGCTCCCAGACCTCGATCCGCTTGGCAAACTCCGCGCGCGCCATGGGCAGGCCCGTAGTCCCCAGGAAAATCCGCAACGGCGGTTCGGCCGCATCGACCACCTTCAGGATGGCCGCGGCGGTGGCCTGCGGATCGCCGGGCTTGAAATTGCCGCGGATGGCCGCGACCGCGGCGCGCGCCCCGGCGTACGCCGGCATCTCGACGGATCGGGTGGCGGAGACCCCGCCCCAGTCCGTGGCGTAGCCGCCCGGTTCCACGAGCGTCACCTTGATGCCAAATCCGGCGACCTCGGCGGCCAGGGACTGGCTGAACCCTTCCAGGCCCCATTTCGAAGCGTGATACATCCCGACGGTCGGGAACGCGCTGACCCCGCCGATCGAGGACACCTGCAGGATATGGCCTGACCCCTGCGCCCGCATGATCGGCAGTACGGCCTGGGTCACCCACAGTGCGCCGAACAGGTTGGTCTCGATCTGCGCGCGCGCATCGGCCTCGCTGAGTTCCTCGATCGTGCCGAACAGGCCATAGCCCGCATTGTTGATCGCCACATCCAGGCGGCCGAAATTTGCGTGCGCCTGCTTGACGGCGCGAAACACGGCGGCCCGGTCGGTCACATCCAGACCGATCGGCATGACGCGCTGCGCGTAACGCTCGAGCAGCGGCGCGAGGGTGTTCACATCGCGGGCGGTAGCTGCCACCTTGTCACCGCGCGCCAGTGCCGCCTGCGCCCAAATGCGGCCGAAGCCGCGGGATGTCCCCGTTATGAACCAGACCTTTTCCGTCACGTCGAGCACTCCTGTTGCTGACTATGGATTCTTGGGCAACGTCGCGAACATTGCCTGCAAGCCTGCGTTACTGGTGATCACCCGAAGCTTGAAGAGCCAGTGACCATTGACCTTGACCAGGTCGTCGCGTTCCGTGCCCTGCTCAACGAACCGGGGTGGGCCCGCCTTGGTCGGGGAATTGATTCCGGTCCACAGTGTTTCTGCCGTGGCCGTACTGCCGTTGACCACGACCATGACATTCGTCAGCAGCATACGAAAGGTGCCCGGCCGTTTGGGTGTGCCGGCCGCAATCTTCTTGTAGACGTCCTTAATGGCCGCTTCGCCCTGCCCCTTCAGGCCGTTCACGTCAATGACGCCATCCGCCAGATAGTAGGACCCAAAATCACTCTCGCCCTTGCCCAGGTGCGCATAGTAATCCGCGAGCATGTCCTGGATCTGCTGCTTGTCGAGCAGCGTTTGCAGCGTCGTCGCCGGCTGTTCCGCCCGCGCCGGGTGGGCCGCAACCAGGGATGCGAAGAGGGTCACGCCCAGTGCGATTGCCGCCGCAATGGCGCGGAACCGTGCGTGATTCCCAAAATGCAGATGCTTCATGTCAATTTCCTCCGTTTAAGCGATTTGAGCCACTGCATTGCCGACAAAACGCGGATTGGTTTCGCGCAGCCCCAGCGCGAGCACTGCGGCAAGCAGCGGGATGATGGCCTGGAACATCAATGGCGCTGCCAGGCTGAATAGATCCGCCAGCTTGCCTGCCACCAGTGGACTTAAGACCCCGCCGCCAATCTCGCCCACGCCAATCACCAGCCCCATGGCGGTGGCGGCGCGTCTCAATGACAGCGTTTCGGTCGGCACCACGCCCATGAACAGCGGAAATGAACCGGCGCCAATCCAGCTGAGGGCCATCAGGATCGCCATCAGCAGCACCGATCCATGGAGCATCAGCGCCGCGATGGGGCACAGTGCCATCAGCACGCAGAACCCGATCATGACCGGCCGGCGACCAAATCGGTCGGACAGCCACGGGCCGAACACCCCACCGATCGCGGGGCAGAAACCGACGACGGCCATGATCTGCGCCATGACCTGCGGGGACAGGCCCAGTCCGCGGGTGAGGTATTGGGGCAGAAAGATGGCTCCGATGACCAGCGAGCCGACCATCAGGATACTGATGCCGCAGCACAGGGCGATATTGCGGTTCGCCAACATGGCCCAGATCGAATCGGACGGCTCCTTGGCCACCTGCACGGCAGGCGCCGGGGCCCGGGGCGGCTCATCGACCAGCCACCAGATCAGCACCGCCAGGATCAGGCCCGGCACACCTGAGAAATAAAATGCCGCATGCCATGAATAGGCCAAGGCCAGGGGCACCAGGACGATCGGAGCCAATGTGGTTCCGATGACGGAACCGAAGAAATTCTGGGTGATCCCGGCGTTCAAGCCGCGGCGCTTTTCGGCAGTGACCGCGGCCAGAATGGCCAGGCAGATCGGCAGGAACGGTCCTTCGACAGCGCCCATCACCAGTCGGGCCGCGAACAGCGTCCGGTAGGAGGTCGCCAGTCCCGACAACACCGAGCACAGTGAGAACACCACCAGCGCCCCGAGCAGAAATGGCTTGCGGGCGCCGCTGCGGTCGGACCAGAAGCCGATCAGATACGCGCCGATGGCCCAGGTGAACGCGAGGGCCGCGGGGAGTGCCGATAATTCGAAATTGGTGAGATGCAGCTCCGGAACGATGAACGGCGACAGGAAGGTGATCGACATTCGGTCCCAGTAGGCGAAGCCCCAGGCCAGGCCCAGCAGCAACAGGGTGCGCATTTCGATGGCGAATGCGTGCCCTCCCAGACTATCCGTCGAGCGTTGTGGCATATCGATCCCCCCTGCAGGCACACGACACAGGCTGTTTGTTTGTCGCGCATAATAGATCATGCGCGCGCCCCGGAGCGCGGCTTTACAGTTTTGCGGCGCGGAGCCCCCCATGCACAAGATTGCCCTGTCCGCCGATGTGGTGAAAATGATCGAGGCGCAGCGCGGGACCCTGCATCCCTACCAACAGCTTGACCTGCGGCGCACCGCGCACATCATCGTGGATCTGCAGAACGGCTTCATGGAGCCCGGCGCGCCGGTCGAAGTGCCGATCGCCCGCGAGATCGTCCCGAACGTCAATCGGATCAGCGCCGCGGTGCGTGCCCAGGGCGGGAGGAACTTCTTCCTGCGCATGACCGTGGATGCAAACTCCCGTGCCAGCTGGTCGAACTGGTTCGCTCATCTGCACAGCCGTGAGAGCGGCACGGCGCTGACCGAGGCGTTCACGCGCGATGCGCATTACTGGCAACTGTGGCCCGCGCTCGAGGTTGCGGAGGGAGATCAGAAGGTCGAGAAGTTTCGTTTCGGCGCCTTCGTGCCCGGAGCCAGCGCGCTGCACGAAATCCTGCAGGGTCACCGGATCGATACCCTGATCATCACCGGGACCCTGTCGAACTGCTGTTGCGAATCCACGGCGCGCGATGCCATGCAGATGAACTACAAGATCCTGTTCGTCTCGGACGCCAACGCAGCGCTGACGGACGCGGCGCACAACGCCACACTGGAAAACATGGCGTTTCTGTTCGGTGATGTGCTCTCGACGGATGAACTGATCGGGCTGCTCAAATAAAGCTCAACGATCAATTGTGGATGAGTTCCACCTGCGCGGCCGTCAGCGGCTGGTCGATCTTGTCCGGCGCGAGATTGAACATGGCACCCGTTGACGGATCGACGATGACCATGCCAAGCAGGCCGCCAAACAGCAGATTGCCGAAATACCAACGGCTCACCTTGGATTGCAGATGCACCTCGGCGGTCGCATATGCGGGCAGCTCGAACACCAATCGATAGTCCTGACCCTTGAAATAGCTGAACTTCGTGGGGAGCGTGGCGAGAAATGGGGTGGTGCTGACCTGCACCAGGCTGTTGGATCGGTCGTATATGGAGACCTTGGCACCCGGCGGCGTGGACGCCACTGAAACCTGCCTCGGCCCGTGGTGCACAATCGTCGCGCAGCCGCTCATCGCGGCACAGGCGCCCAGGACGGTCGCCATGCAAAACTGTTTCAACATCGGATTCTCCCGCGTGTAGGGTTCCCCACACTCACGGGGTTGCCGGCAGGGTACGCTAGATTGGGCACATGGTTACCATTGGTATCATGGGCCGAGGCGGCCTCCTGGTGAGCGTTGTGATGGCCGGCACACTCCTGGGCCTCTCCCATCGGCCCGGCCCCCCCCATTGCCGGGGGCTCCCCCTACCCCGCGGCGGCGCGGGCCGCATCCCTGCCACCCGGACACCACTGGCTGCACAGTTGATCCGGCAACTCGGGTAATCGGCAAATATGTTTGCGCTATACTCGACGCGCTTTTGTAAGGGGGAAAACATGCGTCGATCGGCATGGCTGGCAGTCAGTTTCGCGGTCCTCTGGACGGCATCGTATGCACAGGAAGGAGGCCCCCCTCCCGGCCCCCCTGCGCAGGGCGGCGATCCCGCCGCGCGGGCCGCGGCCCAGGACAAGCGCAACGCCGACGCTGCAGCGCTGTGGAACAAGAACCCGGCCCCAACCGATCCGCGCGACTTCTCCGGCGTGTGGTGGACGCGCGGCTACGACCGCACCTTCCGTCCGATGACGGATCGGCCCATGTCGCCGGGCCAGTCGGCGAGCCTGCTGCCCATGACCCCGCTCGAGGCGGCGAGCCGCCAGCATCATCTGGACATGGAAAAGGCCGGTACCCCGATCGCCGATGCCCCGACCCAATGCTTTCCGCACGGCATTCCGCGGCTCATGGCCTCCCCGTACCCGATCGAGTTCGTGTACGCGCCGGGCCTGATCACGATCCTGCACGAGGTGGCCCACAACGTGCGGTTCATCCATATGGATGGCAAGCCCGTGCCGGCCGATACCCCGCGGACCTTCCTGGGTTACTCCGTGGGCCACTGGGAGGGCAATACGCTGGTCGTGGTCACCGACCATTTCAACGACCGTACGCAGATCGACGAGGAGTCGCTGTCGCATGGCCTGCAGCTGAAGACCACCGAGCGCATGACCAAGTTCACCAATAAATATGGCGGGGTCGAAATCCGCAACCTCATCACGATCGAGGACCCCGAACACTTCACCAAGCCATGGACGGCGGAACGGCTGTATCCGTGGCGGGGCGACATCCACCTCGCCGAGTACTCCTGCGAGGAGAACAATCGCAATGCGCCCGTGAATGGCATCTCGGTGGCCAAGTAATGACACAGCACAATCTCAGAGCATCGGTACGGGGTCGCGGCCTGCTCACCCTCCTGTGCCTCACCGCCGTGCCGGCCGTACTCGTAAGCGCACCGGTGCTGTCGGCCGCGGATGCCGGCGCAGCGACGGATACCGCGCCGGTGTTTGGGCAGCCGGACGCCGCCACGCCGAATTTCACGGGCAAGTGGGCCAATGCGAAGCCGGGTGGCCGGCTGCTCACGGCCACGGGTGGCGAGCCGCCACTCAATGCCGCGGGCAAGGCCGAGTACGCCAAGCACCAGGCGGCACTGAAGAGCGGCGACCATAACGTCGATCCGATCTCCAGCTGCCTGATGCACGGCATACCGCGACTGCTGCTGGCGCCCTATCCCTTCCTGATCCTGCAGACCACGCGCAACCTGAACTTCGTGCACGAGGCCAATCACACCTTCCGCAACATTTACTGGGTGAAGGCGCCGGCGCCGGAGGATGCGGATCCCACTTACCTTGGCAACTCCGGCGCGCACTTTGAGGGCAAGACCCTGGTCATCGACAGCGTGGGCTTCAATGATCAGACCTGGCTGGACTACACGGGACTCCCGCATGGCGAGAAGCTGACGGTGCAGGAGCGCTACGTGTTGACCGACCCTTCGACCATCAGCGCCTCAGTGGTCATCACGGATCCGGACTTCTTCACCGCGCCGTGGACGACGAAGATCACCTTGAAGCGGCAGCCGGGAATGACCCTGCGTGAGAACGTCTGTCTGGACACCCACAAGATGTAGGGGCGGCCCGCCAGCCTTGGCTACTGCGCCTGGCTGGCGTCTGTCTTGCAGATGTCCGTGATGCAGATAGAGGCCAGCGTGCGGCCTTCCGGCGGCACGGCCAGGCCGCGATCCTTCATCATCTTGCGCAGCAGCGCCGCCGTCTCCGGATGGGAGATCGAAGACTGCACGCCGACGCGCACCAGGCCATCGGCATAATCGATCGCCTGCCAGGAGACGCCCGCCAGGCCATGCACGGTGTCGCGACTGCCGATGTCGTGCAGGGACAGGTCCGCCCCATGCGCCACCAGCAGCTCGATGACATCACTCCTGCCCTTGTGGGCGGCCCCCATCAGCGCCGTGCGCAAGTCTTCGGTGTCCTGCGCATTGACGTCCGCGCCATGGTCGAGCAGGAATTTCACGGTTTCGAGCGTCTGCTGGGGTGACCACTCGTAGGTGACGCCCTCGACCCAGCCAATGCCACTGGCCACCATCAGCGGCGTCACGTTGTAGTCGGTGGCAAGCTGCGGATCTGCGCCGTGCTCCAGCAGCAGCTTCATCAACACCAGGTCCCCGGACTGCGCGGCGCGCAGGAACGGGGTCGCGCCATTCTCGACCAGCCATTGGTTGGTGAATATCGTGCGGGTTTCAGTGCTGGAGTGCATCCGCAGGTTCGGATCGGCACCGGCCGCCAGCAGCTCCTTGATGAAATCCAGGTGATCCATGTCGGGTTTGCGTACCGGATAATCGCCCCCTTCGATGTTGCGATTGTCGGTCGCGATATACAGCGGATTCCAGCCGCCGCCGTTGGCAATGTTCGGTTTGGCCCCCTGCTGCAGCAGGTATTCGCCGAGCTTGTAGTACTTGTTCTGGGTGGCAACCAACAACGCCGTCCAGCCGAACGCGCTGGTTTCGTTGACGTCCGCGCCCGCCTCCACCAGCACCTTGGCGGTGGCCATATCTCCCTGGCGCGTGGCAAACATCAGCGGGGTGAGCCCGCCCCATCTGATCCTGCTCGGCGGCGGCGGTTTCGGCAGCGGGTGTTCCGCCAGCACCTTCTTCGCGGTCGCAATCTGCTCAGCCACCAGCTTCGCGGCCGCCTGCTGCTCGGCCGGTGAGCCATCCTGCTTTTCGACGCGGCCGGCCAGGCCATAGCCGCCGACAAACTCCGCAATGCGCTCCCTACCCGTCTGCGCAAGGTACGGCCTGCGCCCCGGATCGGTGGTGCCCGAGCGCGCACTCAAGTCTGCACCCTTCGACAGCAGGAACCGTACCGCCTCCGGGTTGCCACTGTCCGCCGCCCACATCAACGCGGTCGTGCCGCGCCTCACGTCACGGGCATCGATATTCACGCCACGCGCCAGCAGCAGCGTCAACACCGGCACGCTGCCGGTGCGCGCGGCCATCATCAACGGGGTCTCCCCGCCGCTTAAGGTCTGATTCGGATCCGCACCCCCGCGCAGCAACTCCTCCACCAGCTCGGGCTTGCCGGCCTCGCAGGCCAGCAGCAGCGGCGTCATTTTCGTGTCGGTCGCGACATTGGCGTGGGCACCAGCCGCGAGCAGCACTGCAGCGAGGTGTGCATCCCCCTCGTAGGCGGCCCAGTGCAGTGCCGTACTGCCATCCGGCTGCGGCGCATTGACATCGCTGTGGGCCTTCAGCAAGGCCTGCAGGCGCGCGGCATCGCGCTGCATGACAGCGTCGGCGACAGCACTCGGGGCTGCCGGGACCGGACTTGCGGCGACCGCACTGGCTGCGATCGCCGCCCGCGTCGCGCCACACAGCACGCTTGCGAGCAGCGCAAGTCCTGGTGCCTTCACGCCGCCGTTGCTATTAACGTGGGGCGCCACCGACAGGCTGACCATTGATCATGGCCTTCATCATGCTGCCGCCGTTGGTACCGTCCTTGAGCGGGTGAATGGTGATTTCGATCGCATCACCCTCCTTGATGGAGGTGCGGCGCCAGCCCTGACGGGTCAGCCCATTGGGGCTGCCGCCCTCGATGGACCATTCCGCAGCGGACCCGGTCTTCTCGTCCTTCACCATGACCTGCACCCAGATGTGCGGGTTGGTCCATTGCACCTGTTTCACGGTGCCCACCAGGGTCTTGGTCTGGGCCGCATCAAACATCGCGAACGAGTGATGCGCCGAAGCGGCACCACCCCAGATGCTCAGCACCAGGAGCACACCCGAGGCTGTTCTGATCTTCATCTTCAACTCCCTCTTTCCATGTTAGGAAAAATCCGAATCAAATGTTTTGAAGCGGCCCGGTGCTGTCACCGAATCGCTCCGCCTGAACGTCAAACATTCCCAATATGCTCAGCATCAGATTGCCCGTCGGCACGGTGCGGCTGGCATAGGGCAGATACCGATCGCCTTTCAGGCGCCCGGAGGCGCCACCGATCAGCACGGCCGGTGTGTCGTAGTGCAGATGCTGATTCGAATTACCCATGTTCGAACCAAACAGGATCAAGGAGTGATCCAGCACGGTGCCATCCCCTTCCGGGATCGAATCGAGCTTCTGGACCAGGTACGCCAGCATCTGCACGTGATAGCGGTTGATCTTTGCCAACAGCGCGATCTGGCCGGGATCCTCGGCGTGATGTGAGACGCCATGGAAACTGGAGTTCGTGCCGCTTTCCGGAAAGGTGCGACTGGTCAGATCGCGCGCGAACAGCATGGTGGCGACGCGCGTGATGTCGGTCTGATAGGCCAGCGCCAGCAGGTCCCATTGCACCTGGATGTGCTCATGAAAGGACTCCGGCACCCCGTACGGCATGGTCATGTTCGGCGCATCCGTGGAGGCGCGCGCGGCGATGCTGAGACGACGTTCGACCTCGCGGACATCGTCGGCGTACTGCTCCAATCGCATCTGATCCCCATGCGGGACCTGCGCCATGATGTCGCGCAGGCTGCCATTCACGGAATCGAGGATGCTGGACTGGCGTTCCCGTCGCATCTTGCGCATCTGCGGCGAACTGCCATCGCCGAACATGCGTTCGAAAAGCGTCTGCGGGTTGATTTCCATGGGCAGCGGCCGTGTCGGCGTCTCCCAGGAGATCGTATTGGTATAGACGCAGCTGTAGCCCTCGCCACAGTTGCTGGAATTCGCACCCGGGTCCTCGACGGCCAGTTGCACGGAGGGCAGCAGGTTCTCCGTGCCGATTTTCGCGGCAATCACCTGGTCCACGGAGGTGCCCACTTCGATGTCCGCGCCGGTCGTTTTCTTCGGCTTCTGGCAGGTGAGGAATGCGGCCGCGACGAAGTGATCGGCGCCCGTGACGCCCGGAGGATTCTCGGATGACTTCGACCACATGCCGCTGGTCAGCACCACGTGCTTGCGGAACGGCTGCAAGGGCTCGTACACATAGGGGTAGGCAAATCCCGGTGCAGTGGATTCCGGAATCCAGTGCCCCGGTGCAATGCCATGCGGCACGAAGGCGCCGAGGAAGCGGGTGGGCACGATCTGCTTCTGCGCCGCGACCGCGCCGCGGGTGGGCAGCATCGACTCCAGCAGCGGCAGCGCGAGCGTGGTACCGAGGCCGCGCAGAAACGTGCGCCGCGGCAACTTCTTATTGGTCAGAAAAAACAATCTCGGCTCCTGAGTTTCGCAGGTCCAGCGCGCTGGCGGTCGTGTTACTGGTCGTCGTCGTATTGGTAGTCGTACTACCGGCCGGCCCATTGACCTGCGTATGCAGTGTCGCGCCCTTGTCGTCTGATCCGGAGGCAACATTCATCCGGAACAGATCGCTCATCACAACTGCTTCGATCAGACCCTTGAAACGATAATCATCATGTGCCGCGGTATGCAGCACGCTGCGCACCATCGGCATGTCGTCATACTCGATACCGCGTCCCAGCGCATAGGTCATGAGCGCCTGGGTGATGTTGCGCAGGTATTGTTCCTGGTGGCGCAGCAGGAAGGCACGCACGCCCGTCGGTCCGTCCACCGGCGTGCCGTCGTACAACTGGCTGTGCGCGTCAATCGGGCGACTGCCATCCTGGGTCCGCCAATGCCCGACGGCATCGAAGGGCTCCAGCGCAAACCCGATCGGTTCCATGATCTTGTGGCAGGACGCGCACACCGGATCGGAGTGGTGCTGCTCCATCTGCTGGCGCAGCGTCGGCGGACTGGCATTGCCGGCCGGATCCACCGGGTGGGGCTTCAGCTGCGGGACATCCGCCGGCGGGTCCGGAGCCGGTGAACCGAGCATGGTGCGCAGGATCCAGTTGCCCCTGACCACCGGTGAGGTACGACCCGGCTGCGCGGTGATCATCATCAGCGCGCCCTTGCCCAGCAGGCCGATACGCGCGCTTTGGCTGTCATCCAGTTCGACGCGCCGGAAGTAGCTGCCGCGCACCCCCGGGATGCCATAGAACTTCGCCAGGCGCCCATTCACGAAGGTGTACTTGGCCGTCAGCAGATCGAGGGCACTGCGATCTTCGGTGACCATGCTGGCGAAGAACAGCTCGACCTCGCGGCGGAAGGCCTGACGCAGGTTGTCATCAAAATCCGGGAACTGGTCGACGACCGGATCGTGCGTCGCCAAGGCGCGCAGACCCAGCCACTCATCCGCGAAATTGCTGGTCAGGGCAGCCGCGCGCGGATCCGCCAACATGCGGTGCACCTGGCCCCTGAGGACGTCGTCCCGGCTCAGTTGGCCGGCGTTCGCCAGGCGCAGCAACTCGTCATCGGGAATGCTGCTCCACAGGAAGAACGACAGGCGCGCCGCCAGGTCCAGATCGTTGACACGGTAGGCCACGCCGGAGGCGAGGTGCGGGGGTGCGGTTTCCACCCGGAACAGGAATTTCGGATCGACCAGCAGTCGCTCCAGCATCGATTCCACACCGGTGTCGAAACCGCCATTGTGCTGGCCGCTGGCAAAGAAGTGCGCGAGCGTGCTCACGTCCGCATCGCTGCCGTAACCGCGATAGCCGCGGCGCACGAGCTCCGCCGCGATCTGCAGGGCGCAGCGCTGCTCCTGACCGGCCAGCGGTTTGCACACCATGATGCGGCGACGGCTCGGGGAGTCGGTGGCCGCCGTGGCTTGCGCCGGTCCGTCGATTCGCAGCCGGCCAATGTGCGGAAAGAACGTAAAGCCCGGCAGGCCACCCGTCTCGATGGTGGTGCGGTCAAACGCGTGGTTCATATCCAGCCCCGGCGCGTAGTCGGTCGCCAGGTAGGTCACGCCCACCCGATGCGGGCCCGCCGTCAGCGGCAAGGTGACATCGATGGTCTTCAGCTGACCGGTCGGCTCCTCCTCGAGATTGCGGGTCACGCTCAGCGCCTTGTCCCAGTCGATCTGGCTGACACGTCGGCCATCCACGTACACCAGCAGCTGCTCGCCGCGGATTTCACCGAAGGGGCGGAAGTTGCCCATGTTGCCGAGGTTCACCGCAAACACCTTGAAGGTGTAGGTGCCATCGGCCGGAAAGGTGTGCTCGACGCTCAGGCCGCCGCGCGTGCCGAAGGGCAGCCCCTCCACATGGTAGTTCTGCGAGGTGTCGTCGGCGACGCGATAGGTCGCCTGCGTCGTAGCCGTCGCCGTTCCGAGCGCCGTACGGCTGATGCGGCCGGCCGCCGACAGATAGGCATCCAGCAGCGCCGGGGAAAAGGTCAGCGTGCCGGCCTGATTGTCAAAGCCACGGCTCACATCGTCGGCCGGCAGCAGCTGGGCCACATCGATGTCCAGCCCCAGCAGATCGCGCACCGCATTCTGGTACTCGGAGCGGTTCAGTCGGTGCAGGCGCGGCATCGCCAGGTTCGGCTTCGCATGGGCGTCGACCTCATTCTCCAACGAGGTGGCAAAGGCCTGCTCGGTGGCGAAATCCGGCCGGGGCTTGCCTGCCGGCGGCATCATGCCGGCGCGCAGCTTCTTGACCATCCGCTCGGTCAGCTTCGCATCCTCGTGCGCCTTGCTGGCGTCGAAAACCTCGAATTCGACTCCGCCCGCGTAATCGTCGTAGTTATGACAGCCGCTGCAGTATTGCTGCACCAGATGCTGCTGCGCAGCAACCGACAGCGTTGCCGGGGCAGCGCTCACCCGAACCGACTGCGCCGCAGCCACCAGCAGCGCGACAGCGATGAATGTGCGCATGAGGCCGGATCGATCCGGAGCTTGATTTCCCGAGCAAGACCTCAAAGGGCACAACTCCTGGGGATTGGTCATCGCAAAATGGGATCCCAACGCGACTGCCACCCTTTCGGATGGCTCGCGAGGGTTGAGATTACAACAGCTACCCGGGGGCAATTCCAGCAGCGCAGACCCGGAATGGTGCATAGCATGGTTGCCATGCTCCATGGTCAATAATGCGGTCCCAGCACCCCTGCCTGGGCCCGCAGTGGGCGCCTCAACGGCCCTCGACGCTGAAGGCCAGCAGCGCGTTGCCCGGCTCGCCCATAATGCGTCCATAACCGGAATTTACGAACAAAATGCCACCGGCAAGCGTGGGTCCGCCATTGTCGAGTGACCCGCCCACGGCCGGCACCCCGTTGACGGTGGCATAGGCCTGTGCGGTATCCACATCCCAGATGACCCGACCGTCGTCGCTGGCATAAGCACGCAGGTGGCCGTCCTCGGAACCGGAAAACACCACCCCTGGAATCGCCGTTACCGCCTGTGACTGGGCGGCCAGACACCCGCGTTTGCCCCAGCTGCAGCGCGGCAGTGGTGGTGCGGCCCGCCACACCTGCTGACCGTCGCGCAGCCGCAGCGCCACCAGGCCGCCCGGAGGCCCCTGGGTTGCCGCGGCGTCGGACACCGGCGCATACAGCCGTGCGGCATCGGCTGCGCTACCCCATTCGATGCCGCCCAGGCTGCTGCCGACGCCAACCTGGGCATGCCAACGCTCCTTCCCGCTCGCCGGGTCCAGCGCATAGACGCGCCCGGATTTCTCCCCGGTGATCAGCAGCCGCTCGCCGGTGGGCAGCCGCGTCAGGATGGGCGAGGTGCCGAAATCAACATCCGGACCCAGCGCATGCGGACAGTTGCCGGTCCCGGCGCTCTGCGGCGTGTCACAGCCGACGATGTAATTGTCCTTTGGGCGCAGCTGATTGGCCCAGGCCACCGCCCCCGTGCTCATGCGCAGGGCGAGAATCGAGTCGGTGTGCTCGGTTGGGATATCCGTATAGGAATTGCCGGTGCCGACATACAGCAGATCGTGGCTGGGATCGAGGGTGGGCGCCGACCACACCGAACCGCCGGCCGGCCCGTACAACTGCGTGCCCGTGGCACTCTTGCGGTAGGCGCGCGGCACCTGCGTGATCGTGTAGGTGTGCCAGATCACACGGCCCGTGGCCAGATCCAACGCGACAACGCCGCCCCGAAACTTGCAACACTCATAGTTCGGCGCGGGCGCGGACAATTCCTCCAGCGAAGAAAGCGGTACATACAGGCGCTGGCCGTGGAACACCGGCGCGCCGGTGATGCGGGCCGCCGGATGCGCATCGAGCTGCCTCTTCCACACCAGTTTCCCATTGGCCGCATCCAGGGCGTAGACGAAACTCGTGTCATCGCCGAACACGGCGCGCAGGCCACCGCGGACGCGGGCGATGGACACCGCCGTGCGCACGGCTGCCGCGGCATCATAGGTCCAGTAGGTGCAGCCGGATTTCGCATCCAGTGAGTACACACGGCCGCTGGAGCTGGTCACGTAGACGCGACCGCCGACCAGCGTCGGCTGCCCGTACACATAGGTCGAACGATAGCCGAAGGCCCATTTGAGTTTCAGCCGCGGCACCTGCGCTGCCGTGACCCCCGGCTTGGCCTGGAAGCGGGTATTGGTGATGTCGCCTCCCCAGCCATTCCAGCCCGCACCGGCATCGACGACCGGGGCGGCACCCGCTGCGCACGGATTGGTCTCCGGCGTCGGCGCGAGATGCCCGATGGGCGCCTTGCCCGTCAGATACGTGGCGATGCCCACCCGGTCATTCATGCCCAGACCGGCCGCCTGAGCGCGCATCGAGCCATTGGTGAGAATCTGCATCACCTCATCGGGCGAGCGGCGCGCAATCACGGCGCGCGGCGGGATGCGATCCTGGGGGTGATCGTGGCAACTGGCACAGTTTTGCTGGAAAAGCTGTGCCGGATCGCTGCTGGGCGGCCCATCGTTGGTGGCCGCGCGCGCGCCGAGCGCGACCAGCGCCACAGTCAGCGTGAGGCTGCGCGCACCGAAATGTTTTCGTATTCCGAAATTCAAAAAAGGACCCCTAAGTTGCATATTTCACCAGCACTTCTACCAGCTTTGCTCTGGTACGTTTGCCTTGTATAGTCAACGGCCGCTATCGGCCAAGTCACCAGAGCTGCCCAGTGCGCAACCTCAATCCTGTCTCACTCGCGATCGCAGGTCTCGCCCTCGCCGCCGCGGCGATGGCAGCCCCACAACCCACCACGCTGCACAACAGCGGCGACCCGACCCTGGCCCTGACGCCGGGATTGCGGGGGGCGGCCAACGCGCCGCCGGGCACGCCGCCCGGCAATCCTGATCCGCACGATCTGAACGGGGTGTGGTGGCTGGCGGGGTATCAGTACATGCTCGGGCCGGAGCCCGGCGTCGAGCCGCCGCTGAAACCTGAGTACATGGCGATCCTGGAGCGGCGCATCCGCGCCAAGAATCGCGGCACTCCCGAGGCCGACGCCTCCACACAGTGCCTGCCGCACGGGATGCCGCGCGTGATGGAGAGCCCCTATCCGATCGAGATCGTGCAGACCCCCGAGCGGATCACGTTTCTGCACGAGGTGGCCCACAACCTGCGGCGCATCTGGCTGAACCGTGACCACCCGAAGAACGTAGCTCATACCTACCTTGGAGATTCGGTCGGTCATTGGGAGGGCGATACCCTCGTGGTCGATACCATCGGACTGAACGACAAGACTTTCATCGATGATGAGGGCAGCAGCCATTCGAACCAGGAGCATGTGATCGAGCGTTTCCGCAAAATCGACAATGGCTCGAACCTCGAACTCGTCATGACGGTCGAGGACCCGGTCACTCTGGAACATCCGTACAGCTATCGGCGCGTCTACCACTGGCGGCCCGATGTACGCCCGCAGGAATACGTGTGTGAAGAGAACAATCGCAATGCGCCCGTGGACGGTGTGACGGTGGCCAAATGAGAGCGTTGCAGATTTTCCTCTCGACCGTCGCCTTCGGCGCCATGAGTGTCAACGTGTCGGCTGCGGCGCCGGATCTGAGCGGCGTGTGGGTCCTCTCCGCGCAGGTGGGCGCCTTGAAGACGGTCGACGGCAAGGCGCCGCCGCTGACTCCCGAAGCCCAGGCAGTCTATGCGGCCCACAAGGCGGCCATTGCCAAGGGTGACTTCTCATTCGACGGGGTTACACACTGCCTGCCGCCGGGGCTGCCGCGGCTGATGCTCATGCACGAGCCCTTCGAGATCCTGCAGCGGCCCAAGGCACTGTACTTCGTGTACCAGCTCAATCGGCTGCCACGACGGGTGTACCTGGATGAAGCGCTGCCCACCGACGTGGATCCCCACTACCTGGGTTATTCGGTCGGCAAGTGGGATGGCGACGAGTTGGTCGTGGACACCAACGGCTTTGATGACAGCACCATGGTCGACAATGCGGGCCTGCCGCACTCCGATGCCATGCATCTGACCGAGCGCTTCCAGTTGAGCAAGGATGGGATGCATCTGCACCTGCTCATGACCATCGAGGATCCGAAGACCTTCACGCAGCCCTGGACCGCCCGGACCGATTACACGAAGCGGCCGGGATACGAGATACCCGAAGAGGTGTGTGCTGCCACTCCCGTGACCAAGCGGCCCCGCAGCTGATGCGGGGCCGGCCCGTACGAAGCCTTATCGGCAGCTGAAGCTCGCGGCCTCGTTGCTGTCGCCCTTGCCGTCGTAGACCGCCCGGTGCGGATAGGCACATAACGGCCGGGTGCGATCGGTCTTGCCGGCGCTCTTGTGCGCGGCAATCATGCTGTCGGGCGCCATGCCATGCTCGACCCAGGCCGTCAGCGCCCCGACCGAATCAAAGGTATCCGGTCCGGGACCGCGCCCACAGTGCATGACGCCCGGGGCCAGGAACAGGCGCGCGAAGTCCGACACCTGCGTCACCGCGGCAGCCTGGTCCGCGCCCTTGGGCGCGAAATGCGCGGCGAGCTTGCCGTAGTAGGCGATCGTATGGAGCGGTGAGATCAGCGGATCCGACCAGCCATGCCACAGGATCAGCTTGCCGCCGGACTTGCGAAATTCGGCCAGATCGGTGCTGCCATCGTTCATGACCGCCCCAATCTTGTCATCCGCCGCTTTCACGTCGTGGTCATAGTTGATGGTATGGAAATCCCACTGCGGATTCTCGAACACCATATCGCGGAAGGTACTGGCGCCCAGGGCCGCGACGCCATCAGCGCGCGCCTGCAGCAGCGCGAACTCCATGCCGCGCGGCCAACCCGGATAGACTGCCGCGCCGGATGAATAATGCGCACCGGAGTAAATCTGTCCCAGAGCCGTCACTTCGGTCGCAGTCAGGCAGCTCTTCGGGTCCTGTCCACTCTTGCAGGCCAGTTCTGCCGGTTTGAAATCACAGGCGAGGGGATCGGAAACCAGGCCGTCCTTGACCCCATCCTTGGCGTCGCACCTGGCCACCACCGCCGCGGAAATCATCGGGATCTTGTCCGGATCAATCTGCTGCGCAGCCATGTATCCCCATAACTGGCCGGCATGCAGATGCACCACCTCGGAGGCGGGTGCGCCGGCGATAATGCCGTCATAGTCATGCGGATAGCGATGTGCTTCGGTCAGCGCCTCCCAGCCGCCGGACGAGCAGCCAACGAAGTAGGAATGGCTGGGATGCTTGCCATAAAAGGCGGCGATGACGGCCTTGGCCTTCAGCGCCGTCTCGTGTTGCGCGCGATATCCCTGGTCAATCACCAGCTCCGGATGATGCAACGCCCAGCTGGCCGGATCCGGTGTCGTCGCGACATGCCCCATATCGGTATTGGCCGTGGCGAAATGCTGCAGCAGGCCGCCGGCCAGGGCCGTGTAGACGATGGCGCCGTTGTAGCCCCCGTTGCCAGTGCCCTGGAACTTGCCATTCCAGTCCTGCATCGGCAGCCACACCTCGAAGCGCACGGCCGGCTTGATCACCCCGGTGACCCGGCAGAACGCCGGCAGGCTCGCGTACAGCGCTGCCTGGGCATTCGCGGCCGCAGCGGGACCGGGATTGGCTGGCGCGGGCGGTGCGAACTTTGACCCTTCGATCACCGCGGCCGCAAGGCTGGTGGTATCGGTCAGTTTGAGAGCGGCCAGATGATCGCAGTCCGCTGCGCTCTGGGCCCAGGCGCCTGGCGCGATGGCGCAAGCCACTACCGCCGCGGCAATCACCACAGTTTTGTCTGTTCTCACGATTCCCCCCTCAACCCGCTGTCAGCGATGACATCTGGGCCGGAATCTTAGCACCTTGGCATACTATGGCGATCGCCACCTGTGCAGGAGAGGTCGATGAACAAGTTCTTGCTGGCGCTCGCGGCCGCGTCGATTTCGACGCTGGCGCTTGCCGCACCCTGGCCCTACGACGAGCACGCCGATGCGGCGGCCGACGTGCAGCACGCCATTGCCGCAGCACAAGTCGATCACAAGAAGTTACTGCTGGTGTTCGGCGCCAACTGGTGCCCGGACTGTCGCGCACTCGACAAGGCCATGCATGGCAGCAGCCAGCACCTGATCGAGGGCGAATTCGAGGTGGTAAAGATTGATGTCGGCAATTTCGACAAGAATCTCAGTCTCGCGAACCGCTATGGCAATCCCATCGCCAAGGGCATCCCGGCCGTGGTCGTGGTGGGCACCGGAAACAAGGTGCTGTACTCGACCAAGGAGGGCGAACTGGCCAATGCGGGCAAGATGACCGAGCAGAGCATCTACGATTTTCTGAAACAGAAAGTCGCCAACCGGAGCTGAACGCATGGCCCACTCGCATCCCACTCGCGTCTCGGCCGAGGAGCGCGCCGAGATCATCGAAACCTATGCCCGCTACGCCTGGGGCCTGGACCTCGCGGACCCCGACATGCTGCTGTCGGCCTTTGCCGCGGATGCCGAGTTCGACCACCTGTGGCAGGGCAAGGTCAAAGGTCACGCGGCGATTCTGGAGAACATGCGTTCGCTGTGGAACGATCGCCAGCATTGGTGGTTTGGCCGCCAGCACCTGTTCAACCACTTCATCATGGAACGGCAGCCCGATGAATCCGTGCAGGTGCGCTGCTTCTTCCAGATCGCACAGTTCAATGTCGACTACGGCACCAACTTCCTGTTCGGCATCGGCACCCGCGAGGACCTGTGCGTGCAGCGCGGGGACCTGTGGGTCTTCAAGTCTTTGTTCATCAATGCCTGGCGTGCGCAGGCGGATGTTCCCTGGAAGGGTGAGAACCATCTTGTCGGTCGGCCCAGTGGACCCGCCGCCGCAGCACCCTCGCTGCCGCCGAGTTTCAAGGCCAAGCGCTGAAGTTTTTGCAGAGGGATGTATGGCTGATACCGAGAGTCGGGCAATTCCGGTGCGCGATCCGCGCACCGGCAACACCGAGTTTTCCTTTCCCGCGGCGGACGCCGATGAAATTGCGCAAAAGGCGGCCCGGCTGCGCCGCAATCAGCAGGTGTGGGCCGCGCGACCGATCGCCGAACGCATCGGCATCATGCGCCGCTGGGTCGGGGAACTGATCGCCCATGCCAAAGTCATTGGCGCGGCCGATGGCGCCGATACGGGCGGCTGTCATACCTCGCAGTTCACCGCGTTCATCGCCGTGGCCAATATCAACGGATGGTGCGAGGATGCCGAAGGCGTGCTGACGCGCGCGCATGTGGGTGGCCAGTCCCTCACCATGCCCAGCGTCAATATCCGTTCGCAGCTGGTGCCGTATGCCCTGGTGGGTGTCATTAGCCCCTGGAATGCACCGATGATGCTGTCGCTGCTGGATGCCGTGCCGGCGCTGTTCGCAGGCTCCGCGGTGCTGCTCAAACCCAGTGAGGTGACGCCCCGTTTTGTCGAACCGCTCATGCACACCGTGCGCCGCGTGCCGGAACTCGCCGAAGTGTTCGATGTGGTGCTGGGCGATGGCCGCACCGGCCAGGACGTCGTCGCAAACGTGGACCTGGTGTGTTTTACCGGCAGTGTGCCGAATGGCCGCAAAGTGGCGCTGGCCTGCGCGGAGCGTCTGATCCCCTGCTTCCTGGAACTGGGCGGCAAGGATCCCGCCATCGTGACCGCGGATGCGAATATCGATCGCGCCAGCACCGCAGTGCTGCGCGGCGGCGTGTATGCCACCGGCCAGGTGTGCTATTCGGTCGAACGCGTGTACGTACACGAGTCCATCCATGATCACTTCGTCGCGGATCTGGTCGCCAAGGCCGCAAGGGTGACCCTGAATGACAAAAATCCGCTGGAAGGACACATCGGTCCGTTCATCTTCGTGCGCCAACCCCAGATCGTCGAAGCCCACCTGGCTGACGCGGTCGCCAAGGGCGCACAGGTCCTGACCGGCGGCGTCACCGAATCATTGGGGGGCGGCCTGTACATGCGCCCCACCGTGGTCACCGAAGTGGACCACAGCATGCGTCTGATGCGCGAGGAGACCTTCGGGCCCATCCTGCCCGTGATGCGCTTCAAGACCACCGAAGAGGCCATCGCACTGGCGAACGATACCGAGTTCGGACTCACCGCCTCGGTGATTTCCGGCACCGAGGAGGAGGGTCAGCAGATCGCCGAACGGCTCAATGCCGGCAGCGTGTTCGTGCAGGACACCTTTCTGACCTTCGCGAAGCTGCGCAAGATCGGCACCCACAGCTTTGGCGTCTCGGGTCTGGGCGGCTCGCGAACCGGACCGGATTCCATCATGCGGTTTCTGCGACGCAAGGCCATCCTGAGCAATCAGGGCGCGCCGGCCAGCATTTTCGACGACAAACCGGGGGATGTGGCCGGTCCGCGGCGCTAGACCAGCTTCAGATCAAGCGGACGCGCGCCCGGAAATATCACTTCCAGCTGCTGCGGACCCAGACCCCACAGCGTGCCGAATACGCCGGCGAGCACGCTGCGGTAGTCATTCAGCACCGGATAGTCCCGGTCCTGAAACAACGTGTCATGGGCCACGCGCACCTGCTCCCCGGCCATGCGGCCACCGTTGACGCGGCCGCCCAGCACCCAGTACACGCTGCCATGGCCATGGTCCGTGCCCGCATTGCCGTTCTCACGGAACGTGCGCCCGAACTCCGACAGCACGAAGACCACGGTGTTGTTCCACTCATCGCCGAGGGCTTCGGCATAGGTCGCCAGGCCCTTCCCCAGGCTGTTCAGATTGGTCGCCAGCGCGCCGTGGGCACCGCCCTCATTGACATGCGTGTCCCAGCCACCCACATCCACGAAGCCTAAGCGGTACTGGGTACGCATGAATCGCGCCATCCGTTCAGCCGTCAGCTCGAACCCCTTGGTGCTGATGGCACCGCGATTTGCCGCCTGCATCTCCTCCTGCATCGCCTGCGCCACTTCCTGCTGCAGCTCCAGGCCCTCGCGCACGGCCGAGTCGAGATGGCTGCCGGTGTACATGCCGCGCAGCGTCGCGGTCTGGGTGGCGTCAAACGGGGACTTGCCGCCGCGCTGCAGGGAAATACTGGCGATGCCCGAATCGCCCTTGAAGGCCAGCGGCAGAGTATCCGTGAAGGCGATCGGCGTTGAACCGTTGAGCGTGCCCGCGAGCCGTGCCAGGAAGCCGGAACGAAAATCGCGGGTCGTCTGTACGGGCTGTCCCAGCTCGATGCTGTCCTGGGTCTCAAAGTGGCTGCGGGTCAGATCGTCGGTCCCGGCAAACGGGATGAATGCCGCCTGGCGCTGCTGATACAGCGGCCCCAGCGAATCGCGTACGGCGGGGGCCAGCGCCCAATCCGAATCCAACGCCAGCGCGCCATCCGTGATGGCAGGATCCGGCTTGGCAATGGCAATCCGCGGCCGCTGCTCGTAGTAGAAGCTGCTCGACCACGGCACCAGGAAATTCGCACAGTCGTAGCCGCCGCGCAGGAACACGCACAAAAACCGCGGCGTGCTGGCGGGGGCGGCAAACAGCCGGCCGGCCACGCTCAAAGCCGGGGCGGCGGCCAGTGCGGTGTGCAGGAAAAGTCGGCGGTTCACGGGTGCACTCCAGTTGAGGTCAGCGCGAGTTGAATTCGGGTGAGGCCAGCAGGTACAGGTTCCACTCCTGTTGGGACCGCGCGCGCTCCAGGGCGTTCCGGGTCTGGGCGGACAAGGATGGCGCGAGCGCCCCGTAGTACACCGGCGTGGTGAGCAGCGGAAATCCCACCACGGTCGCGGCACCGCCGTTTTCGGGATCGAACAATCCGGCGCTACCGTAGCCGATGGTGCGGGCGATTTCGAAGCGCCGACTCATCTGTCCGGAGCTCGACCAGGCGGCATCCTGCAAGGAGTAGCCATCCGGTGTCTGGTGGCCGAATTCCGGCTCACCCAGTGCGCCGAGCCAACCCGTCACCGGGTGCATGTTCTGGATCAGGCGGGTGTCATAGGCCAGGCGCACCGCCGACAACACGTACTGCATCGGATCCTTGAATTTGCGGCCCGCCTGCGCGGCAAGCTCGCGGGATGTGAACAGCGTGCGCAGCACGGCCACGATGTCGCCATCGGAATCCTGGAAGGTCTGCGTCATACGCTCCACCACCGCGGCCGGCGGATCATCGCCCACAAAGTACACGGCGAGCTTGCGGGACACGAAGCGTGCGCAGGCCTTCTGATGTACCAGCAGGTCCACCGCCTCGGAGACTTCCGCGAAGCCGTGCCGGGTCAACGGATGCCCCAGCAGAATCTTGGGTCCGAAGTCGTGGCGCGCGGGATTGAACTCGAAGGCGCCTGCGCGCACATAGTAGCCGCGCAATTCGGGGCGCAGGTGCGGCGCCTGCGCGGCCGCAACCCCGACCCCGGTGAGCACCCGCGCCAGCTCCTGCACGTCATGCTGCGAGTAACCGCCATCGACGCCCAGCGTATGCAGCTCCATCAGTTCGCGGGCATAGTTTTCATTGATGTGACCTGCCGCATTCTGGGCATTGTCCAGATACTGCAGCATCGCCGGGTGCTCGAGCGTCGCCATGACCAGGTCACGGAAGTGCCCCAGCGCATGCGGCCGGATCGCCTGCTCGCTGTAGTCCCCGAGCAGCCAGCGCACATTGGCCTTCTGCTCAAAGACACTGAAATGATTGAGCCAGAACCACACCATCTGCTCTTTGAGCTGGGCCGGGGAATAGATGGCGCGCAGCAGCTCGCGGCGCCGCGCCTCATAGGCGGCCTGGATGCCCTGCTCATTGAGCTTCTGGCGGGCGGCCTGCTTTTCGGGACCCTCCGGCAGAGAGTTGATGCGCTTCTGCTCGGCCGCTATGCTCAGCACCAGCTGTGCCGCATCGAGCCGGCCAGCAGCAGGCTGCGCGAGATCCTGCGCCACGGCATCCGGCAGCTGCTCATCTGCGCCCCGCAGCTGCGCTTCCAGGAAGCCGTTACGTCCCAGCTTCTGATACTGGGCCAGCACCCCGGAATTGACCCCGAAGGTGAGCCGCTCGAGCCAGGGCATATCCGCGGCGTTGGCCGCTTTTGGGGCCGTTGGCGGCGTCGCAGCACAGCCCACGAGCAGCCCCGCGGCCACCGCCGCCAGGTAACGTGCTCTGAGTGCGTGGTTGTGCATCAAGGGGCCTGATCGTCTCCTCAGTAGCTTAAGAACGTCCCGGCATCAGCTGCGGATGACAGCCGCGCCGCCGATGTTCTTCAGCGCCTCCCTCACGCTCAGGGGGCTGAGGCGATCGCGCTGGCGGCGCACATAGCGTTTGACCTCGGCCGCATCGGTCCATGCGTACTGGCGCAGGGCCCAGCCGATTGCCTTGCGCAGGAAGAATTCCTGCGACCCAAGCGACGGCTCGATGCAGGCATAGAGCAGCTCCAGGTCGGTGTGCACCTTGGACCCGAGCTGGCACAGTATGGCCGTGCGCCGCTTCCACATATCGGCGGACCTGCTCCAGGACAGCATCCTGCGTCGCATCGACGCCGGGTAGGCGCGCAAAATCGGCCCGACTCGATTCGAGGCGATTTCATCCACGTAATCCCACCACGCCCCGCTGACGATCAATTCCTCATAGATCTTCATGGCGGATGGCGTCTGATAGCGCCGCGCGCGCGGGTCCCGGGTCAAATAGATCGCCGCGTAACGCTCCTCGCGGTACTGCGCTGCGCGCCACAGGCCCAGCACTTGGCCGTGCCACTCGAGTGCGGTGGGGAACTCGACCTCCGCGAATGCGGTGTTGCATATCTGGCGCAGTAATGGCGTCGGCACGCCGTGGTACGGCATTTCGGACTTCATGTACGCCTGCATGAGCAGCGCCTTGGCCGGGTCAGCGGCCTGCCGCAACGCCTTTCGCAGCCGGGGCAACAACATAAGTTCCTTATGAAGGCAGACACGGATTATAGACGGCGGCGCAGCCCAAGGTTCCGCAATCTGAGCAATTGCGAAAGGCCGTAGATCAACGCAGACTGCGATCGCTGGGGAGCGTTCACTAACGAATGTCCAACCAATCAAAGCTGCTGGCGATTGGCGCAGTGATTGCGCTCACCGCGCTCGCATTTGCCTATGTGGGCGGCTGGCTGTCACCGCATCGCCTCAGTCCGGCGCGCATGATCGCTGCCTTTGAGGCGGCCAACGGCCCGCACCCGGGATTTCGGCGCAATCATGCCAAGGGCCTGTGCGTCACCGGCTACTTCGACAGCAATGGTGCGGGTCGCCAATTATCCGAAGCCGAAGTGTTTGCGCCAGGTCGCATACCGGTCGTCGGTCGCTTTGCCCTGGCGGGCGGTCAGCCCTTCCAGGCCGATGCCAATCGAACCGTGCGCAGCCTCGCCCTGCGCTTCAGCCTGCCCAACGGGGAGGAATGGCGCACGGGGATGAACGCCATACCGGTTTTTCCGGTGAATACACCCGAAGCGTTCTATGAGCAGCTGCTGGCCAGCAGGCCGGAGGCTGCCACGGGCAAGCCCGACCCAGCCCGGATGGCGGATTTTCTCGCCCGGCATCCGGAGTCGGCACGCGCCATCGCGATGATCGGCAGCGAAGGGAATTCATCGGGGTTTGCCAATTCGCGATTCAACAGCCTGGACGCGTTTCGATTCGTAGCGGCCAATGGCGCCACCAGCAACGTTCGCTGGGCAATGGTGCCGAACGAAGCGTTTGCGGCAGATGACGGCGCCGACTCGCCCGAGCGCTCCCGCAATTATCTGTTCGATGCCCTGATCGCCCAACTGCAGCAGCAGCCGCTGCAATGGCACCTCATGGTCACCATCGCACGACCCGGCGATCCGACCAATGACGCCACGCAGCCCTGGCCAGTGGAGCGCGCGCAGGTGGATGTCGGCACCCTCACGGTCGAGCACGCGCAGGGTGAAGACGGCGGCGCCTGCCGCGACATCAATTTCGACCCGCTGGTCCTGCCGGTGGGCATCGAGCCCTCTGATGATCCCCTGCTCAGCGCCCGCTCCGCCGCCTACTCACGCTCGTTCACGCTGCGCGCGGGCGAGACCAAGCCCGCCAGCGCCGTGCAGACGCCCGCCGGACCAACCGGACAGCGGCCATGAACGCGACACCGCGCTTCACTGCCTGGACGCGCCTGCTGCACTGGGTCATGGCAGCCATGGTGTTGACCATGCTGTTCGTAGGTATCGGTATGGTGTCCACCGTGTCCGGGCGGTACCACGCACTCATCGCGCTGCACCGGCCGCTGGGAATCGCGATCCTGGTGCTGGCGGTCATACGACTCGCAAACCGGCTGCTGAATCCCGGTCCGCCGTTGCCGACCCATCTGAACCCGCTGGAGCGCTTCGCGGCCAAGGCCTCGCAGGTCATTTTTTACACATTGATGATCCTCATGCCGCTCATCGGCT
>DATHOA010000083.1:0-3753 GCA_035485475.1 Steroidobacteraceae bacterium | reverse complement strand
CAACAGCGCGCCCCTGACGGCGTACGTCGCCGCGCTGAATGTGTCCGAGTCGCGCCTGCGTAACGCCTGCCTCGCGATGACCGGCCAGACGCCCATCCAGCTGGTCCATGCGCGGATCGTGCTGGAAGCCAAGCGGCAGCTCCTCTATACCGACAATCCCGTGCGGACCATCGCCTATGCGCTGGGGTTTGAAGACGCCGCCTACTTCACGCGGTTCTTCTCCCGACAGGCGCAATTCTCGCCGCGCGCCTTCCGGGCCCGCGGGCTCGAGCGCGCGATATCCAGCGCCTGACGGGAAGCCGGCGCACTCCCGTTGCGGCGCCATCAGGATTTGGCATGCAGCAGCGCCTTCTCGTCACGGGCTTCGCTCGAGTTGGCCGCCTGAATCTTGTGGGCAGCCTGCGTTAAGGCCCGTGCCGCGAGCAGATCGCCGCTCATGTTCGACTCGATATGCGGCGCGACCTGGTCAATAACCTCGGACAGGACCGCGATCAAGCGGCCGTTCTTGTCGCCCTCGCGGATCACCTGGGTAATGGCCCGTGAGGTATGTTCCTTGATGAACGCGGCAAAGGCTTCGGCATCACGATCCGCCACCGCCTTGGCGGTGCAGGCGGCGGCGAGCGCCAAGGTAACAGCACCGGCGGCGCCGGCACCCGGGGATACCTGCCTGCTGCCAATCGCGTTGATCAGATCTTCCAGCCGTGTTTGTGCGATGTTCGAAGCGGTGCTCATGGATGACGCTCGACTGCTCGATATGGTTGCCGGGACTCAAAACTGATACAACAACATCCAAATTCGAACGACACAAACGGCTCCTGATTCCACCGTGGCTCCCGAGGCACACTTTTCGCTATTCGACGGGGATCGCCTGAATCGCCTGTTCGCGCTGCTGCATGCGCCGCAGGAGGGCCGATATCGCGTCATCAAGCGCTGCGTGATTGTCGTGTTGCTGACGTGGGTCCCGGTTGCCGTTCTCGCCCTCTATGGCGGTCTGCTCGGTGGCGGCATGACCACCACGAATTTCTTTGCGGATTTTGCCGCTCATGCCCAGTTCCTGATCGCAATGCCGCTGTTCATGCTCGCTGAGCCGATTGTCGAGGTGAGCACGCGCACCGCCGACCGCCAGTTCATTGATTGCGGAATCATACGCGCGCAGGACCTGCCGAAGCTGCACCGCGTGCACGTGATGCTGCGACGCCTGCGCCTGTCGCTGTGGCCGGATATCGCGTTCGTCGCCATCGCATACGCATTGTCGCTGGCCATCCTGGTGCCGGAATTCTCCGCGCATCCATTGCCGACGTGGCATGTAAAGGACTATGCGCAGTGGCGGACATTGACCGCGGCCGGGGCTTGGGAATTCCTGATCGCACTGCCGATACTGAACTACACCTGGCTGCGGTTCGTGTGGAAGATCGTGCTGTGGACGGTCTATCTCGAGCGCGTCAGCCGCATGCGCCTGGAGCTGCACCCGGCTCATCCGGACCTCACCGGTGGCATCGGCTTCATCAGTGCCACACAGGGTCGGTTTGCGGTGTTCATTCTCGCTTATGGCATCAGCAACATCGCCGCCACGGTGGGCTATGAAATCGCAATCCTGCACTACCGCCTCTCCGTCATGCCCGTGTGGGGGCCGCTGCTGGGCTTCACGATCGTCGCGCCGCTGCTGTTTACCTTGCCGTTGTTGATGTTTACCGCCCAACTGTATCGCAGCAAGCAGCATGCACTGGCGCTGTACCGCGAGCGGGTGACCGAGCACAGCCGGATCGTGGAGAAGCGTTGGCTTGAGCGTAATCGTGGGGGCGAATCCGCAGCGGAGGAGGTGCGCGAGCTCACCGAGCTGTCGGCGCTGGGCACGATGTTCACGCGCATTCAAACCATGCGGGTGGTGCCATTTGATTTGCGTTCCTTCAGCCAACTGCTGGGTTCCTCGCTGGGCTCGATCGCGGTCCTGCTGCCCCTGCTGCATGCGAATGCCAACGTAGCCGGTATTTTCGATGCCATCGGCAAGTTGCTCGGCCACCTGGCCGGTCGCTAGCGCAGCCGACTGCCATTGCTTGGGCTTGGCAGTAGAGCGCTGGCGCGGCGGCCGTTTCTTGCTAGCATCCCGGCTTGCTGTGCCGGATCGTTTCAAATTCGGGGAATAACATGAACAAGAGCAGGCTGCGCACGGTACTCGTCACCGCCCTGGCCGGGAGTTTTGGATTCGCGACCGCGAGCGTCCGCGCCGATGTCACCATCACCCGTTCCATGTCCGTCGAAGGGGTCGGCGCCATGGCCTTCGGCAATATGTCGGGCACCTCCAGGACCACGATTTCCGGCACCAAGTCGCGCACCGACAGCGACATGAAGATGCAGTCAAAACTGGTCGGCTTCCTGGCGCGCAATGCCGTGGGCCCGAGCGCGGAAATCGTGCTGCTCGATGAGGACAAGATCGACCGTTTGAATCTGAACAAGAAGGAATACACCGAGACCAGCTTCGAGCAGATGCAGGCCCAGCTGCAAAGGGCCGCGGAGCAGACCAGCTCGAACGCCGATCGCAAGCAGGCATCGGCCGTCGACCAGTCCAAGTGCGAATGGCTGCCCGCCAAGGTCTCCGTCAGCAAGCCAGGTGAGAAGGCGCAGTACGGTGGCTACGATGCCGAACGCGTGATCATCACGGCCGCGCAGCCCTGCCAGGACAAGGAATCCGGATCCATCTGCGAAGTCGCCATTGTGCTCGATCAGTGGATGTCGAGCGGTTTCACGGAAAATCCCGAGGTGCGCAGGTTCTACGGCGCCTACGCTGCGAAAATGGGCCTTGATCAGGCAAGCCTCCAGGATACGACCCAGAGAGCGAAGGCGCTGTTCAGTCAGTACCAGGGCATCTGGACCGAGGTCGCGACCAAGCTGCAGGGCATGAAGGGCTACCCCGTGAAAAGCAGCTTCACGCTGGCGCTGGGCGGTGCCCAGTGCAAGGACTCGAAGGCCCAACAGGCTCCATCGGACCAGGGCAGCGAAGATTCCGGCAGCTCCGGCGGTCTTTCCGGCGCCATTGCCGGTAAACTCGGTGGCTTGTTTCACAAGAAGAAAGACGACGCGGAGGCACCCGCCGCAGCGTCGGCGCCCACGACTACGCCGGTGCCGGTGCCCGCGGGGGACGTGGCCTTGATGACCGTGTCATCGCAGTTGGTGTCAGTGTCGACCGCCAGCGCCAGCCCCGACGCGTTCGTGGTACCTGCTGATTTCAAGAAGCAGGAGCTCAAGACCCAATGACGGCCGAGGTGGCGGGGTGAAATTCCTGCCGCTGCTGTGGGCAGGCCTGTGGCGCAAGCCGACGCGCACGACGCTGACGCTGCTGTCGATCGTGGTCGCGTTCATTCTGTTCGGGATCCTGTCGGGTATTGACGCGGGTTTTGCCCAGGCGCTCGAGGCCTCACGGCTGGACCGCCTGTTCACCGACCCGCGCTTCGGCGCACCCATGAATATCTCCTACGCCGATCAGATCGCGCGCGTGCCCGGGGTGGCAGTGGTCGCCCCGCGACGCGGCATGGGTGGCTACTACCGGGATCCAAAGGAGGGGATGGGGGTGATCGGCATCGACGAGCGGTTTTTCCTGCTGCGTCCGGAGATCACCATTACCAAGGCGCAACTTGCGACCTTGCGGAAAACCCGCACCGGGGCGGTGGTCGGCGTATATCTGCAGAACAAGTACGGCTGGAAGGTGGGCGACAAGATACCGCTGCAGACCGAAACACCCCAGGTCAATGGCAACAA
>DATHOA010000082.1:0-14058 GCA_035485475.1 Steroidobacteraceae bacterium | reverse complement strand
GGGAGGGGAGTGCCTGAACATGCAGCCGAATAATCCAGTCGCCGGCATATCGGAGGGCCTGGATGAGCGTGCCGCTGAGTTGTCGGAGCTGGCGGCCAACCTGCAGACCATCGCTGAGTCCGAGAAGATACTGCTCGCGCGCCAACTGCATGATGAACTTGGCGGAGCGCTGGTCGGCGCCAAAATGGATCTATCCTGGTTGCGCCGGCGGATTGGCAGCACCGATCCGGAAGTCGTTGCCCGCTGGGATCGGCTCGAGCGTGCCCTTGAGACCGGCATTGCCTTCAAGCGGCGCATGGTCGAACAGCTGCGACCGACACTGCTGGACAATCTTGGGTTCTACGCGGCCGCGCGTTGGCTGGTCGAGGAGACTTGCGCCGGGGCCGGCCTGGAGTGTGAGTTGGACCTGCCGCTGCCGGAGCCGCTGCTGACGAAGGAGGTCGGCATCGCCCTGTTCCGGATCCTGCAGGAGTCGCTGCACAACGTCGCGCGGCATGCCCGCGCCAGCCGGGTCACGATCAAGGTGCGAGCGGATCGGCGCGAGCGGGCGGTATCGCTGTTCGTTGCGGACGATGGCATAGGGATCAGCCCCGAACGTCTCAGAACCCTGGGCAGCCACGGATTGGGCAGCATGCGCCATCGAATGAGCGCTATCGGGGGTCAGTTCCGCGTGCAGTCGGTTGCCGGGCAGGGCACCGAAATCGCCGTGGTGACGCCCATCCTGGAGGCCCTTTAGGCCGAACGACCGTCTAGGAATGCGGCGCTTCGGCCAAGCTCCGGATGACCTCGGGCAGGCGTTCGAAATCCAGCGACTTGTTCAGAAAATACTCTACCCCGAGCTGCTCGGCGCGACGCCGATACTCCGGGAGAGCGTAGTTGGTGAAGACGATAATGGCGGGCCGGTTGGGTCCCAGCGAGCGCAGTACGCCGAAGCCAGTGCCCTGCTTGAGCTGCAGGTCAAGGATCAGCACGTGGATATTTCTTTCGCGGGCCATGTCCACGGCGGCCCGCTCATCGACCACCGTGCCGACCACCTCGACTCCGCCGATCTGCCCCAGCACTTCGCGCAGCCGCTCCGCCAGCAGCTCCGAGTCCTCGACGAGGAGAATGCGCAGGGCGCCGGGGCGCCCAAGGTGCGGGGGGTTGATGCTGGGGTTTATCACTCAAGGAGCATAGCCAACGGGCGGGACAAGGGTATCCGGCGCCGTCCTACATTGCCGACTATTGCATCAGGCCGTTGCGCAACGCATACGAGGTGATGTCGGCATTGCTGGTGAAGCTCATTTTCTCGAGGACGCGGCTGCGATAGGTACTGACGGTCTTTACCGACAGACATAGTTCCTCGGCAATGTCCGATACGGATTTGCCCACGGCAATCTTGCAGAAGATCTGAAACTCGCGCTCGGACAGCTGCGAGTGAATGGGCTGCTCAGAGTCGACGTCCAGATCATTCACCAGCAGCTCGGCCAGCGATGCGCTGACATAACGGCGTCCCTGGATCACCATCTTCACGGCCCTGACCAGCTCCTCGCTGGCGGCGTCCTTGGCCAGATAGCCGCTGGCGCCCGCGCGCAGGACATTGCGTGCGTACTGCCGCTCCGGGTAACCACTGAGTACGAGTACGCGCGTGTCGGGGAAGCCGGAACGCACATGTTTGAGGATATCGAGGCCGCTGCGATCGGGCATGTTGATATCGAGCAGCAACAGGTCCCAGCGGCTTTCACGCAATTTATCCAGGGTCTGCTCCCCGGTTGCGGCTTCACCCATTTCACGAATCGAGCGATCTTCCTGCAGCAGTTGCATCAGTCCGGATCGGATCAACGCATGATCATCTGCAATGAGTACGCGTACCATAAGCGCTTCTCCCGATCGTTCGATATTGTCGAATTCTAGCAGAGCAACCGGTCAGGACCGCCTCAGATGTGCGCTCCTACCTGCCCCTTTATCGCAAGCGTAGCCTGCACACCGTTGCGACCGGACACCGTCAGCCGCCCGCCGCCCGGACTTGTGGGACTCGTCTGACAGGCCATTTGGGCGTCAACGGCTTAAGGTTTGGGGTAAGCCGCCTCTGACGCTGCAAGGCCCTCTTTCGCCGGCAGGCGCTGTGGCCGAAGCGGGCCACTCTCGCGTTTTAAGGCAACCCACTGGAGATTTGGCAATGACATCAGTGACAGCAGGCCGCGCAGGCCACGGTAGGTCGAATCGGCGCAATGCGGGTGCCAGGGCGGCCCGGGCCACTCGGCAGGCTGCCGTGGAATCGGCCCAGGACTTTCACTCCCTCATCTCCGATGCGGAGGCGCTGCTGAAAAGCACCGTGGATGTGGTCGGGGACCAGGCCGCTGAGGCCCGCTCGCGGCTGCAGAAATCCCTGGCGCACGCCCGGGATCGCCTGGCGGAGGACCTGGAGTCCATCGCGGACCATGGGCGTGATGCCGTCTCGGCCGCCGATGAGTTCGTGCACAACCGGCCCTGGCCCGTGATCGGCCTGGCGGCCCTGGCAGCCGTGACTGCCGGGTTCTTCCTTTCTCGGCGGTGAGAGGGCCCCGTAAGAGGGTAAGGCACCACTGATCGGCCGGCTCGGGTAACATCAGGGGGTTTCCCCCGGAGAACCCGTGACGGCCGAATCAAAAACTGCCCCGCAACCGGTGCGTGTGGCCATTGCCGATGACAGCGATGATCTGTGTTTGATGCTCGCGGAGCTCGTGAACGCCAGTCCCGGGTTGCTGTGCGTGGCAAAAATCACCGCGCAACGCGATCTGATTGCGGCAGTCACAGCAAGTCAGCCCGATGTGCTCGTACTGGATTTGCTGTTCGGCGGAATCAGCAGCCTGCCGCTGGTGCCGCAATTGCGCGCCGCAAGCACCAGAACGCGCATCGTGATTCACAGTGGCTACGATATTGATCCTCTCGCCACCCATGCTTTGAATGGTGGCGCAGCCGCCGTGATTCCCAAAGGCGGCGACCCGGATGAACTGATCGCGATGATTCGGCGCGTCGCACAGGATTGAGTTTCAAATTCCAAGAATACCTGTGGGACCTGACTGACGTCTCAACAGGCCCCGCCGCGGCTACGCAAGCCGTGTCCCGCTGCGCACACTGCAACCACAATTCGGCGCGTAGGGGGAGAGGCTCATGTTGGAAACTATCGCAGTTCTTCTGGTGATTCTGTGGCTGCTGGGGATGGTGTCGTCGTACACACTCGGTGGCTTCATTCACATTCTTCTGGTCATTGCGGTGGTCGTCATCATCATTCGCATTATCCGCGGGCGCAATCCGCTGTAACGCAACCGAGGCATCCCCGTCGAGGAGCCTCGGGTACCGCCAACCCGCCGGCGGGTCTAGCCGGCGCTGCGGCTCTGGAGTTCGTTGGCGCGCGCGCGGCGCGACGACATTTCGAATTCCGCCCGCCGCAGTTGCCAGTCATACAGGCACTGGCGATTGCGCAGCTGCAGATAATCGAGCACCGCAGGTTCATCGCTCTGGGACTCGAATTGCCGCGTCCGCTCAATCAGCGTGTTCCGATACGTCATCGCAGTCTCCCCATCAGCAACCTAACTGGGCGCAATGATCCCAGGCAATTGCAGGCCTCAGATTCGGTGGAACGCAAAAGATGCAGTAAGCCCAATCCTACGCCGCCGAGCTTATGTCTTGCGCCCGCGCTTGTCCGACTTGGGCTGGGGGCAACTGCCGACGGGAATGCGCCGCGCGCCGGTACAGGGTAGGGGCTGCATTTAACGAAATAAGTGGTCGACCATGATGCCCCGGCGGCGATCGATTCTTGTCAATGTAGCGATGGGGGTCGCTGGCTTGGTCGTCGTATTGCTCGCCGCCGTGCTGTTCATGGACTGGGACCTGTTCAAGGCACCGATCGCGCGGGCGGTGAGTGCCAAGACCGGGCGTAGCGTATCGATTACCGGGCATCTGCATGCCCAGCTGTGGTCCAGCACCCCGACGCTGACCGTTGCGGGGGTGCAGGTGGCCAACCCGCCCTGGGAAGTCCCGCGGCCCTTGCTGCAGCTTAAAAGCTTACGGGTGCAGGTTGAGCTGCGGCCGTTGTTCACGGGGCATTTGATCCTGCGGCGGGTCGAAGTTGATCAGCCGGATCTGTATCTGCACCAGGAGAGTTCGGGCCGTGCAAACTGGACCAACACGAATACCGCACCGACCAGTGCCACCCGGGCAGCCTCCAAACCCTTCAATCTGCCGGCGATTCACGAACTGATCATCCGCTCCGGAACGCTGGTGCTGCTCGATGATGCGCGGCGGCTGCGGATCAACGGGACCATCGAGGCGCATGAACATGCTGCCGTAGAGGATCCCAAGGCCCTGCGTATCCTGGCGCAGGGCACGATCAATACCCAGCCCTTCATGCTGGAGGTGACGGGTGGCGCGTTGCTCGCCGTCAATCCTGAGCATCCGTATCCGTTCAATCTCAGCATCAGGGCCGCAGAGAATCAAATCGACGCCGCGGGTCGGATCCTCAAGCCCTTCGATCTCGGACAAGTTCAGTTACAGGTCGCCGCGCGCGGCCCGGATCTGGCTGAATTGTTCTACCTCACACAGCTGGCGTTGCCGAACACGCCCCCGTATCAGCTGCAGGCGCAGATCACCCGCGACAGTCAGCACTTTGTCGTCCGGGATATAAAAGGGCGGCTGGGACGCAGTGATATCGGCGGCAATGTCGATATCGATGCCGCGCATAATCGCCCGCTGGTCACGGCCAATCTGGATTCGCGCCACCTGTATCTGTCGGACCTGGGCGCGGTGACGGGCAGCCGCGCCGCGACTGCGGGCGCCTTGGATCGTGCCAATCCCGGCGTTGCTGCCGCGCCGGTTGCGACCGCAAAGGACAAACCGACGATGCTGTTTGCGGATGCCCATCTGGCGACCAATCGGATCAGGGCGATGGACGCCGATCTGCAGTTCAAGGCCACCTCAATCGAGGCCGGCAAGGTGCCGTTTACGCGGGTGATGCTGCACGCCCGGCTGAAGGATGGCGTCCTGGCGCTCGATCCGCTGCAGTTTGAAATGCCGCAAGGTCGCCTCAGCGCTGCAGTCAATATCGATGCGCGCCAAGGTACTCCACGGGTGCGCATGGACCTGCGTGCGACCGATATCGATCTGGCGCAGCTCAAGGGATCGGCTCCGGCCAGTGCCGCACCACTAACCGGAGTACTGCAGGCACGGGCCGTGATCAAAGGCCGCGGTGACTCCGTCCACAATGTGATGAGCGATGCCGATGGCAGCTTCGCAGCCGTCATTCCCCACGGGGATATCCGCTCGGCCCTCGCGGAACTGACGGGCATAGATCTCTCAGGCCTGGGGTTGCTGCTCACCAAGGACCAGGGGCGTGCCCCGATCCGCTGCGGGGTGGCCAGGTTTGATGTGGCGGCTGGCACGGCGCAGGCCCGCAGCATTGTGCTGGACACTCAGAATGTCCTGATCACCGGTAGCGGCAAAATAAACCTGGCCAGCGAGCAGCTCGATCTGACGATTCACGGACAGCCGAAGAAGTTCCACCTGGTGCGCGTGCGCGCGCCGGTTGATATCAAAGGGTTGCTCACCAAGCCCTCATTTCAGCCCGACAAGGGGCAACTCCTGAAGCAGGGCGGTGTCGCGGCGGCACTGGGCACGCTGCTCACACCAGTCGCCGCCATGCTAGCCTTCATCGACCCGGGCCTTGCCAAGGATCAGGACTGCAGTCAACTGCTGGCGCAGGCGCATACCAGTGCCGCGACCGGCGCCTATTCCTCCCAGTGATACTCAAACGATAAAGCGAGCACCCGCTGGGTCCGGGTCTCGATGATCGGGCTGTGCGCGGGCGAGCCGCGCACCTGGCTGATGGCCGTATCGAGATTGACGAGCAGATGCTTGCCGAAGAACTTCGTGGCGCTGAAGCCGACGCCGGCGTCGCTGGTGCCGGCGCTGTTGATCAGATATTCCGGGTGGCCAGACTCGATGGACTGTTGCTGGCTGACCCCGTAAAGAGTTTGCAGATAGTGTCGAGTGCCCATGGTGATCGAAGGTCCGGCGAACATGACGAACGACTTCGAGCTGCCGGGCAATGGCAGGTACACCGATGCATTGCCCACGGCGCCCTCGGCGCCGCCCAAATATTGCCGCGCTGAAACGCGCAGAATCATCGGGAACTTCTTCGACAGGACCACCGAGCCATACATTTTGGCGACCGGCGCGGCCTTGATGTCCCCCATGCCGTTCAGGTCCCTACCGTCCAAATGCTGCTCTCGCCCCAGGTCATAGCTCAGGCCGACACCCACCTGGTAGTGATCGCCGCGCAGGAAGTTATATCCCAGGCCCTCACCGGTCGAAAAATACCAGAGGTCCCGGTAGTACACGTTCAGCGAGGGGCCGCCACTGATCTTATAGGCACGCGCCCCGTCAAAGACCGGCTGCACCTCGGCCGCCGCGCCGCCGATGAAGCGCCACTGCGGCAGATCGGGCTCAAAAAGCCGCGCGAGAATGACGCCGCCGGAGTACTGCCATTCCTGTAATGGCGACTGACTCTGGGCAAAGGATGCGTGCGGCAGCCACGCCATCACCAGGACTGCCAGGCACGGGATCGATTTCAGGAATCTAAACATGTGTAATCCGCCCGCAGTCGCGCTGCTCGTCAAATGAAATAGGTCGGCAGCTGCCGGCGTGCACGGACCTGTGCAATGCGGTAACAGGCTACCGCGTGCGATGCGCCCAGCCTTTCCGCATATCGGCCCAATCAACGTAGGAGCAGGCCGATAGACTTCTAAGAAACGCGCTCCAGCAGCTCATCCAGGACGCTGGGATCCACCGGCTTGGTGAGGTGGCTGTTGAAGCCGGCCTCGTGCGACCGACGCCGGTCGGAGTCCTGGCCCCAGCCCGTGAGGGCGACCAGCACCATGTCGCGCCCCCAGGGCTCACCGCGAATCCGGCGCGCGACCTCGTAGCCATTCGCGTGTGGCATGCCGATGTCGAGCAGGGCGACGTTCGGCCGACAGCGTTCGGCCTCCTGTAGCGCCTCGCTGCCATCCTGCGCGCGAAATACTTCATGTCCGCTCATGGAAAGCAGGGTCGCCAGGCTTTCACGCGCATCCGGGTTGTCGTCCGCGACCAGAATCCGGTGACGCGCCTTGGGGCGCGGGGGTGGCGCGCTCTGCGCAGGTTGCGCCGAGGTGGTGGCCTCGCCGTCGGTATCGGCCTGCCCCTCCCCATCCAAGCGCTCAACCGACAATGGCAGCCGGATCACAAACTCGCTCCCCTTGCCGGGGCCCTCGCTCGCGGCCGTCACGCTGCCGCCGTGCATTTCGACCAGCTGCCGTACCAGCGCCAGTCCAATCCCAAGACCGCCCTGGGGCCGGCCACTGGGTTGGTCGACCTGCGTGAACAGGTCGAAGATACACGGCAGCACCTCCGGGACGATGCCGATGCCCGTGTCGCGCACTGAAATTTCCACATCCCGCCGCCGCCGCCGCGCCCGTACCGTGATGCGGCCACCGCTGTCGGTGTACTTGGCGGCATTCCCGAGCACATTCCCCAAGGCCTGTGTCAGGCGCATCGGGTCGCCGTAGATGGCCAGTGGCCGTTCCGGGACTTCAACATCCAGGGTGTGGCCGCGCGCCTCAATGGCGGGGGTGATGGTCTCCACCGCCCGCTCCACCAGTTCATGCAGTTCGACGCGCTGCCGCGCCAGATTGATTTTCCCGCGGGTGATTCGCGATACATCCAGCAGGTCATCGACGAGTCGCGAGAGCTGAATCAGCTGCCGATCGATGATGTCCCGGGACAGCCGCAGCTGGGGATCCTCCAGCGACTTCATCTTCATCAGATGCACGGCGTTGCGAATGGGTGCAAGGGGGTTGCGCAGCTCGTGGGCCAGCATCGCCAGGAACTCGTCCTTGTGGCGATCGGCCTCCTTGAGCGCCTGCTCGGCCCGGCGCCGCTCGGCGACTTCGCCCTGCAGTACGATGTTGGTACGTTCCAGGTCGCGGTTGGCCTGTTGCAGGCTTTCATTCAAGGAATGCAGTTCGCGGGTCTTTTCCGCCTGCAGTGCGGTATTCGCCTGGGCGAGCTGCTCGTTGGCGTCAGCCAGTATGCGATTCAGATCAACGAGTTCGCGCCGCTTGCAATACAGCTCGACCAGTACGGCCACCTTGCTGCGCAGGATTTCGGGCACGACCGGCACCGAAACGTAGTCGACGGCGCCGAGCTTGTAGCCGCGCAGCCGGTCCAGCTCGGACATGTGCACGCCGGTGACGAAGATGATCGGCGTGCGCACAAAGCGCGGATGCTCGTGGATCAGCCGCGCGGCTTCGAAACCATCCATATCCGGCATGCTCACATCGAGCAGCACTACCGCGAACTCCTCGCGCATCAGTTGGTCGAGCGCCGCGAGGCCGGAGGAGACCGACACCAGGTTCTGGTTCAGCTCGGCCAGGACCGTCTGGTAGGTCAGCAGCCGCGCCGGCTGGTCATCGACCAGCAGGATGTTGACCTTGCCCGGCACTGCGGCGGCTGCAGCGCGACGCGGGCTTGATGCGTGGTCTAACGGTGCAGCCACAGGCGCACCAGTGAGAGCAGCTGATCGGTATTGACCGGTTTCGCCACATAGTCCGAAGCCCCGGCCTCAAGGCACTTTTCGCGATCGCCCTTCATGGCCTTGGCCGTCAACGCGATGATGGGCAACATTCTGAACTTCGACTGCTGCCGGATCCGGCGCATGGTTTCGTAGCCATCCATCTCCGGCATCATCACATCCATCAGCACCAGCGACAAATCCTCGGTGCTTTCGACCAGCTTGATGGCCTCCTGGCCGTTGGTGGCGGTGATGACGTTCATGTGATGGCGTTCAAGCAGGCTGTTGAGCGCAAAGATGTTGCGGATATCATCATCCACGACCAGCACCTTGCGGCCCGTGAGCGGTTCGTCACCTTCATGCAGCGCCTCCAGCATGGCCTGCTTCGCCGGCGGCAGGTCGGCCACCACGCGATGCAGGAACAGGGCCGTTTCGTCCAACAGCCGTTCGGGCGAACGCACACCCTTGAGCACGATGCTCTTGGCGCTCTTCTTCAGCTGGCTCTCTTCGGCATCCGAGATGTCACGTCCGGTGAACACGATGATCGGCAAGCGCCGCAGCGCCTCATCGGACTGAACCTGCTCCAGCAGCTCAAATCCGGACATGTCCGGCAACCGCAAATCGAGTACGACGCAATCGATTGACTGCGCGCGCATGGTCGCCAGCGCCTCGGCGCCCGTGGTCGCAGTCAGGATTTCGATATCGGTATGACCCAAAAGTTCCGTCACGCTCATCTGTTCGGCCGGGTCGTCTTCGACCACCAGCAGCCGTCGCACTTTCGTGCGCGTGAAGTTCATGAGCCGATCGAGGGCGGTTTCTAGCTCCTCGGTCGTCCCGGTCTTGGTCAGGAAGGCGAACGCGCCGCGTTCCAGACCATACTGGCGTTCATCCTCGACAGTGAGGACCTGCACCGGGATGTGGCGCGTCTCGCTGCTGCGCTTCAACTGATTCAATACGGTCCAGCCGAGCATGTCGGGCAGGAATACATCCAAGGACACGGCTGCGAGCGGATACTTGCGGGCGAAGATCAAGGCATCGGCGCCGGTGCGGGCCAGCAGCACCTTGAAGCCGCGCTCTTTGGCCAGATTCACGAGTACGCGCGCATAGTGCGGATCGTCCTCGACCACCATCAGGATCGGTTCACCGCTGCCAAGGTTATCCCGGTCGTCGGGGATTTCTTCCCGGGTCACGATCGGCAGCACCACCGGCTGGAAAGCCGGTTGCGCGGCGAGGGTCTTCTCGGGGCTTTGCAGTATGCCGCGGGCATACGCCGCGCCGACATATTGCAGCGGCAGATAGAGCGTGAAGGTACTGCCGCTGCCCGCGACACTGCTCAGGCGAATCTCGCCTCCCAGCAAGTGCGCCAGTTCGCGACTGATGGCCAGGCCGAGTCCCGTACCGCCGTACTTGCGGGAGGTTCCCGCATCGGCCTGCTGGAATGCCTCGAAGATGATGCGCTGCTTCTCCGGCGGGATGCCGATGCCCGTATCGCTGACCGAGAATTCGACCACGGCCGGCACCTGGCTCAAAGTCGGATGTTCGGGCGCCCAGCCGCCATTGGCGATACCCACATGAATCCGCACTCCGCCATGCTCGGTGAATTTGAAGGCATTGGAGAGCAGGTTCTTCAGCACCTGCAGCAGGCGCTTCGAGTCGGTGGTGATGGCCCGTCCCAGGCGATGGTCGAAGTCGGTTGTGAAGGACAGCTTGCGTGCTTCGGCCTCGTGGCGGAAGTTGCGTTCGATGGTCTCGCGCAGGTGCGTGAACAGCAGATCTTCGCATTCCACCGTCACGGTTCCGGACTCGATCTTCGACAGGTCCAGAATGTCGCTGATCAGGTTCAGCAGGTCCGTTCCGGCGCCATGAATGGTGGTCGCGAACTCGACCTGTCGAGCGGTGAGATTGCCATCGCCGTTCTCGGACAGCTGCTGTCCGAGAATCAGAATGCTGTTCAGCGGCGTGCGCAGTTCGTGGGACATGTTGGCCAGGAACTCGGACTTGTACCGGGAGGTCAGTGCCAGTTCCGCGGCCTTGTCCTCCAGCGCGCGCCGCGCCAGTTCGATTTCCTGATTCTTGCGCTCGACCTCGGCATTCTGTTCAGCGAGCAGTTTGGCCTTGTTGGCCAACTCCTCGTTGGTCTGCTGCAATTCGGTCTGCTGCGCCTGCAATTCGCCGGCGAGCTGCTGGGATTGCGTCAGCAGACCTTCGGTACGCATCGTGGCCTCAATGGTATTGAGTACCACGCCGATGAGGCTGCCGGTGAGCTGCTCGAGGAATGCCAGTTGCGAAGTCGTGAAACCGGTCAAGGAGGCCAGCTCCATCACGGCTTTCACGTGCCCTTCGTACAGTACGGGCAGGACGATGACATTGCGCGGTCGGGTCTGCATCAAACCGCTGGCCACCCGAATGGAATCATCCGGCACGTCCGTGATCAGTACGCGCTGCCGGTCCGCGGCCGCCTGGCCCACGAGCCCCTGGCCGATGGCGTAGCGGCGCGGGCCGGCCGCGCTGTCCGCCTCATCGGCGTAGGTCGCAAGCTCACGCAAATGTGCACCATCCGTGGTGCCGTCCATGACATACACAATACCCTGCTGCGCGTTGACCAGCGGGGCAAGCTCCGACAGCAGCAGCTTACCGACCGTCACCAGATCGCGCTGGCCCTGCAGCATGCGACTGAACTTGGCCAGATTCGTCTTCAGCCAGTCCTGCTCGTTGTTGCGCTCGGTGGTGGCGCGCAGGTTGCCGATCATGGCGTTGATGTTGTCCTTGAGCTCGGACACCTCACCGCGCGCCTCGACCTGAATCGAGCGCGTCAGATCGCCCTTGGTCACCGCGGTGGCCACTTCCGCGATGGCGCGCACCTGGTTGGTGAGATTGGCTGCCAGGAGGTTGACGTTCGCGGTGAGATCCTTCCAGGTGCCGGCAGCGCCCGGGACATGCGCCTGGCCGCCCAAACGGCCTTCGACGCCGACCTCGCGGGCCACGCTCGTCACCTGGTCGGCGAAAATCGCCAGCGTATCGGTCATGCTGTTGATGGTGTCGGCCAGGGCGTTGACTTCGCCCTTCGATTCCACCGTGAGGCGTTGGCGCAGATCGCCGTTGGCCACGGCGGTCACGACCTTCACGATGCCGCGCACCTGGTTGGTCAGGTTGTTGGCCATCACGTTCACGTTGTCGGTCAGGTCCTTCCAGGTGCCGGCGACACCGGGCACGAGGGCCTGGCCGCCGAGGCGACCCTCGGTGCCGACTTCGCGCGCCAAGCGCGTGACCTCGGCGGCGAAGCCGTTCAGCTGGTCCACCATCGTGTTGATGGTTTCCTTCAGCTGCAGGATCTCGCCTTTGACGTCGACGGTGATCTTGCGTGACAGATCCCCGCGGGCGATGGCGGTGGAAACTTCGGCGATATTGCGCACCTGGCCGGTGAGGTTGCGCGCCATCGAGTTCACGTTGTCGGTGAGATCCTTCCAGGTGCCGGCGACGCCCGGAACGATGGCCTGGCCGCCGAGCTTGCCTTCGGTGCCGACCTCACGCGCGACGCGCGTCACTTCCGCCGCGAAGCTGTTGAGCTGATCGACCATGGTGTTCACGGTCTCTTTCAGCTGCAGGATCTCACCGCGCACGTCCACGGTAATCTTGCGCGACAGGTCACCGCGCGCGATGGCCGTGGCCACTTCGGCGATGTTGCGCACCTGGCCGGTGAGATTGCTGGCCATGGAATTGACCTTGTCGGTCAGGTCCTTCCACACGCCACTCACGTCTTTCACGTCGGCCTGGCCGCCGAGCTTGCCCTCGGAGCCGACCTCGCGCGCGACGCGCGTGACCTCGGCCGCGAAGGCGTTGAGCTGATCGACCATAGTGTTGATGGTCTGCTTCAGCTGCAGGATCTCGCCGCGCACGTCCACCGTGATCTTGCGCGACAGGTCCCCGCGCGCGATGGCCGTGGCCACTTCGGCGATATTGCGCACCTGGCCGGTGAGATTGCTGGCCATGGAATTGACGTTTTCGGTGAGATCCTTCCACACGCCGCTGACGCCTTTGACCTCGGCCTGGCCGCCGAGGTTGCCCTCGGTGCCGACTTCGCGCGCCACGCGCGTGACTTCGGCCGCAAAGGCGTTGAGCTGGTCCACCATCGTATTGATGGACTCCTTCAGCTGCAGGATCTCGCCCTTCACATCGGCCGTGATCTTGCGCGACAGGTCGCCGTTGGCGATGGCCGTGGCCACTTCGGCGATGTTGCGCACCTGGCCGGTGAGGTTGCCGGCCATGGAGTTCACGTTGTCGGTGAGGTCCTTCCAGGTGCCGGCGACGCCCGGCACCACGGCCTGGCCGCCGAGCTTGCCCTCGGTGCCGACTTCGCGCGCGACGCGGGTCACCTCAGAAGCAAAGGAGCGCAGCTGGTCGACCATCGTGTTGATGGTTTCCTTCAGCTGCAGGATCTCGCCGCGCACATCGACCGTGATCTTGCGCGACAGGTCGCCGCTGGCGATGGCGGTGGAGACTTCGGCGATATTGCGGACCTGACCGGTGAGGTTGCCGGCCATCGAATTGACGTTATCCGTGAGGTCCTTCCAGGTGCCGGCGACACCGGGCACCACGGCCTGGCCACCGAGCTTGCCCTCGGTGCCGACTTCGCGCGCGACCCGGGTCACTTCCGCAGCGAAACTGTTGAGCTGGTCGACCATCGTATTGATGGTGTTCTTCAGCTCGAGGATCTCGCCCTTCACATCGACCGTAATCTTGCGTGACAGGTCGCCGCGGGCGACCGCGGTGGTGACCTCGGCGATGTTGCGCACCTGGCCGGTGAGGTTGGTCGCCATCGCGTTCACCGAGTCGGTGAGATCCTTCCAGGTTCCCGCCACGCCCGACACGATGGCCTGGCCGCCCAGCTTGCCCTCGGTACCGACCTCGCGCGCGACACGCGTGACTTCCGAGGCAAACGAGCGCAGCTGGTCGACCATCGTGTTGATGGCTTCCTTCAGCTGCAGGATCTCCCCGCGCACGTCCACCGTGATCTTGCGGGACAGGTCGCCATTCGCGACGGCGATGGTGACCTCCGAAATGTTGCGCACCTGGCCGGTGAGATTGCTGGCCATGGAGTTGACGCTGTCGGTGAGATCCTTCCAGGTGCCCGCGACGCCGTGCACCGCGGCCTGTCCGCCAAGCTTGCCTTCGGTACCGACTTCGCGCGCGACGCGCGTCACCTCGGAGGTGAAGGCGCTCATCTGCTCGATCATGGTGTTGACGATGGTCGCCGAGCGCAGGAACTCGCCCTGCAACGGGCGTCCGTCGACGTCGAGCGGCATGGTCTGCAAAAGGTCGCCCTTGGCCACGGCCGAGATGGTCCCGGTGACCTGGGTCGTCGGCCAGACCAGATCGTCGAGCAGGGTGTTGACGGATTCCTCCATGTCGCCCCAGGCGCCGTTGGACAGGCTGAAGCGCACGCGGGTCTTCGTCATGCCGCCGCGGCCGACGACTTCGCCGACGTGCTCCAG
>DATHOA010000081.1:0-3173 GCA_035485475.1 Steroidobacteraceae bacterium | reverse complement strand
CGCGATCCTCGCGCACCATCACCGCGGCCTGCTCGACCGAGGCTTGCGCACACAGTGCCGCCTCGATCTCCCCCAGCTCGATGCGCTGTCCGCGCACCTTCACCTGTTGGTCGGCGCGACCCAGGTATTCCAGCTCGCCCGCCTCGCGCCAGCGGGCCAGATCCCCGCTGCGGTACATGCGGCTGCCCGGCGCACCATACGGATCGGCCACGAAGCGCTCGGCGCTCAGTGCGGGCCGATCCAGGTAGCCGCGTGCCAGTCCCGCCCCGGCAATGTACAGCTCCCCGACCACTCCGATCGGCACCGGCTCCAGCGCCGCATCCAGCACGTACACCCGCGTGCCCGCGATCGGCGTGCCGATCGGGGCCGGCTGGCCGCCGGCAAGCGGCGCGCTCATGGTCGCGCACACCGTGCTCTCGGTGGGACCGTAGGCGTTGATCATCCGCAGGCCCTGGCTCCAGCGCGCGATCAGCTCCGGGGGGCACACCTCGCCGCCCACCACCAGACACTTCAGCGCAAGATCCGCGGTCCTGTCCAGCGTCGCCAGCACCGAAGGCGTCACCGACAGATGGGTAATCCGCTGCTTCACCAGCAGCTCCCGCAATGGCTCGCCGCTCAATGCCTGCTCCGGCGCGAGCACCAGGGCCGCCCCGTGCAACAGGGCCAGCAGCACTTCCGAAGCAGACACATCAAAGCTCAGCGACGCCAGCTGCAATACGCGTGAACCGGCCGTGATCTGCATGCGCGCGGCCAGCGATGCCGCCAAGGAGCCCAGTCCCGCATGCGTGACCACCACGCCCTTCGGTGTACCGGTCGAACCGGAGGTATAGATCACATAGGCTGGATCTTGCGGATGTGGCAGCGCGTGCGCGGACTGCGTGTGCTGCGCGGTGCTCCCGCTCGTCAAGTCCACGCTCAGTCGGGGTAGACCTAGATCAACTTCGGCGCCTGTGGCCGATCCTGACCCAATCACCAGCGCCGGCCGCGCATCCGCAATCATCATCTGCAAGCGCTGCAGCGGATAGTGCGGTTCCAGCGGCAGGTACGCGCCCCCCGCCTTCAGGATCGCCAGCATCCCGATCAGCATCTCCAAGGAACGATCCGCCCACAGCCCCACCACCCGCTCAGGTCCCACGCCCTGCTGCCGCAGCTGCTGCGCCAGCCGGTTCGCGTGCGCATCCAGTTCCCCATAGCTCAAGGAGCGATCCGCCGATATTGCGGCCACCGCCAGCGGATCCCGCTGCACCTGCGATTCAAACAACTCCACGACACCGGTCATACCCGCGGCAACGACAGGCCCCGTGCCCCACGTCATGACCTCGCGCCGCTCCGCTCCCGGCAGAATCGGCAGGCTGCGCACCTGCCGGTGTGGAGCGCTCTCCAGCGCCTCGGTGACCGCCGAGACTGCGGACAGCATGAACTCGCAGATTCGCTGCGAGCCAATCTGCTTCACCGCCTGCGCGGTAATATTGAACCCGGTGGATAGATCATCGATCGCAACGCCAAGCGGATAATTCGTGCGCTCCTGTGCGCGCAACAGCATGGCACCGGGAACCACTTCGATGTCCGTGGCCACCGAGAACTGCCGGGGATCGTAGCGATAGTTGAAAATTGACGAGAACAGCGCTGACCCGGCAGGCAACGGACTCAGACTCTGTACCACCGCCAGCGATGCATGCTCGCGCCGCAGCAGTTCACCGAGCCGCGCTTGCGTATCACGTGCCGCTTCCGCCACGCTCTTCGCGGCCAGAATCAAACGCAATGGCAGGGTATTGATATGCAGCCCGACGGATCGGTGCGCCTGTGCCCCGCCCTGCATTCTTCCAAACAGAACCGTGCCGAACACCACATCATCGCGCCCCGTCGAACGTGCCAGGATCAAGGCCCATGCCAGGTGAAACAGGCTCGACACCGCGACACCATGGTGGCGCGCCGCGCTGCGTACCCGTTGCGCGAGGCCGCTGTCCAGGGGCAGCCTGCTCTCCTCAATCGCCGACCCGTCGCCGCGAACATCAAGGATGCCGAATGGCGCCGTCGGTCCGTCGAGACCGGCGAGGAGCTCGCGGAAATAGTCAATGTGCTCCTGAGGATTGAGGCGGCCACGGGCGAGCGCCACGGAGTCTCGGAACGGCAGCGGTGGCGGCAAGGTTCCGTCAAGCCCTGCCATGCGTGCGCCCGTTTCGGCGATCAGCAACTCCAGGCTGCTGTGGTCAACCAGGAGATGATGGCATTGCAGCAGCACCAGCCAACGAGCCCGCTTTGGATCGGGCATCACAAAAATGCGCAGCATCGGCGGACGGGCTACATCCATCCGTGTCAGGCCGCATTGCCACAGCGCCTCCAGCGGCGCGACGGCGTGTGTGGCGACATGCTCGACCACCAATGGCGCCGAACGCCACACGACCTGCATCGGCTGCCGCAGATCCACCCATTGCACCGCGGTACGCAACGCGTCGTGCCGATTTACCGACCATTGCAGGGCACCCGTGAACTGCTCGACTTGCTCACGGGAGTCGAATGACAGCAGCGCCCGCAGCACATAGGCATCGTGGTCGCAGGTGCGGTGGTGAAGCAAGATGCCCTCCTGCAAGGGCAACAGCGGAAATATGTCCTGGATGTTTTCAGCACCTCCGCGCACTCGTGCTGCGATCACATCGATCTCGCGCTGTGCCAGCGTCGCAAGCGGCAGCATGGCTGGCGTGATACGCGTGCAGACTGCAGGAATGCGATTGGGGGGAATCTCCACGCGGCGTGAGTCCGCGTTGTCATCGACCACTGCCGCCAGTGCCGCGATATTGGTTTGCGTGAAAAGAATCTTCGCATCGATCTGCAATCGGTCCTGGGCAAGACGGTCGACGAATTGGATCAGCAACAGCGAGTCGCCACCCAGGGCAAAGAAGTTGTCGTTCCTGCCGATGCGGTCGACCTTCAGCAGTTCCGCCCAGATCGCGGCCAGGCGCACTTCCATCGGTGTCCGCGGCGCCTCGTAGCTTGCCTGCGCCGAAGGCGTATCGGCGATCGGGGGCAATGACTTGCGATCCAGCTTGCCATTGGGGCTGCGCGGCAGCGCCGCAAGCGCCAGGTACGCGGTTGGGACCATATGCGCCGGCAGGCGCTGCGACAGCGCACTGCGCAGCTGCTCCACATCCAGGCTGCGACCGGCGCGCGGCACC
>DATHOA010000080.1:0-5054 GCA_035485475.1 Steroidobacteraceae bacterium | reverse complement strand
TCTTGATTGGGCGAGAAGGTGGGGTCCGTCAGAATGGCAGCCAGCCCTGCGTCGGGGTTTCCTGACAGGGAACGAGGCATACTGGCAAGCCAACAGCGATCGTAGATGTCGCAAACCAAGAATACAGAGCATAATAGCTTGCATATTCATATGGTTACGCCATGTTATTCGACGCTACCTCGGCATTGCGACAACACCGCCTGGTTCGCGCGTACCGCGTTGGCGGATTTTTTCCCTAGTCTCCGGCGCGCTTTCGTTTGACGAAGCCGCGGCCTAGACTTCCGCCGTGACATCCTGGGAAGGCGAGAAAACTTCCAAAAAATAAGGCTGGTGAGTAATGGTGCCGATCACGAAACCAATCACGCAATACGACGTTCGAGCGCTGTCGGTTCGCGTTGATAAGGCGCACGGCAGGGCAGTGATCACTTTCACGCCTCAAGGACAGCCGGCGGTGTCGATCCACCTGCCGATGGCGGCTCTGGATCGCTTCATAGTCCAAGCGTCCGGCGAGCTGGCCGTAGCGCGCTCGGACGCCGCCTCGTAGCCCATTCGTTGCGACGACGGATCAGCCGCTGAGCCGTTCCTTGATGACCAAGGCACCGTCCTCTCCCGTGCGCCGACGCGGCGCATCGGACGATTCCAGCGAGCGATAAAAGCCACCTGTTTCATCGGCAATGCGCAACAGCTCGGCGGCGACATCCTCCAAACGGGCGCGTCGCGCGCGGGCCTGACGGCGCAGGCGCTCGAATGCCTCCTGTTGGTCCAGCCGCAGATTGGCCATTACCAGACCCGTGGCGATCCCGATCTGCTTACCCGTCTGAACCGCAGCAGTGAGACGCTCGGTCTGAGACTGCAGCGCACGCATTTCTTGGGAGCGGCGCAGCGCAGCACGCACAACCGGGACAATCTGCGGGGGATCGATGGGCTTCACGAGGTACGCCATCGCTCCGGCCGCCACGGCCGCGCTGATAATGGCCTCGGCATCGTCAGCTGAGAGATAGACGAAGGGGACAAAGAAGCGTTCCGTCAATTGTTGGGCCAAATGAATGCCATCGGAATTAGACCGCTTGTCATCTATGACCGCAAGAGACGGGCGTTTCGTCAAACAAGCCTGCAGGGCGGTGACACCGTCCGATGCTTCAATGACCTCGAAACCAGCGCAGCGCAAGGCTCCGCCGACATTCGCGGCAGTAAGCTCATCGGCAGTTACAAGCAGAATGGAGTTGACGGCCACTTCTTCGCGAACCACCTCCCGGGAAAGCGCTACCTTTTGCATAAATTTAACTTCTATCCCTACTCGAGGGTCCGCGGAGCGGACTCGTATGATCAAAGCCGACGCAGATCAAATGACCTTCCCGACCACTGCCGTTGTGCTCCAGGCGGGAAGTTGCTCGGCGAGCATTGGCCGCCCGAGCAAATACCCCTGCGCCATATCGCAGCGCAGGGACTGTAAAACGGCCAATTGCTGAGGGGTCTCGACGCCCTCGGCGATTACGCGCACGCCGATGTTCCGGGCAAGCTGCAATACTGCATGTGTGACTGCCATCAAGGCCCGGCCGCGCTCAGAGGTGATGTCGGCAGCGATGAAGGACCGATCAAGCTTGAAGACATCGATCGGGAAATCGTAAAGACTCGCCAGTGATGAATAGCCGGTCCCGAAGTCATCGACCGACAAGGCGACTCCGAGCTGCTTGATTTCCCGAAGGGTGTCCCTTGCGGCGTTGAGGTCGGTGACCAATTCACTCTCGGTAATCTCCAGGTGAAGGCAATCTGGAGCAATCCCGGAACCGGCCAGCGCCGCGGAGATCTTGGCAGGTAACCGCGGATCGGTCAGTTGCCTTCTGGAAATGTTCACCGCGATGAAGTCGGGGGCATTCGTGCCCATTTGGTGCTGCAGTTCCCTGAACTTGGCACAGGCCTTCTCGAGAACCCAATCACCGATCGGGCCGATGAGGCCGCTGTCCACCGCTATCGGAATAAAATCGGCGGGCGCAACGCAGCCCAGCTCGGGGTGCTGCCAGCGCAACAGGGATTCGAGTCCGACAAGTCTGCCGGAGTCCAGGCTGATGATGGGCTGGTAGACGAGGCTGAGCTGCTGCGACTCGACGGCAACCCTCAATTCCCGTTCGGTACGGGCGCGCTTCTCGATGCGCTGCCTCAATGGAGAATCGAAAACCACGTAGCGGCCACGACCGGCGGCCTTTGCTTCGTACATTGCAGCGTCGGCATCCCGCAACAACTCCGCGGCGCTGGAATATCTTTGCGACCCGTGGGTAATTCCGATGCTCAGAGAACTCGCAATCCGCATGCCGTTGATCCAGTACTCACGGCCCAGAGCCGCAATGAGGTGATTCGCAACCTCTTCGGCTTGCGCAGGGCGCGACAACTCCTCCAGCAGCACGACAAATTCGTCGCCGCCGAGGCGCGCGACGGCCGGCTCACAGTTGCAGTCCTGCATCAGGTCACCCGAGTGGGCGATAGCGCATAAACGCAAACCCACCTGTCGAAGCAGGTCGTCGCCAACGTCATGGCCGTATGCGTCGTTTAATCTCTTGAAGTTGTCAAAGTCCAAGAACAGTACCGCGAAGTGACGGTCCGGGGTCGAGAGAAATCTTGCGATGGCTGCGTCGATCCGGGGCGAAAGCCCGTCACGATTCAGCATGCCGGTGAGCCGATCGTGTGCGGCCTGGTACTCGAGTCCGGACAGCAGCTCCTGTGTCTGTAGCACCGCGCAGACTCGGGCGCGCAATTCGGCGGCGCCAAACGGCTTGCGCAGGAAGTCAATGGCCCCGGGTTCAAAATCCAGCGAATGGGTATGATTGTCCGGGCCTGTTAGAACGATTACCGAAGGTGAGCGTGCGCGCACCCCGGAGGAGCGCCGCTGCAACAACTCCAGGGCGTCGAAGTCCAGCAGGTGGTAGTCAACGAGAATGAGATCGGGCGCGCAATCGTCCAGCCGCAACGAGCCCTCATTGCAGGAGTTCGCGTGATACACATCTGTATTGGGGTCGCCAAGCTGAGATTCGGCAAGAGCGTGCACTTTCGAGGAGGCATCGATCACCATGATCACTCGGCGCCTGGAGGGCCGGGAGCGAGTCTGCGAATTCGCTGGCGATGCCGCTGTCGGCACGCTATCGGCGACCTCTTGCCCGGGAAGTGCCGAAATCGGCTGGGCAGGCTTCCGACCTTTGTTCCGCAACGTCATAGCGGCGGCCGCGGCGCCGGAGGTGCCGGGAGAACCTGCGCGACCATACCGGCCTGCCAACCATGCGAGGGCAGCGTGACTAGGAGGTAATTTGCGAAGGTGTTCATGGATCTTGGGACGGAAGACCGTCATTTGCGCACCAGTGCGCTAATCAGCAGCGCTTCGCGCGTCATCTCGCTGGCGAACTGTGGCAGGCTTTCCACCGTCAGCTGAAATTCATGCAGCGGCAGGTCACAGGTCGCGACCGGCTCGCCCTCCGGCAGTCGGTCCGGGTGGAAATGCGCGCAGCGGTCGGCAACTGCCAGCAGCTGATGGCCGGGCGTTGAGCCATCGTGGACCGCCAGGTGATGGTTGAGTACGGTGCTGGCGAATTCCGGCGGTAGGCCCCAATGACTGAAAAGCGCCGCGCCCAACAAGGCGTGTCCAGCTTCCGGCGGCGGTGGCCAGACCAAGCCGTCCAGCGCCGTGGGTGCTCCCAAAGTGGATACCTGACTGTCGCTCTTGAGCTGTAGCTGTACCAACCATCCGAGGTCGTGCACCAGACCAAGCACAAAGGCCGCATCGGGGGTCCAAGTTTCCGTCGGTCGCCGCAGCGTCAACTGTCGCGCAGCCACTGCGCTGATCAGACTGTGTTGACGTAACTGCTTGAAGAATCCCATATGCGCCGTACCGAGCTGGCTGACCGTGCCGTCGAGGCTCGCCGCCATCGCAATGCCGGTCACCGCCGCGGTACCAAGAACCTCCAGCGCGCGTCTTATCGAGTCAATCGCGCGGGAGCCGCCGAAGAACGCAGAATTGGCCACCTTGAGCACCCGAGCGGCCAGCGCCGGATCCGCATGCAGCAGGGCGCCAAGCTGCTCATACTGGGTGCCCGCCTCCGGTTCTCCAATAACCTGGAGCAGCCGGCCGTCCATGACCGGGAGCGACGACAGGTGGGCGATCTCTTGGCGTGCGCAGGCCAAGGCGTCGGTAGTCATGGCAGCTGCTCCGACCTACAACGGGGGCCGTTGAAGTCCGCATCCGGCAGCGCTGGCGCAGGGCGCCCGGGCCAAACAACTGGCAGATCGATGCGAACCATGGTCCCCAGGCCGGCGTGCGATTCGATATCGAGCAAGCCGCCATGAGCCTTGATGATACGGCTGGCGATCTGCAGACCTGCGTCTTCCCATCGCAGCGGTGGTTCGGCATCTGAACTGCATTGCAGGACCGCATGGATCCTTTCTGGATCCATGCCCATGCCGTTGTCAGCAATCGTCACACGGACCATTCTTCGCGACGATGGCAAACCGGAACCGTCCGCCGCAGCATCGTTGTCCGAGAAGTCGGTCAGCGTGATCCCAACATCAATCACGCCGTGGGTGACGGCGATGGTCGCGGCCAAACTGTGCACGATGTGTAGCAGCGCGCGCTTAAGTGCCAGCGGGTTGCCGTACAGCAAAGGTGAGTGGCTGTCTTCCGTGAGAGTGACCTTTGCTTTGCTCCGGACGCAGACACGAAGCATCGGGAGGATGGCTCGCGCCATGGCGTCAACCGAATACGCAATCTGCGCCTCGGGCGCGTCGCCTCGATCCGAAACCACCTGGCTGAGCATCGCATTGGCGATTCGGAGCGTCTCTGACAGTTCCAGCAAACGCCTGAATTCGGGCCGGCCGATGGGAGTTTCGGCGGCCAGGCCACGCGCCAGTTCCCCGGCAGGACCGAGTACCGCGCGCAGCTCATCCGCAATGGTAAGGGCCGAAGCGCACGCAGCGTTGGGGGACAACATTGATGTTGTTGAAGACATGGTCTGCAGTGATTCCGTTCAGGGCCCAAGATGTCTCGCGGCGCAGCGTGAGGGCTGGCTTTGAGG
>DATHOA010000079.1:0-6255 GCA_035485475.1 Steroidobacteraceae bacterium | reverse complement strand
CATCACCACCAGCGCCACCGTGATGCCCAATGCGCAGGTCCAGCCGGCCGCGGCCACCCAGCGCCAGATCCGGGCGGACTCGCGCCACTGGTCGGTGCGATCGCGCTCCCAGGAGGCGCTTTCCTGCCAATACCCCGCCAGTTCGGTGGTGGCACTCATGGCAGCGGGTGCTGGGGCGGATTGATGGGCCGAAGCTCGGTGTCACAGCGTACTTTCGGTGCCGGCGCGGCCGCGCAGGCCGCCAAAGCCACCACGGTGATCAGGCACGCTCCAAGCCGGATAATTCGACGGTAATTGCTGCTCATGAACGACTCCTCAACGAATGATCCGACCGGGCAGACTGCGGATAAAACCCCCGACGCCGCGGCTCCAGGCTCCCATCGTGCTCAGTGATCCGCCGCCGGCCAGACTGGCGGCGATCGGCATGATCTGGCGCAGCACCAGCAGCACGATCACCGCTGCCAGCAACATATCGAGCGCGTCGACGGTCGCCAGGGCCGCGCCACGCGCTGCCGTCTGCGTGGCATAGCTTTGAATGAGGCTCAGCAGCAGCGCGCCGACCAGCACCGTCAGGATCGTGATGAATCCATAGTTCGCCAGCTGCATCAGCCAGGCATCAAACAGCCTGCGGGTCCCCTCGAAGAGGCGAAAGATGATGAACAGCGGACCCAGCGCCAGCAGTACGGCAAGTGCGATTTTCGACAAGGCGATGAGGAACATGGCGTAGCAGCACACCAGCCCCATGATGATCCACACCAGTACGCCGGCGATGTAGAACCCGAGGTCGCCGTTGAAGAGCCCGCCCCGACTCCATAGTTGGTCTGCCACATTGCCGCCGGCCTGCCACACCACATCCAGCGTGGCGACCGGCGATGCGGCGCCCGCGACTGCCGCTGCGAGTTGCGCGGGTGCGTTGTAGAACGTATCGACAATCACGGCGTTGTAGAGCCACAACTGCAAGGCGCCGCCCAGCACGATGACCAGCAGCATGATCCGACGCAGGCCGGTCATGAACGGCTCTTCAATCTTCCCGGTCAGCTGCAGGTATCCCCACACCATGACGTACACGGTCCCCAGTGTCACAACCGCCGGCTCCAGTGCCGCCGACAGGCGTGCGGTGTTGTTGGCGATGTAGCCGCTCAGCTGCGCGTCCAGCCAGGATGAAAAGGTCGCGAAGAATCCCACTGCGCCCTCCTTTGCTCACCGGTTGCCTGCTAGGGAGCCGGCTCGAAACGTTGCGTGAACTGTCCATGACCGGATATCACGGATTCACGGTCCTGCTGGGTATTCGCCCATTGCTGCGCCTGGGCGACCTGGTACAGCGACTGGAGCTTGGTCTGCTCGTTCTGCAGCATCCCCGCTTCCGCGCCAATACGCGCCTGCAAGTCCAGCGCGGCCTTTTGGTCGGAGGCGGTGCCGATGGTGCTGATGAGCTGCTGGATGGCCGCAAACCTGCTGCTTGAATTGCTCAGAGCGCTGCCCGTAATGCCCTGCAACAGCGCAATCGTTGATCGCCAGGCGGAGATGCGCGCCTGTTGATTCCCCGGCAGCGCGGCCAGCTGCTGTGCAGTCAGCACGGCATTCGTCTGCACCGCCGCCTGGATGGCCGCGGACAGAACGGAGTTTCCTGAATTGACCTGCGATAGCGCGGCGGTGAGATCGACCAGGTTGCTCGGCAGGTAGTTGCGCACAGTGCCGGACAGCAGATTCTGCATTCCCCTGCTGCCGGTGATCGCCTGGAATTCCTGCTGCGCCTGCGCCAGCTGTCCTCGCGCCGTGGTCAGTGCCTGGTTCAGGGTCTGCACCTGCTGCAGCAACTGTGCGAGAGCTGAGACATCGATGACGGCGAACTGGGCCTGCGCTCGGGGCGTGACCCCAAGGCACAGCAATACGATGAGAGCGAACACAGATACACGCGCAGTTCTCATGGTGACGGTCCTTTGTTCATGAAGTTCGGCAGCCAGTGCTGCGGATCAGGCCCAAGTTGCTCGATCAGGGTGTGGAGCCGCTCGACGGACTGCGCCCTGGCTGAAATCACGGCCAGTTCACCCTCAAAACCTTTCAGGTCCAGCTGGCACACCACACTGTGATTTCCCTGTCGCACCAGGAACTGGCGCGAACCGACCGTCAGTTGCTCCTTGATCAGCCGAAACTCTCTTTCGGACAAGCCGAGGCCCTCGACATACTCGGCATGCGAGCCTTCCGGATTCGGGAAGAAAATCTTGGTCGGCGTCTGCTCGATGAGGGTGCGGCTGATGGACGCCGCCAGCACATCACTGACGCTTTGCGTCGCCAGGCACATGGCGCCATTGAGTTTGCGCCAGGTCCGCGGCCCGTCAGTCGCGAAACCCTCAAATGCCTTATCCGACAGCAGCCGCCAGAATTCATCCATCCAGCACACCAGCCGGCGTCCATCGAGCATCCTGCGCACCAGGTGAAACAGATACAGCGTCAATGGCGCCCGGATCAGCTCCTGATCCAGGAAATCCGTGACATCAAAACCGACCAACGGCGCAGCGGATAGATTTGCCGCCACACAGTCCTGCGGGTTGTCGAAAACCCAGGCATATTCCCCGGCCATCCCGCGCGTCCAGCGCGCCAGTCGCGCATGGATGCCTTCCAGGTCGGTCGGGTCCAGAAATTCAACCAGCCGTGACAGGCAGCGCGCTGGGGCGGCCAGTGCCAGGGTTCCCTTCAGGGCCTGATCCAGATCCGCCTCTTCGCGAGCCGTCAAGGCCCGCCCGGAAGCTGGCCGGGCGAGCACGCGCAGCCAGCTCTTCAGGAACGTCTCATTGTCCGCATCCTGCGGCAGCTGCAGGGGATTGCAGCCGGTGTGCATCCCGTTGCGCAATGGCAGGTAGCGGCCGCCCAAGGCCCGGATGAGAATCTCCAGGCCGTGGTCCTTGTCAAAGACGACCTGGGTTACGCCCTGACGGACCAGCATCGTCAACAGAAAGCCGATCAGTACGGTCTTGCCCGATCCGGTCGGTCCACAGATGAGCGTGTGACCGGTATCCTTGCGGCTGCCGCCATCCGGATCCCTGGGATCACTTGCATGCAGGGAGAAATGATAGGGCGAGCCGGCGCTGGTCACGAAAAGTGCCAGCGCATCACCCCAGTGATTGCCCGTCGCCCGGCCCACCGGGTGGTTGTGAAACGGCGCCATGGCGCAGAAGTTGCGCGAGGTGATCGGCGCCTTGCGGGGTCGCATAGTGAAATGGCCCGGCAGCTGCGCCCAGTAGGCCGGTTCCAGACCCAGATCTTCCCGGGCAACCACCATGCCGGTGTCCGCGAGCAGGCTGCGCGCGAGGGCGACATGATCATTGAGTAGGCGAAAGCGCCGCCGCAGGGTTTCCTGGGTCCCGTCCTCGGGCGCATCCGCAAACACCTGCAGGGTCAGATGGTGTTCGCCCATCACGAATTCACTGCTGGTGAGTGCGTCCAATGCCAGCTTCAGTTCCTGCGCCTGGGAGACCGAGAAGTCCCCGGCGTTCACCATCCGATTGTATTGACGCTGCAGTAGCCCCTGTGCCGCGGGCTTAGACAGGAACGCGAACGACTGGGTGAGAATGTACGGGAACGGGGCTGACAGCAGCCGGTCGTACATGCCGGCAACGGTCGGTGTCGGGTACTCCTTCACCCCCAGGACCGCACCGATGCGCGTATTGGCCGGCTGACGATACTCGATGACCTCGCTGCCAATCAGACACCGGGCAGTCGCCAGCACCTGCGCAAGCGGCGCCCTGGGCAAGGGCATAGGGTAGTTCTCGGCATCCAGCAACAACCCTAGGAATTCGAGCACTCTGGAATGAGGCTTTGGCCCGACCCGGTAGAGTCCGAGGCGCTCCGGATCGCATGCCTGCAAGGATGCGCCAATGGTCTGGGCGAGCTTGTCGCAGGCATCGACCGCATCCCCGGCCCCCGCGCTGTCGCGCTGACCCGACCCGGCCAACAGCCGAGCCAGCAGGCCCGGCGCGGCGCCGACCACCGGGCGAAACAGCACCGTCAGGTACAGCTCGTTGAGCATCAGCCGCTCGCCCGAAAGCCGCTGTCGGTAGCCCGTATGCAAGGTGCCGGCGAAGCCCGCCTCCGGTGCGACCGGCGCGATCGACTCGCGCCTGCGGATCACATGCGTCCACAGCGCGACATGGGGACTCGCCAGGTTGCGCCACAGCACATTCAGCCGTTCATGCCAGTTGTTCAGCTTCGGCTCATCCGTCGTCTCAAATCCCATTCCTCCCAGCCTGAACACCTGCAGATAATCGCCGGCGCAGGTGCTGACGATGTGTTCCGAGACATGCGCCAGGTAAGGCACGTGACTTGAGGCCTGCCGTTCGCGCCGGATCCGAGTCGCGCTGCGCAAGGTCATTCAGGCGCACTCCTGGCGAACCACGGCCGTATACGCGGTCGGTTCCTGGCGCCGTGCTGGCCGATGTCCGGGCCGCTGCCCGACGCAGAAGGCCAACGGGCTATAGCTCGAGGCCTTCCAGTACCGGCCATTGCCCAGCAGGGTCAGGAACCGAGTGCGTGCGCACAGCAGCAACAGATCGAAGAATCGGGCATCGTGCGCACACAGCAGTGCACTGATGCCATGAATCGGCAGTGCCACGGCCAGGGCCAGCAGGTTGCGGCTCGCCAGGAACAGCTCAAGCGTAAACACCAGATTGAAGATCAGCGCCGCGTAGGTCACGCCCCAACGCATGGGGGGTCGGGTCGCACCTACAAAGAGGGTGTCGGAAGCCAAGCGGTTCGCGGGGTTCGACATCGCGGCGCTCAAACGCCGAACAGCGAGCGTGCCCAGGTTACGATCTGGGGCGCCCCGAATACGATCGCAATTCCCAGTACCGCGCACAGGCACCAGGCCCATGACATTCGGTTCGCCATGGCCATGGCCCCCAAAACCATTACCAGGATGATGGCCACCGGAGTCATCCACGCCAATATATTGGTCTGAAGGGCCGTGGCGCCCGTCAAAAACGGCGACTCCGCCTCCTGGGCCCAGCTCAGGGCAGGAACCATCACCGCCAGCGCAGCCGACAGGCAACGAGTGCGCACCGGAATCAGTCGAGCGGATGCGGCAGACATCATGATCAGCGAACTCCGTGACAGGGTGTGGACACCATGTCACCAGAGGGCCGGATCACGGACCAGCGCACTTTGCGATCTGAACGGCCAGAAATGCGCTACAGCGTCTCGACGAACCTCAACAGCTGCTCGCGCTGCGCGCGCGCCAGGTGCTCGAACCGCTCGCGCACGCCCGCGGCCTCACCGTCATGCCACAGCACCGCCTCCTCCACCGAGCGCGCGCGGCCGTCATGCAGAAAAGTCGGCCTGCTCTCCCTGCTCAGACGATAGCCGATGCCCCACAGCGGCGCGGTGCGCCAGCGCGTGGGATGTACGCCACCTGCCACTTCATGATCAGCGAGGCCCGCTCCCAGATCATGCACTGACAGATCCGTATACGGCGCAATCATCGCCGCGAGCGGCTGGCCGTCGGACTGCACCAGCGCGACGGGTTGCTGCGGCTGGTGACAGGCCGAACAACCGGTGGCCTTGAACACTTCCAATCCGGCGGCCTGCTGTGCGGCGGTTGCCGGCAGCGGATTTTGCGGCACGGACAGCCACTTCTCGAAGGTCAGTAGTGCCTCGAGCAACTCGCCCGATATTTCGGCGCTTTCGGGATGGCGCTGTTGCAGGCACTGAACTTGCGCCGCCGTGCAATCGTCCACGGGACGATCGGTGCTCGTCACCCCCATCTCACGCGCCAATGCGCGGGTCGTCTGGTCGCGCACCGTCAGGGCCGCTGCCTGCCAGCCAAAGCGGCCCGATCCCACCTGGCCAGCGCGTGCAGGTACCGCCTGCAGCAACCCGACACCGAACAGTGCCGGTGCCAGACGTGGCTTGATCACGATGTTTGGCGCCAACCCACCGTAATGGAGCTGAGTCACTTCATAGGTTGGTTGGCGCAACGTCCACGCCGTGCCATCGGGGTAGGTGCGCTGGATGACGTGATAATGAAGGATGACCTGAGCTTCTGGCACGAAGCCCTCGACGGCGGCCGGACTGAGTACGCGGCCGTACACCGGATCACCGGGTGGATCTGTGATATCCACGGGACTCGCGCCACCCACCGCCGGCAACGCTTCCAGCTGTATCACCATTGCATTCGGGATCGGTCCGTCGCCGATCGGGCCACGGGCGTGGGCGCCCTCGTTGTGGCACTCATCGCAGGACGCCGCATTGAAAATCGGCCCC
>DATHOA010000078.1:0-8127 GCA_035485475.1 Steroidobacteraceae bacterium | reverse complement strand
TTCTGGCCGTAGAAGTCGATCGTGGCGATGGGCCGCATTTCCAGAGAAGACGGCTGCGCTCCTATGGTTGTGGTAATCGCGAACAATGTCATAGCGCACGCAACGCCGGATCCGAGTCGCCTCATGCGATGCTCCGTACGAATATGGCACGGCATCCACGATATCGCCCGAGCTGCTGAATTGCATGTTGACTGCGCCGATCGAAGTTTACGGCTTGGACTGCGGCTGCGCAGCGCTGTCGTGGCAGTCATCGCGGATTTGCTACACTGTGGTCCGGTTACCGCGGGAAGCGCTTAGCGTGAAGCATCCCGATGATCAGCTGTCGGCCCTGGCGGACTATCTTCGGGTCGCGCGCCCGAGGATTCTTTTGAGCTGGCAGGATGCTGTGGCTCAAGACCCCGAGCTCACGACATCCACGACGATTTCGCGCACCCAGTTCAATGACCACATTCCTCAGGTTCTCGATGCCTTTGAACATCGGCTCCGTGCGCACGATCTGAAAGAGAAGCGCCGGGCTCGCGATGAACAACGAGAAAACGCAGCAGTACACGGCTTGCATCGCTGGCAGCAAGGCTACAATCAGCGCGAAGCAATGCGGGAATGGGGACATCTGCACATCTGCATACTGCGCGAACTCGAGCGTTATGAGGGCGAGCAGCAGCAATCTGAAGGGTCGGTCATGCCGGTTGCACGTGCGGCATTGGTGCGGCTGTGCGCCGAGGGTGTATGCGAAAGTGCCGATAGATATGCCAGCTTGCAACAAGCTGAGGCGTCCGCGCGACTACGCGATCTGGAGCGTGCGCTGCAACAGGTTCAGTCACTCGAACAGCAGCGGGCGGAAATATGGCGGGAAGCGGCGCATGATCTGCGCGGTACGGTAAGTGTCATCGCCAATGCGTCGGCCCTGGTCACAAACAGGGCCATTGAGGATTCGGCGCGGGAGCAGTTCTCACAAGTCTTGCAACGAAATGTCCGCTCCTTGCGGGAGCTGCTCAACGACCTGATGGATTTGGCACGCATTGAGGCCGGCGAGGAGCGCCGCAAAGTCTCCCCGTTCGACGTTGCGCAACTGCTGAAGGAGTTGGCAGAATCCTTGCGCAGCGTTGCGGATGAGCGGAATCTCTATCTGAGAACCGACGGACCAGCGTCGCTGCCGGTCGAAGGTGATCCAGTGAAGGTACGACGCATCGTACAGAATCTGGTGTTCAATGCGCTCAAAGTGACCGAACGCGGCGGCGTATGCATTACCTGGCAGGAGAATGAAACTCCAGGCACCCGACAATGGATTGTCTGTGTTCAGGACACCGGGCCGGGCTTCGACCCGGATCGTGCGGGCCCTCTCGAGCATGTGCTCAAGGAGGCCACCGTTGCCTCGCAGGAAATCGAGGTCAAGGCTGGGTTAGCCAGTGACACACAGGCCACCATGCAGCCCGCTGACTCCCTCGCGTCGCGATCCGAACCACCGCCCGCCGGATTCGTCGCCGGTGAAGGTATCGGCCTCTCGATCGTCAAGCGCTTGTGCGAGCTGCTCGACGCCAGTCTCGAGCTTCAGACATCCGCTGGGAGCGGTACTACGTTCCGACTCATCTTTCCCCGTCAGTACCAAGGGGCAACGATCGTTCAGAGTTGACTTGGCCTGCTTCACTTCGCGCGGCCCTCGTAGCCGTGCGCAACCATCCGGATCGCGACCAGCTCGCCGCCCTGGCCACCCATCAGGTGGTCGCTCGGCATCCCGAGGCCGCCCTTGGCGTACTTGTGATTCAAAGCGACTGCATACAACGTCCGCCTGCCAGGACCGCCGAAGCTCAGACTGATCACGTCGTCGTCCTTGGGAAGAGGGATGATGCCCAGGAGATGTCCGTCATCAGGTGAGATCACGTCGATGACCGTGCCGCTGCTCACATAGATGCGGCCCGCGGCATCGACGGTGCTGCCGTCGCCCCCGCCGGTCAGGTGCGCGAACACCCTTTGGTTCGTCAGCGTGCCATCGGCCTGCACGTCGAAAACCACCAGGTTGCCAGGTTGACCGAAACTGCCGCTGGTCACATACAGGCGTTTCTCGTCGGGGCTCAGGATGATGCCGTTGGTGCCGGTGACATCACCTTGGCGAGTGATTGTGCCGTTCGCTGCGACGTAGTACAGGTTCCCAAGAGTGAAGTAGACACCACCATTGGCGGCGGCCGTCAGGTCGTTGAGGCCGCCACTCCCCAGACAATCGAGCGAGTCGCCGTCGATGGTGTCCGCGAGCATCTTGTGATCGGGCGAGACCTCCCAGATCGCCTGATGCAGGCCGCGCTCCACGATGAAGGTCTGACTGTGCTTGTTGATTGACACCGCCCCGCCGGTATTCGTGTCCTTATAGACCACTTTCGCGTGGCCGGCGGGGTCGACGAGCACCACATCGCTGCTATCCTGCTGCGCGACCAGCACCCCATGGGACGTGGCTACGATGCCGTCGGCGTTATTGCCCGACTCGTGCCACACCGAGCGCCAATGCGCGCCGGCTGCAATCACGTCCGGGATCGCCTGTACCTGCGCGGGCTCCTCGTTCGCCGCAGGAGCCGCCGGCGGGGGTCGGCCAGCCGCGGCGCCCGCATTGCGGACCACGGGATGGTGGTTCTTGCACATGCCGATCTCGGCTTGGTAGCGCGAGTCCTCCTGTGCCTTCAATCCAGGACCCTCGGTCCTCTGAGGTGTCTGCGCCAGCGCCACGGTTGCAGTCATCAGGTACGGCAAGACGGCTACTAAGCATGAAGATCGCATGTCGATGTCCCCCAGAATACGAAGTTTTTTCGATCTACCTAACGTGCAGCGGTCAATTTACTCGAAAACCGCGGATCGTATAACAGCCCGCGGACCGGATGAGCCGCTGCGGGCATTCGCCACCGGCCGCTTTAGCGAAACATCGCACTAAGACCGCCTGGAACGTGTGAGCGGAAAATCCATGACATGGCGAAGAAGATGAAAATCCAAAGAGCCCCATTCCACAATAGGCGAAGCCAGGCTGAGCTTGCCATCCCCGCTCGCGTGAATGCACCGCTTGGTGGGGTCAGCTCAAGGTCCGGCTCCGGGTCAAAGGTGGCGTTCGATTCGAGCCACGGGAGTACCCACTGCGGCAGAAGCCATGTCAGGACCATCAGCAAGGATAAGGTCACAAGTCCGAGCTCGAGCGGTCCGTGATACCGCGCAGTCAATGCCTGGATGTTGGCGCCCAAGACTCCCGGGACGATCACAATCACCCAGATAAAGACCGAGAGAATTTGATAAGAAGCCAAAAACGTGCGGTACCGAATGAGAGTATCGCGTTCATCAAGGGGTGCTGCCCGATCGCCCGAACTGGGGCGACCTGTGATTTGCGGCCACAGCCGCCCCTGCGACGGTCTTGCACGCAATAGTGTCGCGAGACCCAGCCAGTTCAGGAAGAGGATAGCCGCTACCGCTCCAAGGAATGACAGAAAGCCATTGGGCGGAAGCAGGGCTGCCCATCCGGCTGCGGCAAACCCGATGATCGATAGAATGCTCGCGACCCGGCATTCGCGATTGGTGGGATTCTGGCTGCGAGGGAACGGAAAATACATCGCGACCTCCTATGCCCGTTTGCTCAATTTGGCGCGCAGCAATTCGATGCTGATCGCCGGGAGTGGTTTCAGCGAGAACACCATCTCCAGCGGCAGCCGGAAGTACTCACTCAACTTCAGCGCCAATTCAACGCTTGGATTGTATTCGCCTCGCTCCAAGTAGCCGATGGTTTGAAAATTGACACCGACTTCGGCCGCGAGATCTTTTCGCGACACCCCGCGCTCCGTCCGCAGCACAGCAAGCCGATTGAATACCATTGCTTAGTCGCCCACGCCGTTACGCATATTGTATATATACAACAAATAAGCATATATATACAATAAGGTTCGGCGGCTGCCGTCCTCATCGGACTCGTCTATTTTGACGGCGCGTCCGTATTGATAAGGAAGAATGCGCTCGCCGAGGCCGCGACCGATGCAAGCGCGCAAACAAGCGCGGCGGCATGGAAGCCGCCCAGAAGCGCGGGACCGGTGGCGCCGAGAACGCCCCCGAGCAATGCGGTTGCCAGCATGCCTCCGGTGCGTGCGACCGCGCTGTTCAGACCGGAGGCGGAACCGGTGTGTTGGCTATCAACGGATGCGAAGACCGCTGTGGTGAGCGGTGCTACCGCACCGGCCATGCCAAGCGCAATGACCAGAATTGCCGGAAAGACGAGCGCCCAGTAGTGCGTATCGGGCCCGACCCGGTGCAAAAGCAGGAAGCCGACTGCCACCACGAGCGGCCCTATCGTAAGCGGCGCGCGCGGGCCGACCCTGCCTGCCAGCGCGCCCATGAGGGGCGAGGTCAATGCCAGCACTGCCGCAAACGGCAGCAGTGCGGCGCCGGCCTGGGCTGCGGAGTATCTGCCCGCCTGGATGATCACATAAGGGACCAGCACCAGCAGGGCACCCAGCGCGCCGTACAGCAGCAGCGTGAGAGTCGTTATCCCTACGAAGCTGGATGACCCGAACAAGGCGAGAGGCATCATCGCGACTTCACTTTTGGAGCTTTCAACGGCGAGAAACCCCAGCATCAGGGCGGTGCCGGCCGCTATCAGCAGCAGCGCACCACGCGTCCATCCGGCATGACCCGAGCCGATCGTGAGTCCCCAGGTCAGAACTGCGAGGGCAGCAGTTGCCAGCACACCACCGAATAGGTCCAACGCCGGCGCGCTCTGCTCGCGGCCGGCATCGCGGACAAACGCGATGGCCATTGCGACAGCGCCGGTGGCGACCGGCAGATTTATAAGAAAGATCGAACGCCATCCCACGGTATCGATCAGCCAACCGCCCAGGACCGGCCCGAACGCGCCCATCGTAGCCCCGACGGACGCCCAGATGCCGATCGCACGGCCGCGGGCCTCGCCCGAAAAGTGCGCGCCAAGAATTGCCAGACTGTTCGGCATGAGCAAAGCGGCCCCCACACCCTGCACCCCGCGCCCTGCCAGCAACCAGGGCAGGTTCGGAGCGAGTGCACAGCCGATCGAAGCACCCCCGAACAGCGTGATGCCCACAACCAGAAGACGCCCATGTCCATAACGATCTCCCGCCGCGCCACCGAGAAGCAGAAGGGCGCTGAGGGGCAGAAGGTAGGCGTTGATGACCCATTGCAGGTCGCTGGCGCTGGCCTTGAGGCTGGCACCCAGAGCAGGCAGGCCGACATTGACAACCGAACCATCAATGAAGGCAAGGCTCGAGGCCAGGATTGTCGTGGCTAATACCCAATTGGGGTGGGATGTAGCGCGGGCCGCGCGCGGCTGTGCGGCAATCAGGGCGTCGCAATGTGCGTGGGCCGCGTTCATCTGTCAGGCACTACAGCGCACGAATGGCCTCGGTAGGAGCAATGCAGGCCGCCCGCATGGCCGGAAAGAAAACGGACGCCTGGCTGATTGCCATTACGATGACCGCTCCGAAGCAGATATACGCCACGCTCATCCGACCCAGCTCCAGATGCGAAGCCAGCCACAGATTTCCACCCAGCCCCAACAAAACGCCGAGCAGAACACCGCTGCCGGCAATCAGCAGATTCTCGATATGGAAGTAGCGCAGGATATCGATGCGGCGCGCACCCAAGGCCCGGCGCATGCCGATGTAGCGGCGGCGCTGGCCCACCCAGTACATGGTGAGTCCGGCGATGCCGAAGACGGTGACGGCCAGCAGGATTGCACACAGTATGCCCAGCAGTACGCCCGTCGATCTGGGATCGAAGTAGGCGCCGTCGCGGGCCTCGGTAAAGGTCTCAGCCTCGATCACCCGCTGCCGGGTCAGCTTGAACAGCCGGTCCTCCACGGCGGGTATGGCGCCGCCGATCTGTCCCGGGCGGCTGCGCACGATGTACATCACCCAGTTGTCGATGTAGTGGTAGGGGAGGAAGGCAGAATATTCAGCGCGAGCCTGCGTCCACGCCGCCCAGGGAGCCTGGGCCCGCTCAACGATCCCCACGATGCGCGACGAAGCCGTAGGGGTCCAGTAGACCACTTGGCCGAGCGCGTTCCCGGAGGGGTACAACGTGTGGGCGAGAGCAGCGGTAATGATCACGCTCGCGGGAATCTCGGTGTCGTGGACGCGAACTTCGCCGATCTCCGCCGCCGTGAACCAGCGCCCAGCGGCCAGTTTCAAGCCATAGGCGGCGAGCCCGTGCTCGTCCACGTAATACTCGGCCGTCGGGGTCGGCTCTTTCTGATCGGGCTTGAGAGATAAGCCCCCTCGCGATCCTCCGCCATGCAGGGGATAGCTGTTGGTGGCCTCGGCATCGATGATGCCGGGCACTGAACGGACCGCATCGAGATCGGCCTGGATGCGGGGCCCCAGGTCCGCGGGCTTGCTCAGCCACTGATTGCTGACGAGGACGATATTGGCTTCGTCCACCCCGGTGGGACGCCGCATCTGCGCGAGGTTGTCCTGGATGATGGACAGGCAGTTTGACACGACAGCCAGTGAGACCGCGATCTGCAGCACCAGGAGCAGGGCGCCGATCTTGTTGTGCCGCATGGATTTGAGAATGGGGAGAGTTTCCATGAACGCGATTCGGCTACTGGACCTTCAGCTGCCAGGCCGGCTGCACGCGGCTGGCGCGCCAGGTGGGATATAGACCGGCACAGAGGGTTGAAGCCACGGCCACGGTCAGCGTGATGGCCAGCATGCCGGTGTCCAGGCGGGTGAGAACATCCAGCGCCACGTTCCGCTCCCCCGGGGCCAGCAATGCCCGATCCACAGCCAAGCCGATGGCGGTGAGTCCCAGACCCAGGAGGCCCCCGGCCAGGCCGATCAGAGCGGTCTCCACCAGACACTGCAGGAAGATGTCCCGGCGCGAACCCCCCATGGCCCGCCGCACACCCAGCTCCCCGGCACGGCTGCCAAACTTGGCCAGCATCAGGCCGATGGCGTTGATCAGGCACACCACCAGCAACGCGAAGCCGATGAACGTATTCACCCGCGCCTGCGCAGGTACCACATCCTCCTGCACCAGCCAGTCGGTGACATCGTGCAGCTGCGTTCGCGCGGCCCAGTTAAAGCGGCCCGCCCGGCGCTGCTCTGCCGCGTAGCTGCTCAGAAAGTCCTGGTAGTTCCGGACCGCCGCTGCGCTGGGCAGTTCCACCCAGAACTGCAGCCACACGCACTCCGAGGCGAGCAGTCGTTCCCAGCCCGCAGGCGCGGGCCCCGGGCAACCGATGCCGCCCCAGGATTCGTGCTGCCGGTCGATGCCATTGGTGAAGGGCACAAAGAAATCCTCAGTCTTGCCGAACGCGGCGCCCGCGCCGTTGGTGTCGTAGAATCTTGGCACCGGACTCCAGGGCTTCATGACACCGACGATGCGGTACTCGTGGCCCTCCAGGTTCACGGTCTTGCCCACCGCATCCGCATGAGGGAATACTCGTTCGGCAAGCTTCGCGCTCAGTACCACCACGTTCGCCCGGCTTTCGTCATCGGACGCGCTCCAGGGGCCGCCGCTTGCGAATGGCACTTCAAAGAGCGGAAAGAAATCAGCGTAGGCGGCCAGGCCCGCCGCCGCGAACGGCCGGCCTGTGCCCGCATCGAGGTCCAATCCCATCCCATAGATCGCCGTCTGGCGCACGCCGCGGTGGGCGCGCATGAACGCGATGGCGTCGCGATAGGTAAGCGTGTCCGGCAATCGGTTGGCGTTGGCCGCGCCTCCGCTACGATGCGCGTCCGGCCCCCAGACGTCGATCTGCGGCACGAAGAGCCGCGAGGACTTATCCGGGATTGGGTCCCCGGACATCACCCGCAGGTTCGTGAGCATGGTCATGGAAGCACCGATCCCCACGCCTATTGCCACGATCATCAGAGTCGTCAACACCGGGTTGCGCCGCAGGCTGCGGACCGCCAGTTGCAAGTAGTAGCCCAGCATGTCGATTTCCTTGGCCCCTACAGAATGCGGATTGCGGGCTCAGCCTCCTGGCTGCAATCCTGAGCAGCAATTCGCGTGCCAGCGCCAGGCGGCGTGATAACTGCCTGTTTATGCTTGGCTGTTACCAAGGCCCCAGAGGCTTGAAACTGTCCGCGGACACCCGGCGGACAACTGAGTGGACACAGAATTTCGCATTCGCCG
>DATHOA010000077.1:0-5077 GCA_035485475.1 Steroidobacteraceae bacterium | reverse complement strand
CCCCAGCTGCACCCAGTCGCCCAGCTGCACATGCCCGCCCATGGTCGCGCAGTTGGCCAGTATCACCTTGTCGCCAATGGAACAGTCATGCGCCACATGGGTGTAGGCCATGAACAGGCAGTCCGAGCCGATGCTCGTGTGGCCATGGCCCTGGGCCGTACCGCGGTTCATGGTGCAGAACTCGCGAAACACGTTCCGGTCCCCGATCCGCAGCTCGGTGGGCTCGCCCTTGTACTTCTTGTCCTGCGGCGCCGAACCGATCGACGCAAACGGGAAGATCTGGTTGTCTTCGCCAATGCGGGTCGGACCATCTATGACGGCATGCGCGCCGACCGTGGTGCGGGCGCCGATGATTACATCCGGACCGATTACCGCGAAGGGCCCGACCGTCACGCCCGCCCCGAGCTGTGCGCGCGAGGCCACGACTGCGTGCGAATCGATCATGAGGCGGCCGTCACTTGGACACCTCCGGTGCCACCATCATGTCGGCGCTGGCCACCTCGTTGCTGCCGACGGATGCCGAGCTCGCAAAGCGCCAGATGCCTTTGAAGCTGCGCGTCAGCTGCACCGAGAGAATCAGCTGATCGCCCGGCTCGACCGGCTTGCGAAAGCGCGCCTTGTCGATGCCAACGAAGTAGAACTTGGTGTCCGCATCCGGCACCACACCGCTGGTGACGAAGGCCAGTATGCCCGCGGTCTGTGCCAGCGCCTCGATGATCATCACACCCGGCATGACGGGCCGGTGCGGAAAATGACCCGTGAAGTACGGTTCGTTGAAGGTAACGTTCTTCAGGGCACGAATGCTCTGCCCGGCGTGGCATTCCAGCACCCGGTCCACCATCAGGAACGGGTAGCGGTGCGGCAGCAGCTTCAAAATGCCATGGATATCCAACTGTGCGACTTCAGTCATCTTTGCCGTCATCTTTGTGGTCGTCTTTGCTGTCGCGCTTGAACCGGGCCACCATCCGACGCCAGGTGCGCGCATCCTCAAATGGAATTCCGCTGGAGTATACCCCGGGCTTTGGGATCGAATGACTGATCATCGAGAAGCCCGTGATGATCACATCATCGGTGATCAGCAGGTGGCCGCCAATCGCACAGGCGCCACCGATCTGGCAGCGCTCGCCGATGACCGTGCTGCCGGAAATCCCGGTACAACCGGCGATGGCCGTATGGGCCCCCAGGCGCACGTTGTGGCCGATCTGGATCTGGTTGTCGAGCTTGACCCCCTGCGCGATCAGCGTGTCGCCGATGGCGCCGCGGTCAATGGTGGTATTGGCGCCAATCTCCACATCCTCGCCGATGCACACACTGCCGACCTGCGGGACCTTCAACCAGGTACCGCGCTCGGGCGCAAACCCGAATCCGTCGCTGCCGATGACGCACCCGGGGTGCAGGATCGACCGGGCGGCGACGCTCACTCCATCGCACAGCGTGACCCGCGCCACCAGCCGCACCTGTGCTGCAACTGCCACATCGGCGCCGATCACACAGTGCGCACCAATCATCGCGCCCGCGCCGATGCGGGTGCGCGCCCCGATCACGGCCAGCGGACCCACGCAGGCATCCGGTTCGATGTGCGCGTCCGGCGCCACGATGGCGCTGGGGTGAATCCCCGGCACGACGGGGGGTAAGGGATACAGCAGAGCGGCAATCCGGGCATAGGTGGCGCGCGGATTCGCAGCAATCAGGGTGGCGACCGGCGATTCGGCGGCGAAACGCGCATCCAGCACCACGGCTGCGGCCTGCGTCTGGGCCAGCGCCGCCCGGTGGCGGCTTTCGGCCAGGAACGTGACGGCGCGTGGATGGGCGTCGGCCAGCGTGGCCACACTGTCAACTTCGCGCAGCGGATCGCCACGCAGCTCACATCCCAAGCGGACCGCGAGCTCGCCGAGGGTGACAACCATGCAGCTGCCTCATGCGGGCCCGGCAAAGGCCCGCCGGGTTGATTACTTGGCGGGCGGCTTCGGCGCGGCAGGAGCAGCGGGCTTGGCGGTGCCGGCATTCAAGACAGCCAGCACCTGCGGGGTGATGTCCACCGCGGGCGAGGCGTAGATGACGCTGCTTTCAACGACTATGAGGTCGAAGTTCTGTGACTTCGCATAGGCGGCCACCTTCGCGCCGACCGCCTTTTGCAGGTTCTGCAGTACTTCATTGCGACGCGCGTTGAAATCGTCCTGCGCCTCGGTCTGCTTGCGCTGCAATTCGCGCTCGCCATCGCGAATTTCCTTGTCCTCACGGGCGCGCTGGTCGTCCGTCATGGTGGCGCCGTCCTTGGTCAGCTTGTCCTCGCGCGTCTTCAGCGACTGCTGCAGGGTCTGCAGCTCGCGCGTGCGCGGCAGAAACTCATTGCGCAGCTCCTCCTGGACGGTCTTCGCATCGGGGGACTCCTGTATTAATTGGTTGTAATTTACATAACCAATTTTCAGCTCCGCCCATGCCGGCGCTGCCGCCAGAACCATGGTCGCAGCCGAACCCAGAATTAAAGACTTGACGACGCCCTTCACGATGCTCCTCTTGTGGGCAAAGCCCAATTTAAGACCGCGATCATAGCGGAAATCGCCTTAAAACGCCTGTCCAACCGAGAACTGGAAGCGCTCGGTCTCATCGCCCCAGGTCACCCCGTCAATCTCGCGTTGCGCATTCAGCGGTACCGCGAGACTGAACCGGAACAGACCCAGCGGCGCGAGCCACTGCACCGAGACGCCTACCGATTCCTTCAGTCGGCTGATGGCAAAGTTATAGCTCGTCTTGGTCAGGATCGCCGGATCATTCAGATCCGCCGCCGTGATATTGCCGGTGCTGTAACCATAGGGCGGGGAATAGAACTGCGGGCTCTTGCCGGTCGAGAACACATTGCCCACATCAATGAACAGACTCACCCGGGCGCTGGAGGCAATCTTGGGGGGCATCGGGATGATGAGCTCGGAGCGCGCCAGCACATTGAAGTTGCCACCGTAGGGATTGCCATACTGATCCTTCGGACCCAGGCGGCTTTCCTGGAAGCCACGCACAGAGTCTGGGCCACCACCGTAGAACAGTTCATAGGGCGGCAGAGTGGGGTCGACGCAATACGCCGCCGTGGTAGCGGTTGCCTGGTAGCACTTGCTCTTGCCCAATCCCCCGCCGTATCCCAAATCGCCGGTGAAGGCAAACGTGAATCCCTTGAACAGCGGTATGTACTTCAGGAACTCGTAGTTCGCCTTGTAGTACGACACTCCGGTAATTGGCGGCGTGTAGCTGAAGCTGATGGTCTGGTGCATGCCGCGGTCCGGGAATATCCCGCGATTACGTGAATCGTAGGTCCACCCGGCGATCAGCTGCGCGACGGCGTAGCGGGTACCATCGAGGGCGTAGATGCCGTTGATGTACTGGCCCGTGGTCGGATCAAAGATCAGGCCGGTGGCCTGCCCCGTGTAGGTGTGCCCATTGTTCTGTACCCACTGCAGTGACTGCAGCGCGCTGCTGTTCTCGATCGCCACCAACTGCACACCCTGCAGATTGAAGCCGAGGTTCATGAACTGATACTCGGACAACGGATAACCGAAGCTCTCGCCCAGGCTGATGATCTTGGTGGAGAAGTCCGAGGAGGCCGAGGTGAACTGTGAGCTGTCGCGGTAGCTGAAAGAATAGGTTCGCGTCAGGTTATCGACATTGGTGTACGGATTGGTCTCGGTGATGCCATAGACCTTGTTGAATTCGCCGGCCTCGAGGTTGATGGACACGCGCTGTCCGCTGCCGAGCCAGTTGGCGTCGGTGTAATTGCCGTTGAGCTCGAACTTGTAGGTCTCCGAATAGCCGACGCCACCGGAGATCGACGCGCCCGGGCCCTCCTCGATCTTGTAAGCCACATCCACCTGGTCCGATGAACCCGGAACCGGGGTGGTTTCCTCGTCGACCTTGGTGATGTAGGGCAGGCGCTGCAGGCGCTGCTTGGAGCGATCCAGGGCGACATTCGACAGCCAACCGCCCTCGAGAATGCGCATCTCGCGGCGCAGCACCTCGTCGTTGATGCGCTTGGAGCCGTTGAAGATGATGTTGCGAATATAAACGCGGTTGCCCGGATCCACGAAGAACGTCAGGTTCACGATGCCGGTGGCCTTGTCGGTGGTCGGCACCGGATCGACCTTCGCGAATGCATATCCGTCCTGGCCCAGGCGGTTCTGGATCAGCTCCTGGGTGGTCGTCACCCATTTGCGCGAATAGATCTGGCCGGTGCGGGGCAGCAGCAGCGCCGTAAGCTCCTCCTTCGCTATCGGGAAGGTGCCCGCGAGCTTCACCTCGCCAACCTTGTACACCCCGCCCTCGTCGATGTTGACGGTGATGAAGATGTCGTCCTTTTCCGGCGCAATGGCCACCTGGGTGGAGTCGATCTGGAAATTCGCATAGCCGCGGTCCATGTAGTAGGAGCGGATCTTTTCCAGGTCGCCGTCCAGGGACTCGCTGGAGTAGCGGTCATCCTGCTTGTACCAGGAGAGCCAGTTCGGCGTCTGCAGCTCAAGGCCCTTGTCGATTTCCTTGTCGGTGAAGACGTGGTTGCCGACAATGTTGATGGTGCGTATCTTGGCGCGCGTGCCTTCCGTGATGGTGATCTTGATCTTCACCCGGTTGCCCGAATCATCCTCGACCTTCTCGTCGATCTTCACCGCATACTTGCCGCGGCTGAAGTACTGGTCGGTAAGGTAGCCCTTCACCTCCTCCAGCACCGAGCGGTCGAAGGTCTTGCCGGCCGCCAGTCCGACGGTGCGCAGGGACTTCTGCAGATCCTCGGTCTTGATGTCCTTGTTGCCGGTGATTTCGAAGCTTTCGATCGCCGGTCGCTCCACCACCAGGACCACCAGCGTGCTGCCGTCGCGGCGCATCTGCACGTCGCGGAAGAATCCGGTGTTGTACAGCGAGCGCACCGCCTCACGGACGCGTACCGGCGTTACGTGATCGCCGATATTCACGGGCAGGTAGTTGTAGACCGTGCCTTCGGAAATGCGCTGCAGCCCTTCGATGCGGATGTTGGTCACCGCGAAATCACCGGCTGCGGTTTCCGGCGCCTCGTCGGGGTTCGCCAGCACGAACGAGCGGG
>DATHOA010000076.1:0-40492 GCA_035485475.1 Steroidobacteraceae bacterium | reverse complement strand
GGATGCATCTTTGGGCATAGCCCAGGCCTCGGTGGTGGAGGATGTCGCGAAGCTCAAGGAGCGGATCGAGTTTGTGCATGTGCAGATCGGTTCGGATGCACTGGTCGAGGAGTACATTGCGGGTCGTGAACTGTACGTGGGCGTCATGGGCAATGAGCGCCTGCACCGCCTGCCGGTGTGGGAGATGGTATTCGGCTCGATGCCGGACACCTCGGCGGCCATCGCGACGCGCAAGGTGAAGTGGGACCGCAACTACCAGGAACGCTACGGCATCACGACCCACGCGGCGCAGGAACTGCCGCCGGCGGTAGAGGCGCGCCTGGACAGATTGTCGCGGCGTATCTATCGCGCCCTGGGCCTGTCAGGCTATGCGCGCATGGACTTTCGGGTCACGGCAGCTGGCGAGGTGTATGTGCTGGAAGCCAATGCCAATCCGAACCTGACGGCCACGGAGGATTTTGCGGAAAGCGCGCGCGCGGCGGGACAGGGCTACGATGAGTTGCTGGAGCGCCTGATGACCCTCGGGCTCACCTACCGCGCACAATGGCGCGCCACCTACGGCTGATGGATCTTAGGAGCGACCCATACGATGTTGCGGAACAGATTGGCGCGGTACCTGCTGGTGGCGACCGTGGCGGCGTTGAGCGGGTGCGCGACGCCGCAGGCGAGCAAGAGCGATGCGGCGATAAGACAGATCGAGGGCTGGCTGCCGGGCCACTACGACAACCGCGCGCAGGTCGCGACGGACCAGAAGCACGGTGGCTACGTGCATCCGGCGGTCAGCGCGGTGGCGGTCAGGATCGATTCGCTGATGGTCGGTGATCATGTCTACTACCTGCAGGAGTCCAGCACGGATGATCCGCAGAAGATGCTCGGGCAGTACGTCATTTCGTTCGAATCGGTGAAGGACAAGGTCGTCGAGGCGGTATGGACCTTTGCGGATCCGAAACACTGGCGCGGCGCGGACGAGATGCCGGAGCTGCTGACGGCGATGCAGCCGGCGGACCTGAAGCTGCTGACGGGCTGCTCGCTGGAATGGAAGAAGGTGGAGGACCACTTCGCCGCGACCAACGATCCGAAGCTGTGCCACTCGACGCCGATCTCGGTGCCGGCGGCCGTGTCGGCCCATTGGCGGATCGAACTGATGGCCGATCAGCTGGCGATCAGCGAACAGGCCTACGACAGTGACGGGGACCTGGTATTCGGCACGGCCGACGACTCCTACATCCGGCTGCGGAAACGCAGCAATACGCAGCAATAGCAGTCGTCATCCATAATGAGAGGCCGCTCACGGATCTGAGCGGCACGGTGTGTGAGATTCGAGATGAGGGGGCACTCATGCGAGGACCGATATGTCGGACCCAAGCGCAGCACGTCATGTCCTTCCCGTCACCAGCCTGACGGAGTACTTCCGTGACAACCTGCAGTCGGTGCTGCGCAAGCAGCAGCTGGCCGTCGGTGACCATACCCAGCACTACGTGGTCAATCTCCTGACCCTCTTTGCCCGTTCGGAAGCGTTGTTCGAACACACTCCCGATGGCCTGAAGCTCAAACCCCTGGTCGCGATGCTGTCCGAGGCCCTCACGGCCTCGAGCCTGGCGGAACGCCAGCGCGGCCTGCAGCGACTCGGGGATGTCTCGTTGTTCATCGCCGGCTTTTTTGCGCGCAGTTTCGCGCGCAAGCTGGTGGACATCGACTATCACATCTCGATGGGCGCGCGGGCGTATTCGACCCTCGCGGACACGGATCGCAGCCGGCGCGGCGCGGTGCTGGGGCGCGTGTTCGCGGAGCTGGCCGGAAAATTCCAGCCGCTGGTGGATGCGCTCAATGAGATCAGCGAAAGTTCATGCGGCCAATCGAACGCGGATGCACTGCGTTTGTATGAAGTGTGGCTTCGTACCGGCAGTCGCAGGTCGTGGCGGCTGTTGCGCGGTCTGGGAGTATTGCCGGCGCCGGCGGGTCAGCGGGCGCACTGACGGCGCGTCAATCGTCGCCGCGCTTCTTGCGCTCTTCGAGTTCGCGCATCTGCTTGATCCACGCCGAGAGCTTGCGCAGATCGCGCTGCGCGGGGCGCTTGTCGGCCGCGACACTGCCGGTTTTCGGCGCGATGGTCTCGTACGGATTGTAGCCACCACCCGCGGCACGCTTGATGCCGGGCGGCAGTGTGCCTTCGATGGACAGGGGCACCCGTGCGTAATCGGCCGGTGCATCCACCCATTCGACACTGGCCGTGTCGCGATCGTCGCGGACGATCCGGCCGATACGCCGGCGCTCCGAAGTACTGGCCGGCGGGTCGGGCGTGCCTGAAGGTCGCAGGTTGTCTTTGTTGGCACTCACGGGGATTAAGTCACACCCAAATACAGATTCCTTCAGCGGACTGTAGCGGGTGCAGGTGCAGCATGGCTGCGCCTCGTGTCACGAAATCACCAAAATGGGGCAGCTGCGGCGGACTAGGGGCGCTCGCACAGGGCCAGCCCCAGCCGGTGGGCCGCCCGCAGTACACCGATGGCGGTCTTGGCGTCACGCAATTCACCGGAAAGCGCCATATCGCAGGCCTGGCGGAAACTCACCCAATGCACCTCGAGCACTTCGCTCTCCTCCAGCTGGGCGCGAGCCCCCGTCAGGCCCTGCGCGAGGTACAGATGGATGACCTCCGAGAATACCCCCGGGGAACTGAGCATCGACCCGAGACCGACCCAATCGGTCGCGTCCACCCCGGCTTCCTCGATGAGCTCGCGGCGGGCGGTGACCTCGGGGGGTTCGGCCGGTTCGAGTTTTCCGGCCGGCAATTCCCAGATCCAGCCGCCGGCGACGTACCGGTACTGACGCAACAGGCACACCTGCTGCAGGTCATTGAGGGCCACGACGGCGGCGCCGCCGGGGTGGTGTACGACCTCGAGGGCCGCCTCCTTGCCATTCGGCAGGATGACTCGATCCACCGTCACGCGGATGACACGACCTTGAAAGTGCGGGGTGCTGTCGAGAGTGCTCATTGCGCTTAGGATAGCGGAATGACTGCGCGCCGCGTGTTTCTGGTCACGGGTCTGCCGGCGACGGGCAAGACGACACTGGCGCGCGCGCTCGCGTGCGACCTGGCGGCACCGCTGCTGTCGAAGGATGCCATCAAGGAGCCGCTGCTGGACACCCTCGGAGCGGCGGACCGCGCCGCCTCGCGGCGCCTCAGCGACGCAAGTTTCGCGGTGCTTTTTGCACTCGCGGACGAATTTCTGCCGCTGCTCGGCACGGTGGTGATCGAGGGCAACTTCAGGCCCGGCGAGCACGAGCCGCAGTTGCGGGCGCTGTTGGCGCGTCATGAGCCGGTGTCGTGCACGCAGCTGCTGTGTCGTGTCCCGGAACCGCTGCGGCAGCAGCGCCTGGCGGCACGCGCAGCGGATGCCACACGTCACCCGGGACATCGGGATGGCGCTTGGGTGGCGCAGGCGGGAGTCAGCGGCGATGGATTCGTAGATATCGCAGGTCCGAGGCTGCTCCTCGCGGGGGATACGTTTGATCCGGCGCACAGTTGTGCATTGATCCATAGCCTCATAAACCGCCAGCTCGTATAGTCTTCGGCCATGGCGACCCCCGCTTACCTGGCCACATTGAATACCGCCCAACGCAAGGCGGCGACCTTCGGGGAGACCCGAGGTGGCGAGCAGAGCGTCACGTTCATCGGCAAGGTCGGCGAGAAGGCCGCCGAGAAGGGCGTCGATGCGGGGCCGTTGCTCATCATTGCGGGCGCCGGCACCGGCAAGACGAATACCCTGGCGCACCGCGTCGCGCACCTGGTGATGAATGGTGTGGATCCGGCGCGTATTCTGATGCTGACCTTCACGCGGCGCGCCGCGCAGGAAATGCGCCGGCGTGCGCGCGACATCGTCAAACAGGCCATGAATGAAACCTTAGGGGGGCTCAACCAGGTCCTGGCGCAACGCCTGTCCTGGTCGGGCACGTTTCATTCAATGGCGAACCGGCTGCTGCGCCACTACGCGCGGCACCTGAAGCTCAATCCACAGTTCACCGTCATCGATCGGGGTGACAGTGCGGATCTGATGGATGCGATCCGCCAGGAACTGGGCTTCGATGGCAAGGAGCAGCGCTTCCCGCGGCGCGACACGTGCCTGGCGATCTATTCACATCGGGTCAATACGCGCAAGACGCTCAAAGAGTCGCTGGAGGAGCAGTATCCGTGGTGCACGCAGTGGGAGGATGAACTGACCCGGCTGTATCGGGCCTATGTGCAGCGCAAGCAAAGCTACGGGATCCTCGACTACGACGATCTGCTGCTCTACTGGCACATCATGATGGGCGACCCGAAACTGGCGCAGCACGTCAGCGGCCATTTCGACCACGTACTGGTGGACGAATACCAGGACACGAATGTGATGCAGGCGCAGATCCTGCACGCGCTGCGGCCGGACGGCCGCGGCCTCACCGTCGTCGGCGACGATGCGCAGGCCATCTATTCGTTTCGCGCGGCGACCGTCGACAACATCCTGAATTTTCCGGACCAGTTCGAGCCGCGCGCGGAGGTGATCACGCTGGCGCAGAACTACCGCTCGAGCCAGCAGGTTCTGGATGCCTCCAATGCGCTGATGGCCGATGCGCCGCGCCAGTTCCGCAAGCACCTGCTGGCCGCCCGTGGTGCCGGCCAGCGGCCGCGGCTGGTGACCGTTGATGACCTGACAACGCAGGCCGATTCGATCTGCAATGAAGTGCTGCGGCGCCGCGAGGCGCACGTGCCCCTGCATCGTCAGGCGGTATTGTTCCGCAGCGGCAGCCACAGCGACCTGCTGGAAATCGAGCTGACGCGCCGCCAGATTCCCTTCGTCAAGTATGGTGGGCTGCGCTTCCTCGAGGCGGCGCACGTCAAGGACCTGCTCGCGGTACTGCGCTGGGTCGACAATCCGCTCAATCACATGGCGGCGTTCCGCGCCCTGCAGCTGTTGCCGGGCATGGGCCCGGCGAACGCCCAGCGCGCGATCGCCCACCTGGAGGCGCAGCAGCACGCCGCCGGCGCATTGGCCGGTTTCGCGGCGCCGCATGTGGAACCGGGCGAGATCGAGAAACTCTCGAACCTGCTGCAGATCCTGACGGATCCGCAGCGCGAGTGGCCGGGCCAGGTGCGCCTGGTGCGCGAGTGGTACAAGCCGCACCTGGAGCGCATCTACGAGAGCGTGCATACGCGCATCGGGGACCTTGATCAGCTGGAGTTGCTGTCCGGCCAGTTCACCTCGCGCGAACGCTTCATCACGGAGCTGACGCTGGATCCGCCGGAGGCGGCCAGTGACCTGGCGGGCAAGCCGAGCCTGGATGAGGATTTCCTGGTGCTCTCAACCATCCACTCCGCAAAGGGCATGGAATGGGACACGGTGTACCTGATGAATGTCGTCGACGGCAGTTTCCCCTCGGAGTTCGCGACCCGCAAGCCGGAACTGATCGAAGAGGAACGGCGGCTGCTCTATGTCGCGATGACCCGGGCGCGCAATGAATTGGTGTTGTACAGCCCGCTGAAGTTCCAGATCACGAGTCAGCCGAAGAGCTCGGACGGCCACGTGTATGGAGGGCGCAGCCGGTTCATGACGGAGAAGCTGCTGAAGACCTTCGATGCCGTCGTGGTCCATGGCGCAAACGCCGATGAGATCATGCTGGGGGATGCGGGTACGTCGGCACTGGATGTGAACGCGCGCCTCAAGGAAATGTGGTAACAGCGCCCCTGAAGGACTCTGTCAGGACAGAGTCCCCAAGTCGCGGGGCGCAGCCGACCCGACTCTCAGCGCCGAAACGGACCGCCGCCCTGGCGCGGCCGTTGCGGGCGCTCCTGAGCTTCGTTGATACGCAGCGGGCGACCGCCCAGCTGCTGTCCATTGAGCGCCTGAATCGCGGCCTGCGCATCGGCCTGCGCCATCTCCACGAAGCCGAAGCCACGGGGCTTGCCGGTTTCGCGGTCGTTGATGAGCTTCACTGATTCCACGGCCCCGTGACGTTCAAAAAGGGCTCGAAGGTCCTGTTCCGTGGCGTTGAAGGGCAGATTGCCCACATAGATCGTCGTCATCCGGTTCTCTCACACACCGCTGGATCGAAAAAGATGCTACTCCCGGCATTTGGGGGACGCAACGGCACGCGGTGGCGTCAACTGCCGGGGGGTTCGAGGTAGGCATAGCCATTGAGCTCGCCTTCGTAGAAGCGTTTGACCTGCTGGCTCTCGGCGAGCGTCATGCGGCCGTCGCGCACCGCGCGCTCACAGTCGCGCGACAGGGCGGGGTAGAGCTCGGCCACGTCGTACTCCATGTATTCCAGCACCTTGTTGGCGGTGTCGCCCTTGACGACCTCCTCGATCCACCAACCGCCTTCCTCGAGCAGGCGGATGTGCACCACGTGCGTGTCGCCAAACAGGTTGTGCAGGTCCCCGAGGGTCTCCTGGTACGCGCCGACCAGGAACGCGGCGAGGTAGTACTCCTCACCGGCCAGCAGCTCGTGCAGTTCGAGGGTGCGTTTGATTTCGCGGTGACTGACGAAGCGGTCGATCTTGCCATCGGAATCACAGGTGATGTCGGCGAGCACGCCGATCCGGGTGGGCTGCTCGTTGAGCCGGTGGATGGGCATGATCGGGAACAGCTGATCGATCGCCCAGCTGTCCGGCAGTGACTGGAATACGGAGAAATTACAGAAGTACGTGTCCGAGAGAATGGATTCCAGATCGGCGAGTTCCTCGGGACTCTCCTCGAGCCGCCGGCACACATCGCGGATGCGCGAGCAGGTTGCCCAGTACAGTCGCTCGGCGAGGGCGCGAAACTGCAGCGACAGCAGTCCGAGGTTGAACATCTGCAGCGTCTGCTCGCGCGCCGTCTGGGCATCGTGATAGCACTCGACCAGCCGCCGTTCGTTGACGGAGCGGTAGGCGACGAACAGGTCCTGTACGGGCTGCGGAATCTCATCTTCGCCGGGATAATCCTCGGCCTCGCGGCCGGTGACCCGGAAACGGTCCAGTGCCGAGAAGCCGAGCGTGTTGAAGATCAGTACGCTGTGGTACGCCGCGATGGCGCGTCCGGATTCACTGATGATCATCGGATGCGGGATATCGCGCGCATTGCACACGCTCGCGATCCGGTAGACCACATCGCTCGCGTATTCATTGAGCGTGTAGTTCATGGAGGAGGCGAAGTTGGTGCCGCTGCCGTCGTAGTCGACCCCTAAGCCGCCGCCGACATCGATGTACTTCAAGCCGGCGCCCATGATCTGCAGTTCGGCATACACGTGCGCCAGTTCGGTGATCGATTCCTTGACGCGGCGGATGTCCTGCAGCTGGCTGCCGGGATGGCAGTGCACGAGCTGCAGGCAGTCGAGCATGTCGCGGTCCTTCAGCACCTTGAACAGATCCAGAATCTCGGTGACGAACAGCCCGAACTTGGACCGGGCGCCGTTGCTGTCGCGCCAGCGACCGGAACCTTCGCTGGAAAGCTTGACGCGCACGCCGAGCCGCGGCCGTACGTGGTAGGTGTCGGCAAGCTTCAGCAGGATGTCCAGTTCCTCGAAGTTCTCGATGACCGGAATGATGGTGCGGCCAAGCTTGGTCGCGAGCACGACAGCTTCGAGGTAGCTGTGGTCCTTGAAGCCGTTGCAGACGATGAGGCGGTCGGGCGCGTTTTCGGTCATTGCCATGACGGCCAGCAGCTCGGGCTTGGAGCCGACCTCGAGGCCGAAGCCGAATTCGCGCCCGTAGCGGTACACCTCCTCGACCACCAGGCGCTGCTGGTTCACCTTGATGGGATAAACGGCCGCGTACTTGTTGCCGTAGTCGTTCTCGGCGATGGCCTGGGCGAATGCGGCATGCAGGCTGCGCAAGCGGTTGGCCAGAATGTCGGAGAGGCGCACCACGACCGGGGCGGTGAGATCACGGGCCTTGAGCCCTTCGACGACCTCGAACAGATCGATGGTCTGACCACCGGGCAGGGTGTCGGGGCGCACGATGACGTGCCCCGCATCGTTGATGGAGAAGTACCCCTTGCCCCACGCATTGACGTGGTAGAGGTCCAGCGAGTCTTCGATGGTCCACGCCGGGCCGGGACCCTTTTGATTGTTTCCGTTCATAGCGACTCAGACTTCCGGCACCGGCCGGGCATATGCCCACGGGGCGCGGACGATAGCAAAAAAGCGGGTCAACCGGATGACGCTTCCGTCAGACCGGACCTGTGGCGACCTGGCGGGCGGGGTCGCGGATCCATTCGCTGAAAGAACCGGCATACAGCCGCGCGCCGGGCAGGCCGGCCAGTTCCATGGCCAGCAGATTGTGACAGGCGGTCACCCCGGAGCCGCACATTGCGATGACCTGGGTCGGTGGCGTATCGCCCAGCGTCCCGCGCCACAGGGCGGTGAGGGCGGCGTTCGCCCGCAGACGGCCGCTGGCGTCCAGGTTCAGGGTAAAGGGCTGATTGCGCGCGCCGGGCACGTGGCCCGCCACCGGATCAATGCTCTCGTTCTGGCCGGCGAATCGATCGGCGGAGCGCGCATCCAGCAACAGCACCCGGCCGCCTTCCAGGTCACGCTGCACATCGGCGGTGCTCACGGCCTGGACCAGCGCCGGACGTACGCGGAACGGTCGGGCACTGCGCGGAGCCAGCGCGCTTTGCAGGGGCAGCCCGGCCGCCCGCCAGGCCGCCAGGCCGCCATTCAGCACGGCGACCCGCTCGTGCCCGAGCCAGCGCAGCAGCCACCACAGCCGCGCCGCGTACGGGGACTTGTCCTGGTCATAGACCACGACATCGGTGTCGGTGTCGACACCGGCAGCGCCGAGGAACGCCGCGAGTACGGCGGGGTCGGGCAAGGGATGGCGCCCCGAGTGCGGCGTCACGGGGCCCGACAGGTTCTGCTCCAGGTGGGCAAACACTGCGCCGGGAATATGAGCCGCGGCAAATTCCTCGCGCCCCCACTGCGCCCGTGACAAATCGTGCCGGCAATCGAACACGACGCTGCGCGTTTCGGGCACGGCGAGCCGCGCCGCAAGGTGCGCCGGTTCGATCAGGTGCAATGGCAATTCCGAACTCATTTTCCGATGCAGTGTGGTGCGCCTGACTTGTCGGTACAATCATCCCGACAGCCTTGTGAATCAAGTATATGGCGATTGAAGTCTATTGGGGCAGCGGCAGCCCGTATTCCTGGCGCGTATTGCTCGCGCTCGAGTACAAGCGGCTGGCCTACATCGGTCACCCCCTGCAGTTCTCGCGGCAGGAGCACAAATCGCCACAGATCCTGGCGCTGAATTTCCGTGGCCGCGTTCCGATCCTCAAGGACGGCGACTATGTGGTGTTCGAGTCCCTGGCGGTGCTCTACTACCTGGATCTCAAATATCCGGACCCGCCGATCTTCGGTCACTCCCCGGAGGAGGCCGGCGTGATCATGCGCGTGATCTGCGAATACCAGTCGTACGTCGAAGAACACCTGATGAAAATCGTGCGTGCGGTCTTCGAAGGCCACGCGCAGGAGCATATCGATGCCCTGGCGGACTCCATGCACGTAGTGGCGAGTGAGGCCCGGTCCATCGAAGCCAGGCTGTCACGTTCGGAATGGGTGGTCGGAGAACACTTCTCCGCCGCCGATATTGTGATATTCCCGGCGTTGCAGCTGCTGCTGCGCGCCCTCGACAAGCCAGCGGCCCGCGCGCTGTCCTCCCGCTTTCTACCCTTGGCGGCGAACTATCCGGCATTGGAGCGCTGGATCGGCCGCGTTGCGGCTCTGCCTGGGTACGAGCGTACTTTTCCCCCTCACTGGCGGTAATCATGACAAAACATCCGGTACATATCGATTTTCCCGGCCGAATCGTCCTCGTGGGCTTCGGCAGCATTGGACAGGGAGTCTTGCCGTTGATCTTGCGGCACATCGGTATCGCATCGGAACGCATCACGATCGTGACAGCCGATGATTCGGGCAGCGCGGAAGCCGAGCATTTCGGTGTCAAGCGCATCAACGAAGCACTGACCCGTGACAACTTCCGGCGCATCCTCGCCCCGCTGATCGGTCGTGGCGACTTCCTGTTGAACGTCTCGGTAGATGTTTCGAGCATCGCGCTGATCCGCTTCTGCTGGGAGAAAGGTGCGATGTACCTGGACACCTGCCTGGAGCCGTGGGCCGGAGGGTATACCGACCCGACACTGAGCGCGGCGCGGCGGACCAACTATGTGATGCGCGAGGAGGCACTGGGGCTGCGCGCCGGCAATGCGCGCGCGCCGACCGCCGTCGTCACGCACGGTGCCAATCCGGGAATGGTCTCGCACCTGGTCAAGCAGGCGATGCTGAACATTGCCGCGGACACCGGCGTTGATGCGGGGAATCCGACCGCGCGTGATGACTGGGCGGCACTGGCCAACCTGCTCGGTATCCGCGTCATCCACATCGCCGAGCGCGACACGCAGGTGTCATCGCGGCCGAAGCAGCTGGGTGAGTTCGTGAATACCTGGTCGGTCGATGGCTTTGTCAGCGAAGGCGCGCAGCCGGCGGAGCTGGGCTGGGGCACCCATGAGCGCAATTTTCCACGCGATGGCAAGCGCCATGATGTCGGCAATGGCGCGGCGATCTACCTGACGCAACCCGGCGCGGCGACGCGCGTGCGGACCTGGACGCCGCTGGCGGGCCATTTCCATGGCTTCTGCATCACGCACTCGGAGGCGATCTCGATCTCCGATTACCTGACAGTGCGCGAGGGCGGACATGTCGTCTATCGGCCGACGGCGCACTATGCGTATCACCCCTGTGATGCCGCGATCGCCTCGATGCACGAGTTCGCGGGCCGCAATTTTCTCGTCCAGGAGAAGAAGCGGATCATGACCGAGGATGTGGTGAGCGGTCGCGATGAACTCGGCGTACTGCTCGCCGGACACAAGAAGAACGCCTACTGGTATGGCTCGCGGCTGACCATCGAGGAGGCGCGGGCGCTGGCACCGTACAACAATGCGACCAGCCTGCAGGTCACCTCGGCGTGCCTGGCCGGCATGGTGTGGGCCATGGAGAATCCGAATTGCGGCCTGGTCGAACCGGATGAGATCGATTTTCGCCGCAATATCGAAATCAGCCAGCCGTACTGGGGCAAGGTGATCGGCGCCTACACGGACTGGACGCCACTGACGGAGCGCGAGCGCCTCTTTCCCGAGGACATCGACAAGAGCGATCCGTGGCAGTTCAAGAACGTGCGGGTCATCTGGTAGGCGCGGGTCCGGCCGGCCCCGGGTATTCGACGGCGATGACCGAGAAAGTGGTGCTGCCGGTAGGCAGCATCACCGTCACTTCGGCGTCGAGTCGCTTGCCGAGCAACGCCCGCCCGAGTGGCGAATCCATGCTGATGTAACTGCTGGTCGCGTCGGTCTCATCGGGGCCGACGATGCGGTAGCACACTTGCGCGCCGTCGGCGCGTCCGAGGGTCACCCAGGCACCGAAGAATACGCGCGTGCGATCCGATGGGGGCTGGTCCACGACCGTCATACCATCGAGGCGCTGCCGCAGAAAGCGCACGCGGCGGTCGATTTCACGCAGGCGTCGCTTGCCGTAGATGTATTCGGCATTCTCCGAGCGATCTCCCTGTGCCGCGGCCTCCTGCACCGCCTGCGTTACCTGCGGCCGTTCGGTGCGCCACAGCGTATCCAGCTCGGCACGCATCTTCGCGAGGCCTTCGGGCGTGATGAACTGTGACCCCGGTATCAGCGGCGGGCGGTAGCGACTCATCAGCAGTGTTTTCTCACGTTATGTCGGATCGTGCGCAGTTTCGGCCAAGCGGATCTGTGGAGCGTTTCACGGCACTTTGGCCGGGTTGAACCTAACCTTTGAACCATGGCCGCCAAGTACTACACCCACTTCGTAACGGCAGACGAGCCGGCGCTCGCGACGGTTGCCTCCGCCGCCGAGTCCAGCGAGTGGAGCGGTGTGGTCGAGCTGCGGCACCCGCTTGAGCACACCGCGAGTACGCGTGAATTGCGCTCATTGCTTGCCCAGAGCTTTGCGCTCACGAGCGATGACATTCGCATCCTGCACTGGGCCCGTCTGCACTAGCCAATCTGCACCTGAGCCTGATCCCCTAGCGGACTTCCTTCCCTTCATCGAAGGTCCGCATTCTCGGCCCCGCGCTCAAGCTCGGGGCATTTTTTTTGGTGTGGGCCCCGGTGGTGTCATAATCGCCGGACCATGACACGTATTCTGTCGCCATTTCGCGTCATAGCCGCGATTCTGTCCCTGTCGGTGCTGGCCGCCTGCTCGCTGGTCGGTGCCCCCTGGAACTCCCATAAGCCGCCGCCGGCGCCCGTGGTGGTGGCGCCACCGCCGCCGCCCGCGCTGCCGGCGCCGCAGGAAACCTCGCGCTTCGAGCTCGCCGATGGGCAAAACGTGATCGGTGACCTGCAGCAGACCACGGTCGGCAAGGACGACACCCTTACGGATATCGCGCGCCGCTTCAATTTAGGCTACGAGGAGCTGCTGCGCGCGAATCCGGGCGTGGATCCGTGGCTGCCGGGCGTCGGCCGCACCATCGTGTTGCCCACCCGCTTCGTGCTGCCGGATGCGCCCCACGATGGTGTCGTGATCAACATCGCGGCCATGCGCCTGTTCTACTTTCCACCGCACAAGGCAGGGGAGCCCCAGGTCGTCTTCACCCACCCGATCGGCATCGGCAAGGTGGGCTGGTCGACCCCGGAAGGCACCACCAAGATCGTGCGCCGGCAGAAGGACCCGACCTGGCATCCGCCGATCTCGGTCATCAAGGAGCACAAGGAGAACGGTGATGTGCTGCCGGCGGTCGTCGGACCCGGACCGGACAATCCCCTGGGCAACAGGGCGTTCTACCTGACCTGGCCGGGCTACCTGATCCACGGCACCAATAAACCGGCCGGCGTCGGGCTGCGTTCCAGCCACGGCTGCATCCGCCTGTTCCCGGAGGACATCGACGAACTGTTCGACAAGGTTCCGATCGGCACGCAGGTACACGTCGTGAATCAGCCCTACGTGTTCGGCTGGGACAATGGCCAGCTGGCCATGCAGTCCTTCGGTTCGCTGGAGGATGATCGCCGCGATTGGAAGAAGGCGCAGGCCGCACTGCTGTCGCGGTCGCTGAGCAAGTCGGTACAAAAGGAGCTCAAGAGTCAGGGCCAGACCGTGGACTGGGACCTGGTCATGCAGCTGGCACATGCGCCGCGCGGCCTGATCGTACCGGTCACGGTTGATGATGCCAGCGTCGACAAGGTGCTCGCCAGTGCCACGCTGGTCGAAAACCAGCTGCCCGCGGGCGCCTCGTGGGATGGCAAATCGGATCTGCCGATGGACGAGAAGACCTTCAACCAGATGATGGGTGATTCGGATCCGCAGGAACATCGGGCGCCGGTGGCCGGCGCGCACAAGTCCGGAAGCTGAGCGGCCGAACCAAGATATCCGCGAAACCTGTTAGAGTGCGGCCGGACACTGTGGGTGCGGCTGCCGTGCGCGGAGTTTCTGAGGCAGATTCAAGAATCCTTCTGGGGCCCGGGCGCGCCATCGAGCGAGTTGCGGCTGGCGTCACCGCCTTTGTGGGGCGCACCCTGCGCGGCCCCGTTGCCCACCCCGTCCGCATCGGCAACTTCGCCGCCTTCCAGCAGATATTTGGCGGCCTGTGGCAGCCTTCCTCACTCGCATATGCGGTCGAGCAGTTCTTTGAAAGTGGCGGGCGCGAAGCGATAATCGTGCGTGCCGTCAACGGCGCGCGCGCGGCGACCGTCACACTGCCGGCCGGCAGCAGCGCGCTGCAGCTGATGGCCGTCAATCCGGGCTGCCGCGAATACCTGCGCGCCGCAGTGGACTACGACGGCATCAGCAGTACCGATCGCTTCAATCTCATCGTGCAGCGCGTGGCGGTACCCGGCTCGGAGCAGGTCCAGGAGCAGGAGATTCTGCGCAACCTGTCGATTGAGCCGGGCAGTGCGCGTTTTGTCGCGGACGTTCTGCAGGCCTCAATGCTGGCGCGCGTGGCCGGCACCGTGCCGCCGTCGCGTCCGGATGCGACGAGCGTGGGAGCGGCGGGAGCCGTGGTCGGGTACGCGGGCGCCAACGCCGATGGCGATGATGGTGGTCCGCTGTCGGATTACGACATCATCGGCTCGCTGCCGCGGCGTACCGGCATATTCGCACTGGGGCTGGATACGCCCTTTGACCTGCTGTACATCCCGCCACTGACGCGTGATCAGGATCTGGGGATGAGCACGTTGCTGGTGGCGGGCCGTTTCTGCCGCGAACGCCGTGCCCTGCAGATCGTGGACCCGCCGCAGGCGTGGACTCAGCCGCAGGAGGCGCTTGCGGCCCTGCCGGCGTGGCCGTTCCGCAGCGACAACGCGGCGATGTTCTTTCCGCGACTGCTGGCCTTCGATCGACTGCGCAATCGTATGGCGGCGTTTGCGCCCGGCGCGGCGGCGGCGGGGATGCTCGCGCGCAATGCCTACGCGGGTGGCGCGTGGCTGCGGATACAGGAACCCGACGCGGCGCTGCGACCCACGCTGCGCCCGAGCGTTGCCATCGAGCCGCAGTTCAGCGAGCGGCTGGCGCAGGCGGGCATCAACACGCTCGAACCGCTGCGTCCCGGCCCGGCGCGCCGCGCGCGCAGCTGCACGCTCTCCAGCGGGGTGTCGGCTTCCGCGGAAGGGCGCTACCTGGCCGCACGGCGGTTGGCCCTGCAGCTGGCCAACAGTGTCGAACGTGGCACCCGCTGGGTGCTCACGGCCCCGAATACCGCAGCGACCTGGGAATGCGCCGGGCACCAGATCGAGGAGTTCCTGGAGTCGCTGCACGCCGAAGGCGCATTCGCGAGTGGCGAATTCGCGGATTGCTGCCAGGTGATCTGGGACGAACGCGTCAATCGCGCGAGTACGATCGTCACGGGTGCGGTAAATCTGCTGTTCGGCTATGCGCTGCAGCAGCCCGGTGCCCTGCAGTACTGGCTGGTGACGCATCATCCGGCAGGTAGCCGGGTCCGTCCGGTGAGCATCAACCGACAGGCGGCATCGCCGCGCCGCGTCGACTGGGAGATTGAGACCGCGATCCTCAATGCTTAGAGTGTTCCATCGTCGGCGGCGGCCGCGGCAGTATAAGATATCGGCCCGTGAGTAACCGGTATGTAGTCTTCTCGCATGGACAGGAAGGCGGCCCGTGGGGTCGCAAGACCACCGTGCTCGCCGATACCGCACGCGCGGAAGGCTTCGAGCCGGAGTCAGTGGACTATCGCGGCATCGAGTCCCCGCAGGCCCGGCTCGCGCACCTGATGGATTTCTGCAAGGACCTGCAGGGCGAACTGGTGCTGGTGGGCTCCAGCGTGGGCGCCTATGTGTCGGTTGCGGCGGCCTCGCACCTGCACGCCCGCGGCGTGTTCCTCATGGCACCGGCTATCTATGCCGAGGGCCTGCCGCCGCTGCGCAAGGGAGTGCTCGATTGCCCGACCATGGTTGTACACGGCTGGCGCGATGATGTGGTGCCTTACGAGGACAGCGCGCGCTTCGCACGCGACTACGGCGCCTCCCTGCACGTGCTGCAGGATGATCACCGCCTCCACAACCAGTTGAACATGATCCGCTACCTGTTCGAGTACTTCCTGATCTCGTTGGACATGTCGGCGTCCGGCGAATAGGTCATGGGCTGGCTGCTGCGACGGATCCTGACGCTGTGGGTTCGCTTCACCACGCTGCCGAGCGATGCCGCGAGCCGCCTGCTGGGCCGCGGTAAGCCGATCTGCTATGTCATGGAGCACCGCAGCCTCACGGATGCTGCGGTCCTGAACAGCGCGTGCGTGAAACTGAAACTGCCACGACCGCGCAAGCGGCTGCTGACCCAGAGTGCGGAACTGCGCTCGTTTTTCTACCTGGATCCGCGCGGCGGCCTGGGCGCCGAACCGCTGGATCGCCGGCCGCCGCCGATCCTGGCGAAGCTGGTGGACCTGTTGCGGATTGATCCGGCGGTCGATGTGGACCTGGTGCCGGCCGCTGTGTTCTGGGGGCGCGCGCCGCAACGCGAAGCCTCCTGGTTCCGGCTGCTGCTGGTGGATGACTGGGTCATCACCTCGCGGGTGCGGCGCTTCTTCCAGGTGATATTCAACGGTCGCAACACGCTGCTAGAGCTCGATGAGCCGGTTTCGCTGCGCAGCCTGCTCGGAAGCGATGCACCGACGGTGGTGCAGTGCCGGCGAGTCGCGCGCGCGCTGCGGGTGCGTTACGCGCGGCAGCGGGCCGCGCGCATCGGTCCGGACCTCTCGCATCGCCGCACGATCGTTGGCCGCATCCTGCGCACGCGCGCGGTGCGCGCGGCAGTCGCACAGGAAGTGCGGGAGAAGAAAATCACCCGGCGTCAGGGCCTGATCCGCGCGCGCAAGCTCGCCTATGAAATCGCGGCGAACTATTCGCCGGCGTTCGTCCGCTTTCTCGAACGCGTCTTCAGCTGGTTGTGGACCCGCATCTACGATGGTGTCGACTTCGGCAATGCCGACACCCTGGCCAAGGTCGCCGATGGCCATGAGATCATCTACGTGCCCTGCCACCGCAGCCACATGGATTACCTGTTGCTGTCGTATGTGATCTATCGCAATGGCTACGCCATTCCGCATATCGCGGCGGGCCTGAATCTCAATATGCCGGTAGTGGGCCGCTACCTGCGCAAGGGTGGCGCCTTCTTCATTCGCCGCAGCCTGCGCGGCAACGCGCTGTACACGATCGTGTTCATGAGCTACATGGCGGCCATCATGGCCCGTGGCCATTCGATCGAGTACTTCATCGAGGGCGGGCGCAGCCGCAGCGGGCGGCTGATGCAGCCGAAGACGGGCATGCTGACCATGACGCTGCGCGGCTTCCTGCGCTCGCCGGCCCGTCCGATCGTGTTCCTGCCGGTATTCTTTGCCTACGAGCGCATCATGGAAGCCGATACCTACATCGGTGAACTCTCGGGCAAGGCCAAGGAGAAGGAGAGCGTCTTTGGCCTGCTGCGGGCCCTGCCGCGTCTGCGGGAAAAATTCGGCAGGGTGCACGTCAACATCGGCGAGCCGATTCACCTGGATGCGCTGCTGGACCGCCATGACAGTCAGTGGCGCTCGCGCCTGACGGCCGAAGAGGGCCGTCTGCCCTGGCTCAACGCCGCCGTCGGCGACCTGGCCAACCAGGTGATGCGCAACATCAACGCGGCAGCGGCGGTGACTCCGATCGGCCTGCTGGCGGTGGCGCTGCTGGCATCGCCGCGTCGCACGCTGGTCGCAGCGGATCTGCTGCGCCAGCTGAGCTTGCTCAAGGCGCTGCTCGCCGACTGCCCGTACAGTGCGCGGGTGACGGTGACGGGCCTGACGGCCCAGCAGATCGTCGCCTACGGCGAGGAGATGAAGGCCATCACGAGACGGGCTCACCCGCTGGGGGACCTGGTGCAGATGAGTGATGAGGCGGCGGTGCTCGCGGCGTACTATCGCAACAATATCGTGCACCTGTTTGCGCTGCCATCGCTGATCGCCTGCGCGTTTGCCGGCAATGCGGCCATGAGCCACGCGGATATCGTGCGGCTGACCGGCCGGATCTACCCGTACATCGCCGCCGAACTGTTCCTGATCTGGCCGGAGGAGCAGGTCGCCGCGGCCCTGGATGCCATGCTGGCGACGCTTGAAGCCCAGGGACTGCTCGAACGCAACGCGACCGGCGAATGGTGCCGCTCGGCGCCGACTTCACCACAGGCCATGCAGCTGTCGCTGCTGCAGCAGTCCACGATCCAGACCATCGAACGATACTACCTGGCCATTTCCTTGTTGCTGCAGGCCGGCAGCGGCCAGATCAGCCAGGCACAGCTCGAGGAGCGCTGTCACCTGATGGCGCAGCGCATGTCACTGCTCTATGGTTTCAATTCCCCGGAATTCTTCGACCGGGCGCTGTTCGAGAATTTCATCGACCTGCTGCGCAAGCGCCGCGTGATCCGCGCGACCGGCGCCGGCAAGCTCGAATTTGACGAGGTGCTGATGCATGTTGCGGCCGATGCGCAGGTGGTGCTCAACGAGGAGCTGCGTCACAGTATCCTGCAGGTGACGCATTCTTAGAGGGAAGGGCCATGCTGGAACTGAATCGTACGCTGATCGCGATGGCTGCCGGGGTGCTGGTCCTGGGCCGGGCCGCGGCTGCGCACGCCGATCCGGCGGCTGATGATCGCGACCGCGCAACGGCCAGCCACTCGCGGGACCGCAGCAGCATCCGAGCGCGCATCGCCGCCGGTGGCGTCGACAGCGCCTCAGCGCCGGCGCAGGTTCAGGACCCGCAACTGCTGTGCGACCGCGCCTGCCTGCAGGCCGCGGCGGACAGCTACCTGAAGGCGGTCGTCGCGCACGATCCGAAGCTGCTGAGCCTCGATGAGCATGTCCGCTTCACGGAGGACGGACAGGAGCTGCAGCTCGGGGATGGCTTCTGGAACACGGCCAGCGGGGTAGGGGCGGCCCAGCAGTTCTATCCGGATCCGCAGACCCAGCAGATCACCTACATCGGCACCATGCGCGAGTTCGATAACCTGGTGCTGATGGCCATGCGCGTGAAAGTCCGCGACCGCCGCATCAGCGAGGTTGAGACCCTGTTCTACCGCAAGGGTACGGGTCCGGAGTGGAGCGACGCGGGAGTCGATGCGACCAATGCGCGCGGGACCGCCGATGCGGCGTGGCTGGCGCCGATTCCGGCGCCGCTGCGCGCGACCCGGGAGCAGCTGACCGGCATCGCGTTGGGCTGGATGAACGCCCTGGGTCATTACGATGCCAAGGTCACCCTGCCGGTGAGCGATGATTGCGTGCGCTACGAAAATGGCGCGCGGGTCAGTGGCAACCCGCGCGTGCTGATCGGGGACAGTCACTTCAATCTCGCGGCACTGGGGTGTCGACAGCAGCTGCAGAGTGGCTATTTCGCGTCGATTTCGCGCATTCACCATCGCCGCGTCGTGGCCGTCGATCCGGAGAATGGTACGGTGGTGCTGTGGGCGACCCTGGACCAGGCCGGTACCCGTGCGCTGCGCCTTGCGGATGGGCACACGCTCGCGCCGCGCTCCTTGAGCCAGCCGTCGAGTACGCAGACCGTGCTGGTGTTCAGGATTGAAGGGGGGCTCATCCACCGCATCGAGATGCTGACGCGCGGCGTCCCGTACCATATGAGTCCGGGCTGGGAAGACCCGGCAACGCCTTGAGTTCAGTCGTCGCCGCGCACCGGTCCGCGCAGCACCTTGCGGCGCTGCTGCAGCGCCTTGCCGACCAGGCGGCGTTCCTTCGAGGCCCGGGTCGGACGCGTCGCCTTGCGCGGGCGCGGCGGTTCCAGTGAGTCGAGGATGAGCTGCCGCAGGCGTTCGAGCGCATCCGCCCGGTTGCGCTCCTGCGAGCGGTGCGCGCGCGCCACGAACAACAGCGTGCCGTCGTCATTCAGCCGGTGACCGGCGCGTGCGCGCAGTCGCTGCTTGACCGCGGCATCCAAGGCCTGGCTGTTTAACAGGTCGAACCGCAACTGGACCGCGGTGGCCACCTTGTTCACGTTCTGGCCACCCGGTCCGGGTGAGCGGATGGCGCTGAAGGTCAGATCGATATCGGGCACGACCACACGTTCGGAAACAATCAGCGGCATGACGACCTACACGCCCGGATCGGACGGCGGGTTGCCCAGCGGGTCCGGGCGCCCGGCGCCCGGCGCATCCGGATCACGGGCCGGGGTCAGCATCCGCAACTCGCGCTGCGCCACGGGAATCCGGATCTTGTGCCTGCGGAATACGCGCCAGATCGCACGATTTACGTCCGACCGCACGTTGTTGACGCCGTTCATGGGATCGGCGATCCAGAAGCGCACTTCGAGCCGCATGCCGTAGTCCTCGAAGGCCATCAGGCGTGACACCGGCGCCGGTTCGCGCAGGATGCGCGGATGATCGCCGACCGCCTCGAGCAGCGCCTCGAGGGCCCCTTCGGGATCATCATCGTAGCTGATCATCACGGGCAGCCGCAGGCGCACGCGCTTGTCGGAGTAACTCCAGTTTATGACCGAATTGGTGATGAGATTCTGGTTGGGGACGAGAGTCTCGACGCCATCGCGGTCGCGCACGACGACGTAGCGGCCGCGCAGCTCCTGCACCCAGCCGAAGTTCTCGGTACTCGTGCCGGTGTGGCCGGTGAAGCTGATGACATCGCCGGGTTTGATCGATTTGTCGATCAGCAGGACAAAGCCACTGACGAAATTGCCGGCAATCGTCTGCAGGCCGAAGCCCAAGCCGATACCGATGCCGCCGGTGAGCACGTTCAGCGTGGTCACATCGACACCCGCGGCATTGATGCCCAGCAGTACGCCGATGCCCAGCAGCACGAAGTAGGTGAACTTCGAGATCCCGATGCGCGTGGACAGCGCGATGGACCCCAGGCGCATGACGCGCCGCTCCACGGTGCGCGCCACAAAAGTGGTCACGAACACGAACACCGTGACGACCACGATGCCCTTGACCAGTTCCCACAGCGTGAACATGTTGCGCCCGGGAATCAGGTGCACATGCTCCAGCGTTGCCTGAATTTTCTCCAGCCAGCCGAGCAGCTCCAGGGCGATGACCAGCCAGATCGCAACCGCGATACGGCCTTCCCAGGCATCGAACCAGGTCTCCCGGCCGAGCAGGAGGCGCATGCCGAAAGTCGTCAGCCGCACCAGCGCCAGCGCGAGGGTCAGCTGCAGGGCCACGTACAACAGGTCGGCGCGAGCGCCCAGGGTGGTCAGCGCCAGATGCAGCGAGGACAGCGCCAGGATGCCGATGAACATCGGCGCCGCGAGCACCGTGGCTTCAAGGCTCGCGCCGAGCCAGGTGCTGCTGTCGAGCCGCCCCAGGCGCTGGATCCACAGTCGGGCAAAGCGCCCGCCTACCACCGCGAGGGCGGCGGCGGCCGTGATCGAAATGATCTCCGCCAGCACCTGGGCCGAGGCCAGCTGCGCAAAGAATTCCCTGATATCGCTGCTGGCGCTGTCCATCGGTTCGAGTTGCGAGTGCGCCTTTAGGCGTTCAGATCGGGGATGAGCTGGCTCTCGAGGATGGTGATCTGATCCTTGAGCAGAAGCTTGCGTTTCTTCAGCCGCTTCAATTGCAGCTCATCGATGTGCATGTCCATGGAGAGCCGGCTGATGACATCATCAAGATCGCGATGCGCGATCCGCAGGGCACGCAGTTTCTCGATGTTGCGGAACAGTTCGCGGTCGACGTTGTCTTCGTTATCCGCCATAGCCGGTCGAATTCTGCGCGCTCGCGGCCATTTGCGCGATTTTTCAATGCGACTAGCTTAACGGACGCGCTGGACGGACGCCATTGGCGATATGCTCCGCACTGCAATGACCCGAACTGACCCTCCGGATTGGTCCGCCATCGACACCGTACTGCTGGATCTTGACGGCACGTTGCTGGATCTGGCGTTTGATACCCGCTTCTGGCGCGAGACCATTCCCGGCGCCTGGGCCCACGCCCGCGGCGTGACCCTGGAGCAGGCGCGCGCGCAGCTGCTACCGCGCTTCCGCGAGCGCGAGGGGACCCTCGACTGGTATAGCGTGGTGTTCTGGAGCCGGGAGCTGGGACTGGATGTCGCCGCGCTCAAGCGCGCCGCGATGCACGAGGTGCGCTGGCTGGCCGGAGTGCCGGAGTTCCTGGCGACCCTGCGCCGCAACGGCAAGCGCCTGGTGCTATTCACCAACGCCCATCCGGCGTCGCTGGCGATCAAGGATGAATGCACCGGCGTATCGCGCTACCTGGATGCGATGTTCACCTCGCACGCGTTTGCATGGCCCAAGGAGGATGCGCGATTTTGGGAAAGCATCCGCCACCGCGAGCCGTTTGACCCGGGGCGCACAATTTTCGTGGATGACAGTCCGGCCGTACTCGCCGCGGCGCGGGCGGCGGGCATACGCTGGGTGATTGGCGTGCGCCACCCGGACTCGCAGGGCACGGTGCGCGACCACGGGCCGTGGCCGGCGGTCGACCGACTCAGCGACCTCGCCGGGCCGGATTCGGGATTGGCCTAATGGCTGCCGGGGCGGCGACGCGGGCCACCCGGTCCGCTGGAACGGCGCCGGGCAGGCGGACGGCCACCGCCACCGCGCCGACCGCCGTGGCTGACCGAGCCGCCTTCGCGGGGCGCACCGGGCGCCAGCTGCACGCTCGCGATCAGCTCCGGGGAGATCGGCGAGTAGGGCACCTTGTGGCCGATGTAGGCCTCGATCTCCGGCAGCGACACCGCGAATTCCTCGCAGGCGAAACTGATGGCATCGCCCTCTGCGCCGGCGCGCGCGGTACGGCCAATGCGATGCACGTAGTCGGGTGCGTCCTGCGGCAGATCGAAATTGAACACGTGGCTGACGTCAGGAATATGCAGACCGCGCGAGGCCACATCGGTGGCGATCAGCACCGCCAGGTCACCATTGTGGAAATCGCGCAGGAACCGCAGCCGCTTGGGTTGCGGCACATCACCGGAAATCGCCTGGGCATTGAAACCATTGGCATTTAGCACCGATTCGAGGCGCTCTGCCATGCGTTTGGTGTTGACGAAAATCATGGTGCGCCGGGCATCGGCCTGGCGCAGCAACGCGATCAGCAGCGGCAGCTTTTCCTCCATCGACGGGTAATACATGATCTGGCGTACCCGATCGACGGTCATCTTGTCCGGCTCGATGCGCACCAGCTCCGGGTTGTTCATGTGCTCGTAGGCCAGTTCGAGCACCCGCTGCGACAGGGTCGCGGAAAACAGCATCGACAGGCGCCGGTCCGGCGGCGGCAGGCGGCGCATCAGGAAGCGGATATCGGCGATGAACCCCAGGTCAAACATGCGGTCCGCCTCATCCAGCACCAGGACCTGCGCGTGCCGCAGGTCGAACACGTGCTGCTTGAAATAATCGATGAGGCGCCCGGGAGTGCCGATCAGCACATCGATGCCGTCGGCCAGCTGGCGGCGCTGCTTCTCGTAGTCGGTGCCGCCGTAGACCACCGCGTTACGCAGGCCCGTGAACTTGCCGATGATTTCGGCATCGTGATGGATCTGCACCGCCAGTTCGCGCGTCGGGGCGACGACCAGGGCGCGCACGGAGGTGGGTGTCCGGCCGGCCGGCGCGGGTCGTGTCAGCAGCAGGTTGTATAAGGCGATCAGGAACGCGGCGGTCTTGCCGGTGCCGGTCTGAGCCTGTCCGGCGACGTCCCGGCCCGTGAGGGCCACGGGGAGCGTCTGTGACTGGATCGGGGTGCCGTGGGTGAACCCGGCGCCGTGAACACCGGCGAGCAGCGTGGGGTCAAGCCCGAGGGTGTCAAATCGTGTGGAAATGGGAGGCTGGTCACTCATTGTGTGCGGGGAACCATGGGGTTGCGTAAGGGGGCCTTGAAAATGGCGTTGGGAAGCGCTAAAAAGGTACTCAAGACAGGGGTTTCGTTGCGACTGGGCGGAAAGCAGCCCCGAACGCGGCCAAAAGGAGCCCCACCTGCCATCAATTTTTCCTTTCCCATATAGATCATATTGTAACCGTTTAACGGGTGTCTCTGGCACGGCTTTCGCCGCCGCCGCCCTGTTTTTCACAGGCCCAAGCCTCGATTTCCTTCCCCTCAACATGAACTTTTAGTTCTCCCATGGAGGATGAACCGCGTGAGTAGTTCGCACATTGTGCATACCACCGATGCCACGTTTAGCCAGGACGTACTCAAATCCGACAAGCCCGTTTTGTTGGATTTCTGGGCTGAATGGTGTGGCCCCTGCAAGATGATTGCCCCCATTCTCGATGAGATTGCCGGTGAATATCAGGACCGCCTGAAGATCGCCAAGATCGACATCGATGCCAATCCGCAGACGCCGCGCACGTTCGGCATCCGCGGCATTCCGACCCTGATTCTGTTCAAGAACGGGTCGGTCGAGGCACAGAAGGTGGGCGCCGTCTCCAAATCCCAGCTATCCGCCTTCCTGGAATCGAATCTGGGCACGCGCCCAGTCGCGACGGCCCAAAAGACATGAGAGGTTATCTGGGCAATCAGGGGCGCAATCGGCCGAACAAGGGCCCGCGTCATGGCAATGGCAATCGTGACGGCAACCGCGATGGTGGCGGCGGCGGCAACAACAACCGGGACGGCAATCGCGACGGGAATCGCGCCAACGGCCGTCCTGACGACATGCCGGATGTCGACGCGTTCGAGGGGGGCGAAGACGGCGAGGTCATCAGTGCCGCCGAGCTGACGCAATCGCGTCACTCCATGAACCTCACGGAGCTGAAGTCCAAGCCGATCACGGATCTGGTGAAGCTTGCCGAGTCCATGGGCCTGGAGAACATGGCCCGCTCGCGCAAGCAGGACATCATCTTCTCGATCCTGAAGGCCCACGCCCGCAACGGCGAGAATATTTACGGCGATGGCGTGCTGGAAATCCTGCAGGATGGCTTCGGCTTCCTGCGCTCCTCGGACAGCTCGTATCTGGCGGGTCCTGATGACATTTACGTCAGTCCGAGCCAGATCCGCCGCTTCAACCTGCGCACCGGCGATACCATCTCCGGGCTGATTCGCCCGCCGAAGGATGGCGAGCGGTACTTCGCGCTGCTGAAGGTCGGAGAGATCAATTTTGATTCCCCCGACAGCTCGCGCAACAAGGTGCTGTTCGAGAATCTCACACCGCTCCATCCGACCAGACGCCTGAAGCTCGAGCGCGGTAACGGTTCGACGGAGGATCTGACGGCGCGCATGATCGACCTGGTGGCGCCGATCGGTCGCGGTCAGCGTGGCCTGATCGTCTCACCGCCGAAAGCCGGCAAGACGATGCTGCTGCAGAACATCGCCACCGCCATCACCAACAACCAGCCCGAGGTGTACCTGATCGTGCTGCTCATCGATGAGCGGCCCGAAGAGGTCACGGAAATGCAGCGCACGGTGAAGGGCGAAGTCGTTTCGAGCACCTTCGATGAGCCGGCGGCCCGTCACGTGCAGGTGGCCGAGATGGTCATCGAGAAGGCCAAGCGGCTGGTCGAGCACAAGAAGGACGTGGTCATCCTGCTGGATTCGATCACGCGTCTCGCGCGCGCCTACAACACCGTGGTGCCATCCTCCGGCAAGGTACTCACCGGTGGCGTGGACGCCAATGCCCTGCAGCGCCCGAAGCGCTTCTTCGGTGCGGCCCGCAATATCGAAGAGGGCGGCAGCTTGACCATTCTGGCAACTGCGCTGATCGATACGGGTTCCAAGATGGATGACGTGATCTACGAGGAATTCAAGGGTACCGGCAACAGCGAAATCCACCTGGATCGTCGCATCTCCGAGAAGCGGGTATTTCCCGCGGTGAATATCAACCGCTCGGGCACCCGCAAGGAAGAGCTCATCACCGATCACGGCGAACTCGCCAAGATCTGGATCCTGCGCAAGCTGCTGCATCCCATGGACGAACTCGCGTCAGTGGAGTTCCTGCTGGATAAGATGAAGGACACCAAGTCCAACAGTGAATTCTTTGAGGCGATGAAGCGTTAGAACGGGACCGCGGGGCCTGCACGTTATGGTACAGGCACCCGCGACACCGTCGCCACGCTGCGACTCTGGCGCGCGGCGTCGGCATGTTGGATGATGCCCTGAGCCTTCAAATGGCGCAGCGTTGTCACAAAATCATGAGTCACTCAGCCGTCCTGGCGTATTCCCTGCTACTTGCTGGTCTGGTGCTGCAACCGGCACACGCGGCGGATGATTTTTTCGAAAACGACGCGCAGACGCCGAGCCCGATTACGGATCTGTTCGCCTTGCGGGCGAGTTTCTTTCACGCCACCGTCAAGACGGATCTGCGCCTGGATCCGGGCGGGGATCCTTTGGGCGGTACCGCTCTGTCAGGCACCCGGGATCTGGGTTTCAAGCCTTCCGAAAACGATGGCCTGGCGGAACTCATGTTCCGGCTGCGCGATCGCAACCGCATCCGGGCCGATTTTCTGGAACTCGATCAGTCCGGCACGACGACGCTGACGCGTCCGATCGTATTCGGCAGTGAGGTCTTCAATCGCGGCGATAGCGTGCAGGCGGCGTTACAGTGGCGCGTCCTGGCCCTGACCTGGACCTACGCCATCATTCAAAACGACCGCTTCGAGCTCGGTTTGGGACTGGGCGCGCATTTGATGGATCTGGATGTGCGCGGCACCGTTCCGTCGCGCTTCGCCAGCTATGAAGCCTCGATTGCGGGCGGATTGCCGACTCCGGCCATCGATACCGCATGGCGCATCACGCGGCGTTTTTCCCTGACGGCTCGCGGCAACTATCTGAAGGGCGCGCTCAACAGGACCTCCGGCGTGATCGGTGACTTTCATGCCGATGCGCAGTTTCGCTGGGTGCCGAATTTCGCCGTCGGCGCCGGTTATTCGTGGCTGCGACTGAAGCTCGATTCGGTCACGCTGAGCAGCCCGGAGATGGCCGATATAAAGCTGCGCGGTCCTGAAGTGTTTGTGCGGGCGAGCTTCTAGTCCGAAACGGCGCGTTCTTCGCGGGCCACCGCCCGGTAGCCGATGTCGTGCCGGTACTGCACGCCCGACCAGTGGATCAGATCCGCAAGGGCATAGGCCTGGCGCTGCGCGGCGCTGACGCTTGCTCCCAGTCCGACGGCGCACAGCACGCGGCCACCATTGGTGATCACCGTGGCCGCGTCGGGGCCGGCCAGTGTCGCGGCGTGGAAAACCTTGCCGGGAAGCTTCGCGGCGGCATCAAGCCCACTGATCACATCGCCCTTGCGCCCGGCTTCGGGGTAACCGGCGGCGGCCATCACCACCCCCAGCGCGGCCCGCGAATCCCATTCGCACCCGGTGCGGTCAAGGCGGCCGGCAAGGGCGGCCAGACACAGTCCGGTGAGATCTGAGCGCAGTCGCGACAGGACTGGCTGGGTTTCCGGGTCGCCGAAACGGCAGTTGTACTCCAGCACGTTGGGCGTGCCATCGGCTGCAATCATCAGCCCGGCGTACAGGAAGCCGGTGTAGGGCGTGCCATCGGCGGCCAGGCCGCGAACGGTCGGATGGATGACCTCGCGCAGGATCCGTTCATGCAGTGCCGGCGTGACAATCGGCGCGGGCGAGTAGGCGCCCATGCCGCCGGTGTTCGGGCCCAAATCCGCATCGAGCAGGCGCTTATGGTCCTGTGAGGTGGCCAGCGGCAGCACGTGCGTGCCATCGCTCATCACGATGAAACTGACTTCCTCCCCTTGCAGAAAGTCCTCAATGACAACTTCAGTGCCGGCAGCCCCAAATTGGCCGCCGAACATTTCGTGTGCCACGCGGATGGCCTCATCATGACTGTCGACAATGACGACACCCTTGCCGGCGGCCAGGCCGCTGGCCTTGACGACGATCGGCACGGGGCGCGAGCGCACATAGGCCGCATCAAACGTGGCCTGCGTGAACGTCCGGTAGCCCGCGGTCGGAATGCGATGACGGCGTAGAAACTCCTTGCAGAAGGCCTTCGAGCCCTCCAGGCGCGCGCCAAGACGTGTCGGTCCGAAACACTTCAGCCCTTTTGCGGTGAAGGCATCGACCACGCCCGCGACCAGCGGGCCCTCCGGCCCGACGATGGTCAAATCCACCCGTTCGGCCACCGCGAGCTTCACCAGGCCAGCGATATCCTCGGCGCCGACGGCGACATTGCGCACGCGCGCTTCGGCCGCGGTGCCGGCATTGCCGGGCGCGACCAGCACTTCATCGACGCCCGCTTCGGCAGCACATTTCCAGGCGAGCGCGTGTTCACGACCGCCGCCACCAATGATCAGAACCTTCATCGACCCTCAGTGCCGGAAATGGCGCATACCCGTAAAGACCATTGCCATGCCGTATTCGTCGGCGGCCGCGATGACGTCATCATCGCGTTTGGAACCTCCCGGTTGAATGACCGCGCGAATGCCCAGCGCCGCAGCAGCTTCGAGCCCATCGCGGAATGGAAAGAATGCATCCGAGGCCATCGCCGACCCGGCCAGGTCAAGTTTCTGATCGGCCGCCTTCATCGCTGCGAGCCGGGTCGAATACACGCGACTCATCTGCCCGGCGCCGACGCCGAGCGTCGCGCCGTCGCGCGCGAATACGATTGCGTTGGACTTCACGAACTTGCACACGCGCCAGGCGAAATCCATATCCAGCAGTTCCTGCGCCGTCGGCGCGCGGCGGGTGACAACCTTCAGGCCCGCTGCGGACATCTGCGCTGCATCGGCGCTCTGGACCAACAGGCCGCCGGCGATGCTGCGTATATCGAGTTCTCGATCGGCCTCTTCGGTAGCCGCAAAGGCCGCGCGCGCCACTTCGAGTACGCGGATGCCGGGCTTGCCCGCGAGCACCGCACGAGCCTGCGCGGATACGCTGGGAGCCGCGATTACCTCGGCGAACTGCCGGCCAACAATGCTGCCTGCAGTGTCCGCGTCCAGTTCCTGGTTGCAGGCGATGATGCCACCGAAGGCGGACACCGGATCGGTGCGGTACGCCGCCTCGTACGCCGCCAGCAGCGTCACGGCCTGTGATACTCCGCAGGGGTTGGCGTGCTTGACGATCACGCAGGCCGGTTGCGCAAATTGCCGTACGCACTCGATGGCGCTGTTGGCATCGGCAATATTGTTAAACGAAAGCTCCTTGCCTTGCAGGGCGCGGGCCGCGGCGATACCCGTGGCGAGGTGTCCGCTCGGACGGTAGAACGCCGCCTGCTGATGCGGATTCTCCCCATAGCGCAGATCCTGCACCTTCTCGAACACCAGCGGCAGTATCGGCGGGAATGCGGCGGTGCTCATGCCGTGCTGCTGCATGAGCCACTGCGACACCATCGCGTCGTACCGGGCCGTGTGCGCGTAGGCGCTGGCCGCAAGCGCAGCGCGCAGTTCGAATGTCGTGTGACCCGCATGAGCATCAAGCTGTTCCAGCAGCCGCGGGTAGTCGGCCGGATCGACCAGTACCGTGACGAATTCGTGGTTCTTGGCGGCGCCGCGCAACATGGCGGGGCCGCCGATGTCGATGTTCTCGATGCCCTGCTCGTAGCTGCAGTGCGGATCGGCCACCGCACTGGCAAAGGGGTAGAGATTCACGATGAGCAGATCGATGGGGATGATCTGCTGTGCGGCCATTGCTGCATCATCGAGCCCGCGCCGGCCCAGCAGGCCGCCATGAATCTTCGGGTGCAGCGTCTTCAGGCGCCCATCCATCATCTCCGGGAAGCCGGTGTAGTCAGCGACATCACGCACCGACAGCCCCGCCTGGCGCAGCAGGCGCGCGGTGCCCCCGGTGGAGAGGATTTCAATGCCGCGTGCCGCAAGGGCACGGGCCAGATCAGTGGCACCGCTCTTGTCGGACACTGAAATCAGCGCCCGTCGCACAGGTTGCAGCATGGACGTCACATCTCCCGCGGCCCGTTCTTCGGGCGGCGTGGCAGGTCGATCAGCCGGCGATGCCGTGCAGGCGCAGCTTCTTGCGCAACGTACCGCGATTGATGCCAAGAATATCGGCGGCGCGCACCTGGTTGCCCTCGGTGTAATCCAGCACCGCTTTCAGCAGCGGCTCTTCGACCTCGCGCAGCACCAGATCGTAAAGATGTGCCGGCCGATGACCGTTAAGGCTGGCGAAGTAGTCAATCAGGGCCCGTTCGGTGTGGGTGCGCAAGGGGAGCTCTTTGCCGTTGGACCTTGCCGTAGAGGCATTGCGCGTCCGACCATTCTTCCTGACTACCATGTGCGCTCCCCGACCGCGTCCCACAGCTCAAGCGGCCCGATTCGCCTCGGCCCAGCCGTCAAAGTGATTCTCAGCCAGCTCGAACTGTTCGACCGTATTCCCTGCAGCCAGCATCGCTCGGCGGACACCTTCCGGAGCGGAAAGTCGGTCGCAGTACCAGCTTATATGTTTGCGTGCGATCCGGACTCCCGACGGCTCGCCGTAGAACTCGTACAGGGAAACCAGATGTTCAAGAATAATATCACGCAGCTGCTGGGGCGCTAGTGCATCGGGTGGTTTCTCGCCAGCCAGCAGGGCGTTGACATCACGAAAAATCCACGGAGCGCCATGGCTCGCGCGACCGATCATTACTCCGTCGGCGCCGGTGTGCGCAAGTACTGTGTGCGCCTTCTGCGGTGAATCAATATCACCGTTAGCGAACACTGGAATTCGCACCATGGATTTGATATGACGGATGGTGTCGTACTCGGCGGCGCCTTCGTAACGGTCGGCGCGGGTGCGTCCGTGCACGGCAAGCGACTGAATGCCGTGGCTTTCTGCCAGCTGTGCAATTCGCACGCCATTGATCGACTCGCGGTCCCAGCCGGTACGAATCTTGAGCGTTACGGGCACGCTGACAGCGCGCACCACGGCATCGAGGATGGCGGCGACCAGTGGCTCGTCGCGCAGCAACGCCGAGCCGCACGACCGGCCACAGACCTTCTTGGCCGGACAGCCCATGTTGATATCAATAATTTGCGCGCCCATGTCGACATTGAGGCGCGCCGCTGCGGCGATGACCGCAGGTTCGGCCCCGGCCAGCTGCACGACGCGTGGCTCGGGTTCGCCGCTGTGATCCAGCCGATGCCTCGACTTAGGGGTGTGCCACAGGCTCGTGTCGCTGGTCAGCATCTCTGAGGCCGCCAATCCGGCGCCGAGCTTGCGTGCCAGGATGCGAAACGGCCGATCGGTAACTCCCGCCATCGGCGCCAATACGGCGCGCGCCGGCAGTTGCCACGGGCCGATGTTCATCGCGGGTCGCATCAGCGGCTGCTCGGATCGTTGGCACAGCTTACGGTATGGTCACGATGGGCCATGCAGGCGTCGATCTCAAAACCGGTGGCAGCCTGGCCTGGATCCTGGAACGCCACCTGCACATCCACACGCTGCCCGGGCGCCATGAGGCTCACCTGCGGCGCACCGCGCCCCAGGTACTCGGCCGGTTGCAGATCCCGGCCCGCCACCCGATTGCCGAATCGGTCCTGCATCACCACCCGCAGCAGCGGCAGGGGTTGAACGCGCTTCGCGCGATTGCTGATGCTGGCCCGCACCACCAGGTCGCCCGGCGCTGCACCATCAGTGCTCGCACCCAGCTGTCGGATCTCGTAGCTTGCGACGTCCCAGCGCGGTTCCAGCGGTTGCCCGAGACTGCGGTAGATCGCGGTCAAAGGCCGACGCAGTCCGGAGGTGTCGGCGAGATCACCGCGGTAGTGGTGTATCACCTGTGCGATCAGAGCCAGGACCAGCACGCCTGCCGCACCGCGCAGCACCCAGCGCGGCACGCGCACCGCGGCGTGCGCCGGAGCCAGCAGCACCGACTCGAGGGCCGCTGCTACGGGCTCGTCAACCGTTGCGGTGTCACCCGTCGCCTCCGTTGCCTGCAGCGCGTCAGCGATTTCGCTGGCAGCTGCCGCGTTGACACCGGGGGGCTCACCGGCGCTCGGCGTTGGGACCGACCAGTCCGCCATGAAAGAAATTTCATCATCCACCGGCGGCGCCGCGGCGACCGGTTCGCTGGGCACCGGCGCCGCCGGCGCGGCCGGTGCGGTCGGCGCCGACAGCGCCTGCGGTTCGATCTGCGGCTCCTCGAAGACCTCGGCGTCGGCGAGCCCTTCGCTGCCCAGGATGATGGATTCAAACGTGCCGGTGCGCTCACCGGCAGCCGCCTCGATGAACACTTCGTTGATATTGGTGGACGCCGGGTTGAATTCCAGCGACGTGTCGGCCGCCGTCTGCGGCGGCTCGACTGTTGCGGGTTGCGGCTCGGGGGTGGGCGGCGTCAGCGCCTGTCTGCTTTGTGTGTCCGCGGCGGTCGTCTGCTCGGCCAGACGTGCCGGGTCATCCGCGAGCGCCGCGAGCGCATTGAACACGTTGTGGCAGCGCCCGCAACGGACATAGCCCTGTGCCGCACGCAGATCGGTGGCGGTCACGGTGAGCCGCAGGTTGCACTTGGAGCAGACGGTGAACATAGTTACGCGCGGCGCACGGCTTGCAATGCGACCCAACCATCGCGCACCGCAATTGAAGTCGTATCAAACCATGCGTCATAGGCCGCTGTCACCTCCGCTTCCTGGTGCGGCATGAGCCCGGACAGAATAACCTGACCACCGGGCCGGACCAGCGCTGCGAAGCATTCGGCCAGCGCGCACAGGGGACCGGAGAGAATATTCGCCAGCAGCACATCGACTGCGACCGGCAGGAGCTGCGTGCTGGCGCAGATGACTGTTGCGTTGGCAACACCATTGGCCTGGGCATTTTCGGCCGTGGCGAGCAGGGCCTGCGGATCGATGTCGTAACACCAGGCGCGCTCGGCACCGAGCTTCAGGGCCGCGATCGCGAGAATCCCCGAGCCGCAGCCAAAATCGACTACTCGGGCGCCGACCGGCGCATGGGCGTCAAGCCAGTCCAGGCACATCGCGGTCGTCGCGTGGGTGCCCGTGCCGAACGCCAGACCGGGGTCCAGCAGCACCACGACCGCATGCGGGTCGGTCACGACCTCGTGGCGTGGACAAACCCACAGGCGCTTCCCGAACGGCATGGCGTGGAAGTCCTTGAGCCACTCGCGCTCCCAGAGTCGATCGGCGACCACGCGTGGCCGGATACGGCTCGGATCCACGCCGAGCTGCTCGGCCAGACAGGCCACGACACGGGCCGAATCGGTGCCATCGGGGAACAGCGCCTGCATGCGGGTGGCCGGCCACAGGCGAATCTCGCCGGGCGCCGGTTCGAGCACTGCATCATCGCGACTGTCCGTCAGGGTGACCGACAGCGCGCCGCTGTTGAACGTGGCCTCTTCGGCAACATCCGCGGCCAGCCCCTGAAGGTCCAGTGTCAGCTCCAGAAACGGCATGGCGCGCTCAACGCACCCCGAGACGCCTCTCCAGGTAATGGATGTCCTGGCCACCGGCACCAAAGGCCTGGTGACTGAAAATCTCCTGGTGCAGGGCGATGTTGGTCTTGATGCCTTCAATGACCATTTCGCCCAGCGCGTTCTTCATGCGGGCGATGGCCGCCTCGCGGGTCTCGGCATGCGTGATGACCTTGCCGATCAGCGAGTCGTAGTTGGGCGGCACGTTGTAGCCGGAGTAGACATGGCTGTCGATGCGCACGCCGGGGCCGCCGGGCGGGTGCCACAGGCGGATCGGGCCCGGGGAGGGCATGAAGGTCTTGGCATCCTCGGCATTGATGCGACACTCGATCGCGTGGCCGCGGAACTGCACATCCGCCTGGGTGTAGGCCAGCTTCTCGCCGGCGGCAATCAGCAGCTGCGCTCTGACCAGGTCAATCCCCGTGATCGCCTCCGTCACCGGATGCTCTACCTGGATGCGCGTGTTCATTTCGATGAAATAGAACTCACCGTCCTGGTAGAGGAACTCCAGGGTGCCGGCGCTGCGATAGCCGACCGCGCTCACGGCATCGATGCAGCGCTCGCCCATGATCTTGCGCTGGCGGGCGGTGATGCCGGGGGCCGGGGCTTCCTCGATGACCTTCTGGTGGCGGCGTTGCATGGAGCAGTCGCGCTCACCCAGATGAATCACATTGCCCTGGCCATCGGCCAGTATCTGGAATTCAATGTGCCGCGGTCGCTCCAGGAATTTCTCCATGTAGACCTGGTCATTGCTGAAGGCCGCGAGTGCCTCGGCCTTGGTGATATTGATGGCATTGAGCAGCGAGGCTTCGGTGTGCACCACGCGCATGCCGCGTCCGCCGCCACCGCCGGAGGCCTTGATGATCACCGGATAACCGATGTCGCGCGCAATGCGCAGGTTCTCTTCCGGCTCCGGGCCAAGTGGGCCATCGGATCCGGGGACGCAGGGCACGCCGTACCCCTTCATCAGGCGAATCGCGGAGACCTTGTCGCCCATCAGGCGGATGGTCTCGGCCTTCGGTCCGACGAATATGAACCCACTGTTTTCGACACGTTCGGCGAAATCTGCGTTCTCGGAGAGAAATCCGTATCCCGGATGGATGGCGCCGGCATCGGTGACCTCGGCCGCACTGATGATCGCGGGCATGTTCAGGTAGCTCAGCTGCGAGGCCGGCGGCCCGATGCAGACACTTTCGTCGGCCAGCAGCACATGCTTGAGGCTGTAGTCGGCCGTGGAATGAACCGCGACAGTCTTGATGCCCAGCTCTTTACAGGCGCGCAGGATGCGCAGCGCGATTTCGCCGCGATTTGCGATAACGAGTTTTTCGAGCATGAGATTATTCGATGACGAACAGGGGCTGGCCGAATTCGACTGGATCGCCGTTCTGCGCCATCACGGAGGTGATCCGGCCGCCCTTGTCGGCTTCGATCTGGTTCATCATCTTCATGGCCTCGATGATACAAAGCACCTGGCCGGCCTTGACCTCGTCCCCGATATCGACGAAGGCCTTGGCACCGGGGGTCGGCGCCGCATAGAACGTGCCCACCATGGGCGCCGTCACGACGTGTTCATTGGCGCGCGGCTTGGCAACCACTTCGGCAGGTGCGACGGCAGCGGGCGCCGGCAGGGGAGCCGGAGCTGCCATCATCAGCGGTGCCGGCGCGTGCGTCGCATAGGCGCCAGTGGGCATACGGCTGATGCGGACCGCTTCCTCGCCTTCCTTGATCTCGATTTCCGCGATTCCGGATTCCTCCAGAAGCTCGATCAGCTTCTTGACCTTACGAATGTCCATGCCGGCTGCTCCCCTGAAAGTCTTGTGTTCTGGTTGTCCGCGTTTTACGGGTGACTTGCCGGCTTGCGCGCCAGCAGTCGGGCCACGGCGCGCACGGCCAGCTCATAGCCGTAGGCGCCGAGCCCGACTATGGATCCGACCGCGATGTCCGAAAAATAGGATTGGCGCCGGAAAGCCTCGCGCGCATGCACGTTGCTCAAGTGCACTTCGATAAACGGCAATCGCACCGCCGCAATGGCGTCACGCAGTGCAACACTGGTGTGCGTAAAGGCGCCGGGGTTGAGGATCAGGAAGTCCGTCGATTCGCGACCCGCCTGATGGATCCGTCCAATCAGCTCATGCTCGGCATTGCTCTGGAAGGCTGCGAGCTCATGGCCACACTCTTTGGCGACGGCCACCGCCCGGGATTCGAGGTCGCCGAGGGTGTCAGCTCCATAGATTTCCGGCTCCCGGGTACCCAGGAGGTTGAGGTTCGGGCCATTGACCAGGAGTATTCGCGCCATAGGGCAGTCGGACCTTCGTCCACGCAAGCAAAGCGCGGCGAATTTACCCTAAGTTGCAGGCGTTTGGGTACCTTTAGCGGTAAATTTGCGTGAGATCACGACTTTCCGCCGCTACTCGCGGAGGGCCTCAAAGGCTGTTGCGCGCGCGCCATGGCGAGGCTGCGCAGCCCGGCGGACACCCCGCTGCGGGCCGCGGCCAGGCTCAGTTTGCCCCCATCGAGCTGGATGACCTTCTCGAGAATCATCTGCGCCTCATCATCATGCAGTTCGCCGACTTTTACGGCCACGATGTCGCCCTGGGCGTCGGCGAATACCGTAAACGGCAGCACGGTTTGCATTCCCAAGGCGTTCACGGCCGCCAGGCCGTCCTTTTCCCCCATCAGCAGCGGATAGCTGATCCCCTTGGCCAGCGCGTAGGGGAGCACGTCCTTCTGGAAATCCACGGCTACGCCGACGATCTGAACGTCCTGGCCGTATTGCCGGTGCAGGGCCGTCAGCAAGGGGATCTCCCGCCGGCAAGGCTCGCACCAGGTCGCCCAGAAATTGAGCACGAGGGGATGGCCGCGATACTCGGCGAGGCGATGCATTCTGCCGTTGCTGTCGGGCAACGCGATCGTCTCGGGCAGGGTCAGCGGCGTCGCCGCAGGGGTACTGGTGGTCTGCGTCGGTGCATCCGGCACGGCGGCGGGCCATGAGGTGGGCGCGGACGTGGGGGCCGAGCTCAGGGGCGCGCTCGCTGCCGGCGCGCTGGCCGCGCGCACGGGGAGCGGGTGGCTGTTGAATACCAGGTGATAGATCAGGAACCCGGCAGGTCCGGCCCCGGCCACCAGGACGATGCCAAGCGCGGCGCGTGCGACGGGCGTCATGAGGTGGCCGTCGCCGCGCCGGTCGTCCCCGCACTGGCCACGGCCTTGGCGCTCAGCGCGGCGAATTCCGGTGCCTTCATGAAACCCACCACGCGATAGGGTGCGCGTTCCTGCCCGTCGACCCCATAAAAGGCGATGGTGGGCGGGCCGAAGATTCCGAAGCGCTTCAGCAAGGCTTGATCATCCGTGTCATTGGCCGTGACGTTGGCGCGCAGCCGCACCACGTCCTTGAGTGTCGCGCGAACGGCCGGGTCCGTGAAGGTGTACTTTTCCATTTCCTTGCATGACACGCACCAGTCCGCATAGAAGTCGAGCATTACCGCCTGACCGTGGGCATGGGCCTGCGCCACCTCGCGATCGAGGTCGCTCGTGGACTTGATGGTACGGAAGGTCAAATCGGCGTGCTGGCCTGCGAGCGCGGGAATCGGGGCCAGCGGATCCGTGGCGCCCAAACGCGAACCGACGACCAGCACGAGTGCATAGGCCCCGGCCGCCACGGCTACCGCGCGCACCAGCATGGGCGCCTCGCGGATGTAGCGGGCACCGCGCCACAGTACCGCAGCGGCGACCGCAGCCGGAATCGCCCACAGCACCAGCACCAGCCCCGGGGGAGTAACACGTGCCAGCATCCAGGCGGCGACGCCCAGCATCATCACGCCGAACAGGTGCTTGATGGTGTCCATCCACGCGCCGGCCTTGGGAAGCAGCTTGCCCTGTGATGCACCCACGACCAGCAGAGGCGCGCCCATCCCTAGGCTCAGCGCAAACAAGGCCGCGGCCCCGCGCAGCATGTTGCCGCTCTGACCGATCACCACGAAGGTGGCAACCAACGGCGCCGCGACGCAGGTGGTGACGATGAGCGCCGACAGAGCACCCATGATGGCCACGCCGCCAAACGTGCCGGCAGTTTGACGACTGCTGACCTGCGACAACCGGGTCTGGATGGCGGCGGGCATCTGCAGCGTGTAGACGCCGAACATGGAAAGGGACAGCAGCACAAACAGTGCGGCGAACAGCACGATGACCCAGGTCTGCTGGAACAGTACCTGTACATGACTGCCTGCGGCCGCCACGGCGATTCCCGCCACGGTGTAGGTGCAAGCCATGCCGAGTACATAGCTCAGAGACAGCAGAAATGCGCGCGAAGTGGTGACGTTGCTGCCATGGCCCGCAATGATTCCCGAGAGTATCGGCACCATCGGCAGCACGCAGGGCGTAAAGGCCAGCAGCAAACCGGACCCGAAGAAGGTGACGATGACCACGAACAGGTTGCCGTTGCGTATCAGGGCGGCGAGCCGATCCTGAGCCGAAACATAGGCACCGGGCCCCGTCGCCGACGCGGGGGCTGCAGCGATCGCCGAGGTATTGGCGGCGCTGCCTCCCGGAGGTAGCGACACTGCCAGCGTCCGGGTGATCGGTAGGTAGCACAGACCGGCATTGGCGCAGCCTTGATAAGTCACATCCACGGCGAGATTGAAATTCGCGGTACTGCGGGCCCGCGCCACGGGCAGCGTGGCGCTCAGCGCATGGTGGTAGACCTGCTGCGTGCCGAAGAACTCGTCGGTATGGGCCTCCCCTTCGGGCATCGCCAGCACGCCCAGCTGCACCGGACTGTCGGTTCTCACGTGCACGCGACTGCGGTACAGGTAGTAGCCTTCCGCGATCTGCCAGTCGATGCGGACACTGTCGGGACCTGCGGCGCTGGCCGACACTTTGAAGGCCTGGTTCGGGTCCAGGAACTTGGGTTGGTCACCGGGGGCGGCCGCAGCGGTCGCACCCGCCGCCGGAGCCGCCGCCGCCGCGACCGCCGCCGGTAGGGTGAGCGCCACCGTCCGGGTGACGGGCGGGTAGCACAGCCCGACATCGGCGCAGCCCTGGTAGGTCACATCGATCTCGAGCGGCAGAGCGCCTGCACCGGCGGGCCGGGTGACCGGCAGCGTGCCGCTCAGCGCATGGTGATAAATCTGCTGGGTACCGAAGTATTCGTCGTGGTGGCTCTCGCCCGCGGGCAGCACCAGGGTGCCCAGCTGCACGGGGCTGTGGCTTTTTACCTTGATGCGATTGCGGTACAGGTAGCAGCCATCGGCGATATTCCAGTCGATGCGGACGCTATCCGGGCCGGCCGCCGCGGCCGTCACCTGGAAGGCCTGCTCGGAGCTGAATGGCTGGTGGGCGCAGTCGTGCACTGCGCCCAGCACGGCGCTGACCGCGCCGGGGGTGAGCGGCTGCGACGTTGCGCTCGAATGGGTGACGGCCTGCGCCGCGGAGTTCTGCGCCGGCACCAGGGTGGGGAGTGCTGCCAGGACGGGCATCAGCGCCAGGGCGCACAGCATGCCGGCGCGGTGGAAGGTGAAGGCTGTGGGGGTCATGTTCGGTGCACGCTCAATAGTTGGAGTTTGCAGTATTCGGGTCCGTGGCCGCGCTGAGCCAGGCCAGGTACGGGCTGGATCCATTCACAACCGGGATGGCGATAATCTCTGGTATTTCATATGGATGAAGTGCCTTGAGCCGCATTTCCAGAGCCTCGTAGCGGGCCGGGATGGTCTTGATCATTAGAAGTTGCTCGGACTCCTCGCAGACCCGACCCTGCCATTGATATATGGACGTTACCGCCGGCAGGCGGTTCACACAGCCGGCCAGGCCTTCCTTTACCAATACCCGAGCAATATCAAGGGCCACCGACTCGTCGGGGCAGGTGCACAGCACCAGAATGGCAGGCTGATCGGCGAAGGATGGCAAGCCCAGCAAGGATACCCTCGGGGCCCCGTGGGGGCCAAAAAACTCACTGCCGACTTGAATTCTAGCGGGCCGCCCCTATCATTAGCACCCGACAGGGTAGAGTGCTAACACCTGCCTGGCTCAGTTTCCAATCCATTTAAGTTAAATAGCTTCCTAAGGAGCGATATCCATGAAGATCCGTCCTCTTCATGACCGCGTCATCATTAAACGTCTCGAAGAAGAACGTACTTCTCCGGGCGGGATCGTGATCCCTGATTCTGCGGCCGAAAAGCCGGTTCAGGGAAAAGTAATGGCGGTCGGCAAAGGTAAGATTCTTGAAGACGGCACCATCCGTCCCCTCGACGTCAAGGTCGGCGACAAGATCCTGTTCGGCAAGTACAGCGGAACAGAGGTCAAGATCGACGGCGACGAGCTTGTTGTAATGCGTGAAGACGATCTAATGGCCGTCTTCGAAGCCAAGTAAGACCCACCGTCTACTCAGGCTCACCTCCCAATGAGGATTTAAGATCATGGCAGCTAAAGAAGTTCGCTTCAGCGATGACTCACGTCAACGCATGTTCAGGGGTGTAAACATCCTTGCCAACGCCGTCAAGGCGACACTCGGCCCGAAGGGCCGCAACGCAGTGCTCGAGAAGAGCTTTGGCGCTCCGACCATCACCAAAGACGGTGTCTCGGTCGCCAAGGAAATCGAACTGAAGGACAAGTTCGAGAACATGGGCGCGCAGATGGTGAAGGAAGTGGCGTCGAACACTTCCGATGAAGCCGGCGACGGCACCACCACCGCGACCGTGCTGGCCCAGGCCATCATCCGCGAAGGTCTGAAGGCGGTTTCCTCGGGTCGCAACCCGATGGACATCAAGCGCGGCATCGACAAGGCCGTGATCGTGGCCGTCGAGGAGCTGCGCAAGCTCTCCAAGCCCTGCAAGGATCCGAAGGCGATTGCCCAGGTCGGCACGATCTCGGCGAATTCCGACGAGTCGATCGGCAAGACCATCGCGGATGCGATGGAAAAGGTCGGCAAGGAAGGCGTCATCACCGTTGAGGAAGGCTCGGGCCTCGACAACGAGCTGGACGTGGTCGAAGGCATGCAGTTCGATCGCGGCTACCTGTCGCCGTACTTCATCAATACCCAGGCCAACCAGACTGCGGAGCTCGAAAAGCCCTACATTCTGCTGGTCGACAAGAAGATCTCAAACATCCGCGAGATGCTGCCGCTGCTGGAAGGCGTGGCCAAGGCCGGTCGTCCGCTGCTGGTGGTTGCCGAAGATGTCGAGGGCGAAGCCCTGGCGACCCTGGTCGTCAACAATATCCGTGGCATCCTCAAGGTCGTGGCCGTGAAGGCTCCGGGCTTTGGCGACCGCCGCAAGGCCATGCTGCAGGACATCGCGGTCCTGACCGGTGGCACCGTGATTTCCGATGAAGTGGGTCTGGCGCTCGAGAAGGCCACCCTGAACGACCTCGGCGAAGCCAAGCGCCTGGTCGTCGAGAAGGAAAACACGACCATCATCGACGGCGCCGGTAAGGCTGCTGAAATCAAAGGCCGCGTGGAATCGATCCGTCAGCAGATCGAGGAAGCGACCTCTGACTATGACAAGGAAAAGCTGCAGGAGCGCGTCGCCAAGCTCTCCGGCGGTGTTGCCGTCATCAAGGTGGGTGCCTCCACCGAAATCGAGATGAAGGAAAAGAAGGCCCGCGTTGAAGACGCGCTGCACGCGACCCGTGCGGCCGTTGAGGAAGGCGTGGTGCCGGGCGGCGGTGTCGCGCTGGTGCGCGCCCAGAAGGCCCTGTTGAACCTGGA
>DATHOA010000075.1:0-6429 GCA_035485475.1 Steroidobacteraceae bacterium | reverse complement strand
AAGCCACAGTTTCGCAATCCCTGGTTCGTGGTCAGCGGTGCCTTTGTGCCGCATGCGTTGGCCGCATGAAGGATAAGTTGATGTTTCCGCACCTGAAACGCCTGGAGGCCGAGTCCATCGGCATCATGCGCGAGGTGGTCGCTGAATTCGCCAACCCCGTGATGCTCTACTCGATCGGCAAGGACTCCGGTGTGATGCTGCACCTGGCGCTCAAGGCCTTCTTCCCCTCCAAGCCGCCGTTTCCGCTGCTGCACGTTGATACGGGGTGGAAATTCCGCGACATGATCCGCCATCGCGACATGATCGTGGCGCGCTATGGCTTCAAGCTGCTGGCCTATACCAACCAGGAAGGCGTGGCGCGGGGCATCAACCCGATTCGCTCCGGATCCCAGGTGCACACGCAGGTCATGAAGACCGAGGCGCTGAAGCAGGCGCTGGACCAGTATGGGTTCGATGCCGCCTTCGGTGGCGCGCGCCGCGACGAGGAGAAAAGCCGCGCCAAGGAGCGGATTTTTTCGGTGCGCTCGGCAGGGCACACCTGGGAGCCGCGCAACCAGCGCCCGGAGTTGTGGCAGCTCTATAACACGCGGCTTACCAAGGGCGAGACCATCCGTGTGTTCCCGCTGTCCAATTGGACCGAGCTTGATATCTGGCAGTACACCCGCGCCGAAGATATCCCGGTGGTGCCACTGTACTTCGCGGCGCCGCGGCCGGTGGTGAGGCGTGATGGTCTGCTCATCATGCGCGACGATGATCGCATGCCACTGTTGCCTGGCGAGAAGGAGGAGCTGCGCAGCGTGCGTTTCCGCTCCCTCGGGGATTATCCGCTGTCGGCGGCCATCGACAGTTCGGCGACCACGCTCGATGCCATCATCGATGAAATGGTGGCCGCGAGGACTTCCGAGCGTTCCGGACGCCTGATCGACAGCGACGAGGCGGCCTCCATGGAACGCAAGAAGCGCGAAGGGTACTTCTGATGCAGAGCGAAAAGAGCCTGCTGCGCTTCCTGACCTGCGGGTCGGTGGACGACGGCAAATCGACACTCATCGGCCGGCTGCTGTTCGACTCGAAGCTGATTCTCGAGGACCAGCTCGCGACCCTCGCGCGCGACAGTCGCAAGCACGGCACCACCGGGGACGACATCGACCTGGCACTGCTGGTCGATGGGCTGGAGGCCGAGCGCGAGCAGGGCATCACCATCGATGTGGCCTACCGGTTCTTCAGCACGCCGCAGCGCTCCTTCATTGTCGCGGACACGCCCGGGCACGAGCAGTACACCCGCAACATGGCCACGGGTGCCTCCAACAGCGACGCCGCGGTGATCCTGATCGATGCGCGCAAGGGCGTGCTCACCCAGACCCGGCGCCACAGCTACATCTGTTCATTGCTGGGAATCCGCCACGTCGCGGTCGCAATCAACAAAATCGACCTGGTGGATTATTCGGCGGCCGCCTTCCACCACATCCTGGGCGACTACCTGGGATTTGCCAAAACGCTGGACTTCAGTTCGATCACTGCGATTCCGCTGTCGGCGCGCTTCGGCGACAACGTCAGCGCGCGATCGGAAAAACTGAAGTGGTTCACGGGTCCCACACTGCTGGAATACCTGGAGGCACTGGATGCGGAATCGGGGCTGCTCGATAAGCCGTTCCGCTTCCCGGTGCAATGGGTCAATCGGCCGAATCTCGATTTCAGGGGGTTTTCGGGTACCGTGGCCTCCGGCCGCATCCGTAGCGGCGAGCCGCTGGTCGTGGCCGCCTCCGGCGTGGAGTCGCGGATCGCGCGCATCGTCACGGCGGACGGTGATCTGCCCGAGGCGCAGGCCGGCGATGCGGTGACGCTGGTGCTGGCCGATGAGGTCGACATCGCCCGCGGGGATGTTCTGGCACGTCCCGAGGCGCGTCCCGAAGTCGTCGATCAGTTCGCCGCGCACCTGCTGTGGATGACCGAGGACCCGATGCTGCCGGGCCGCTCCTACCTCATGCGCATCGGCACCCGCTTCGTGCCCGCGCGCGTCACGACGCTCAAGCACAAGGTGGACGTGAATACCCTGGAGCATATTGCGGCCAAGACCCTGGGCCTCAATGAAATCGGCATGTGCAACCTGGCCACTGCCGCACCCGTTGCGCTTGATCCGTACCTGGAGAATCGCGAAACCGGTGCGTTCATCCTCATCGACCGCTTCACGAACGCGACCGCGGGCGCCGGCATGATTTGCTTTGGCCTGCGGCGCGCAACCAATGTGCACCGGCAGAGCCTCTCAGTCGACAAAATCGCCCGCGTGCATCGCAATGGTCACAAGCCCGTGATCCTGTGGTTCACGGGACTTTCCGGATCGGGCAAGTCGACGATCGCGAACCTGGTGGAGAAGGAACTACACGGCGGTGGCGCGCACACCTACCTGCTGGACGGGGACAATGTGCGGCACGGCCTGAACCGCGATCTGGGCTTCACCGATGCGGACCGCGTCGAGAATGTCCGCCGCGTGGGCGAGGTGGCCCGGCTGTTCACCGATGCCGGCATGATCGTGCTGTGTTCCTTCATCTCCCCGTTTCGCGCCGAGCGCGCCATGGTGCGCGAGCTGGTGCCGGACGGTGAGTTCATCGAAGTGTTTGTCGATACGCCGCTCGAGGAGTGCATACGCCGCGATCCGAAGGGTCTTTATGCGCGCGCCCAGGCCGGGCTGATCAAGAACTTCACCGGAATCGATTCACCCTACGAGGTGCCGGAGCACCCGGACCTGCGGCTCGACACACTGAAGGAAACTCTGGCGCAGTCCGCCGCACGCGTGGTCGCGCTGCTGCAGGAGCGGCAGATTCTCGGCTGGGGCGGCGCGGGCCGCGGCGACACTCAGACCTGGATCTGATCGGGTTTGCGGCGCTCCAGGGCGCGGCGCCTGGCGGCGGCCGATACGGTTGAAACAAACGGCGAGTCCGGGTCGAAGAAGCGCCAGGGACGCTGCGCCCACTCACCCGCATAATCCACGCCGATGCGCGGGCCGGTGCACACGCGCCCCGTGCGGGTGGTTTTGGGCGCCTCGATCCACAGCTGCTTGCCGCGCAGGTCCAGGCCGTTGTGTGAGCGATCAATATCGAAGGCACGACACAACAGGCCTGGGCCCCAGCTGGGTCCGGTGAGAGCGGACACCGGCTCGACCGCACGCAGCAGGACGGCGTGCGGTATGCCGGGTTTCGCCGCGACCACGTTCAAGCAGTTCCAGATGCCATAGATCAGGTACACGTAAGCGTGTCCGGCCGGGCCATACATCACTTCGGTGCGCGCGGTGCGTCGGCCACCGACGCTGTGGGCGGCCAGATCGTCGGGGCCCTGGTAGGCCTCGGTCTCGACGATGCGGCCAATGGCCACGCCCCCGGGTTGCCGGATCGCCAGATGCATACCGACCAGATCCTCGGCCAGCGCGACGGCATCGCGGGCAAAAAACGTGCGGGGCAGGGGCTGTGGCATGGGTGCGAGGTCGAAAGAGGGTAGAATGTGCAGGTAAATGATTACCGCCCCGAATGCAATGAAAAAGTTGAGCGCGCTTCTGGTCCTGGTTCTGGCCGCATCCGGCGTGCGGCTTGCACAGGCAGCCGTCTACGACCTCACGGATCCGAGCATCCAGGTGGTGGGCGAGGACCTGCACATCCAGACCCACTATTCGGACACGCTGGTGGAGATCGCGCGCCGCTACGGTCTGGGCTATGAGGAAATCGCCCGTGCCAATCCCAAGGTCGATCCGTGGTTGCCGGGAGAGGGCAAGGATATCGTGATTCCCGGTCGGCATATTCTGCCGCCGGGACCGCGCGACGGCATTGTCGTCAACATTCCCGAACATCGGATTTATTATTTTCCGAAGCCGCGCAAGGGCCACGCGCCAACCGTCGTCACTTACCCGGTGAGCATCGGCAAGATGGACTGGCAGACCCCCATGGGGCTGACGCATGTCGTCTCCAAGGAGACCAACCCCACCTGGAATCCGCCGGCTTCGGTGCGTGCGGAACATCTGGCCAACGGCGATCCACTGCCCAGCGGCGTCATCCGGTCAGGACCAGACAACCCGCTGGGCTTGTTTGCGATGCGCCTGGCCATTCATCCCGGCGACTACCTGATTCACGGCACCAATAATCCGCTGGCCGTCGGCATGGCCGTCACCCATGGCTGCATCCGCATGTATCCGGAAGATGTGGCCGCGATCTTCCCGACGGTGCCCGTGGGCACCAAGGTTTACCTGATCAATGTGCCCCTGAAGGTGGCCTTCGTGAACGGCGACCTGTTGCTGGAGGCGCATCCGCCGGTGGATGCCCAGGGGCAGACCATCGACCCGGTGCTGAGCAAGTTCGAGACCATGCTGAATGAAGTGCTGGGGAATTCGACCACGGCGGTGAATTGGGACATCGCCGTCGATACGCTGAAGACGGCGAACGGCATTCCGGTGCTGGTGGGCCTGCAGGCGGATGTGGATCCGGCCGCTGCGGCAGCTCCCGCACCAGCACCCACGGTTCCGGGCGAGGGTAATGCGCCCGCGGTACCGCCTCCGCCTGCGCCACCGGCCACGGAAAGCAGTCGCTGGATCACCCAATAGGCACGAAAAAGACGCGAACAGGCACGAACTGGCTCGCAAAAGAGCCTTACGGCAGCTTTGGAAGTGTCCCTGTAGGCATCAGCTGGCAGGCCATCGGCATCGGTTTGCCGTACAAACAGTTGAAAGGCTGCGCGGATCCGTTATAGTTCGCGCACCCGCAGGGTTAACCTTTTGGGTGTAAGTCATTGTTTTTACGTGCAAATTTAACCTTCAGCGATGTCAGAGCGAGATAACGAAAACTTCGATCTAGACGACGAATTCCTCAATAACGCACCCGAAGACGGTACTGATTACGACCGTATTCTGGACCGCGTGGACAAACGCGTACGCACTCAGGGCAAGCGCGGCAAGGCCGCGTGGAGCAAGCTCGAAGAGGTGCTCGCAGATCGCAAGCTCGAAAAGGATCTGCGCGACATCTTCGATGATGAGGGATAGCGCGTGCCGCCGGGACCGGCCCCGGAACCCACACCACTTGCCGTAGATACATTCCAATAAAGTCAGCCCATAGCGAGGGGCACCGCATCGTGGCGCGCAATTTTCCGCAATGGGTCGTTCTGAAGTTCGGTGGTACCAGTGTTTCCTCACTGGCCAACTGGCGCAACATCGTGCAGATCGTACGTTCCCGCCTGGACTCGGGGGCCCGCGTACTGATAGTTCACTCGGCGGTCACCGGCACCACCGACAAGCTGGAAAAGCTGATCGAGTCCGCCCTGCATGGGTCGCACGAGGACGTACTCGCCGCCATCCAGGAGCGTCACCGGCGTCTGGCCGCGGAACTGCAGATTCCGGTCAGCGCGCAGCTGCAGCGCCAGTTCCAGGAACTGGGCCAGATCAGTGCCGGCGTCGCCCTGGTCGGTGAATTGAGTGACAAGACCCGCGCGCGTGTCATGGCGGCGGGCGAACTGATGGCCACCGAACTCGGCGCACACTTCCTGAAGACTCAGGGCCTGGATGCACACTGGCTGGATGCGCGCAGCGTACTGAAGGCCGATGAACATCGCGGCGGCTCCGCGAAGGCCTCGGTGCTCAATGCCACCTGTATCTTCACACCCGATGAAGCCTTCCGTGAGCAGTTGAATGACCTGGGTCAGGTGGTCATCACCCAGGGCTTCATCGCCAGTGATGCCGATGGCAACACGGTGCTGCTGGGGCGCGGCGGTTCGGACACCTCAGCGGCTTATCTCGCCGCCAAGCTCAGTGCCGAGCGGCTGGAGATCTGGACCGATGTGCCGGGCATGTTCAGCGCCAACCCGCGCTCCACGCCCAGTGCGCGCCAGCTGCGCTCATTGCATTACGATGAGGCTCAGGAAATTGCCAGCAGTGGCGCGAAGGTCCTGCACCCGCGCTGCATTCTGCCGGCGCGTCAGTACCAGATTCCCCTGCATGTGCTGGCGACCCAGGTACCGGACCTTCCCGGCACCGTACTCAGTGCCGATGCCGGTGACAGCGGCGCACAGGTCAAGGCGGTGTGCATCAAGAAGGGCATCACCCTGATCGCACTCGACAGCCCGGGCATGTGGCACCAGGTGGGCTTCCTCGCCGATGCCTTCCAGATTTTCAAGGATCACGGCATGTCCGTGGACCTGGTTTCAACTTCGGAAACCAACGTCACGGTGTCGCTGGATCCGCAGGCCAATACCCTGGACAGCGAGCAGCTGGATGCGCTGATCGGCGCCTTGTCCGGCCTGTGCCGGGCCCGCGCCATCGGCCCCTGCGCCTCCGTCAGCCTGGTGGGGCGCAATATCCGCGGCATCCTGCACCAGCTGGGTGAGGCCTTCGAGTTGTTTGCCGAGCAACAGGTCTACCTGGTGAGCCAGGCCGCCAATGATCTGAACTTCACGTTCGTC
>DATHOA010000074.1:0-15439 GCA_035485475.1 Steroidobacteraceae bacterium | reverse complement strand
ACGTCATGACCGCGCCGAGTCAACTCCCGCGCCAGGGCACGCTGCGGCGGTATGTTGCCGCTGCCGTCCCAGTGAGCCATGAGTACGCGCAGGCGCGATCCCTGCCTCATGTGAATTCCCCTGTTTCTTTATTGATGATGCCGACCATCAGATGCAGGACCTCGTCTTGGCTCTTGCCCAAGTCCCGCCGCAGCAGCTTCCAGGTGTAGATATCCGTGGCGACAATGAGGCGGGTGATCTGCCGCTCCCGCTCAATCTCGCTCAAACCGCTCGGCATCGAACCAAATCTCTCCGCGACCCATGCGCGATGCTCGCGCCGCCCCCGTGCGAGCAGTGGGCGCAAGGCCGAATGCCGTTCCTCCTGGGCCAGGAAGCGCACCACCATGTCGCCCACTGCTTCGTAGTGCGCGATGAGGGCCTCAAGGGCGGCTCGCGCGGAAACATTGGCGGGCATGGAAGTGCGCGGTACGGCTTGTGCACGCAGGAGATCCATGACGGCCTCAAGCAGTCCGTCCTTGCCGCCGAACAGGCGGATTACGGTTTGTCGTGTGGTCCCGACGCAAGCGGCCACCTCATCCAGGGTGATCTCGTCGATCCAGCGGCTCAGAAGCAGCCCGTTGAACGCTGTCACGACTCGCTGGCGAAGGCTCGCGGCGGCCGCCGCGCGAACCGTCTGATGGTAGGGACGCTTGGCAACGGACATTTAAAGATACTAGTAGTTATTCAGATAACTGACAGTAACACTCAATATGAATCCCGTAAACCTGGGTAAGGATTCCCGTAACTTCGCGCTCAGGCGACCCAAATGGGCCGGGTCAATCAGGAAGGGAGAACCCTAATGCTTAGTCACTCCGGCACCGATATCCGAGCAGCTTGCGCGTGCGGCCGCGTCGAGCTAATGCTCATCGGCAATCCCATAGTGACCAGTGTCTGCTACTGCGACGACTGTCAGGCCGGCGCACGGCAGCTCGCAGCGCTACCCGGAGCACCGTTGCTCGCGGGCGAGGACGGCGGAACCGCCTATGTCCTATTCCCAAAGGATCGAGTGCGGTGCGTGACCGGGAACTCTCTGCTCAAGTCCTACAAGCTCAAGCACGAATCGGTTACCAACAGGGTGGTGGCGACGTGCTGCAACGCGCCGGTGTTCATGAACTTTGACAACGTTCGTCACTGGGTGCCGATCTACCGCATGCGGATGCTCGGAAATCCCCCGCCGATAGAAATGCGTATCTGCACGAAGTTCAAGCCTGAAAACGTCACTGTGCCCGATGACATTCCCAGTTATCCGAGCTATCCGCCGAAATTCTTGCTAAGGCTGCTCGCGGCATGGGTGCCGATGTTGTTTCGCAGATAAATGCGTCAAGGCTGCGCAGTGACTTGCTACGCGCGCGAGCGTCAGGCAAGGCCGAGCGCCAGCGAACAGGCCGTCGCTTCGTCCAGCGGTTCGCGGCAATGATCGTCGGCGGCGCGCCACGATGCGCCCAGATGTTCATCGAGAGCGGCTACGACGGCGGTGCGCATTCGCTGCGCGGCCGGACGCCGGCGTACCTGCCCGTGTGCCTCGTGGGCAATATCCGCACAGCCGGCAATTCGCGCTGCCAGTAGATACTGCCGATCTGCGCAGGCCAGAAACGCCATCGCATCCAGTACGGTGTACAGATTGCTGGTGTCGTGTCGCACGACAAGATTATAAAGTTCGGCACCCGTTCCGCGCGCCTCAGCGGTATCACCGGCAATCAGCAGCGCACTGAAGGTCAGGACCAGAAGTTCGAAACGCGCCTCGGTCCGCCCCATGTGCCGCAGGCTGATTGCCAGCGGACGCCCGAGTTGCAGGGCGGCAGTGGTATCGTCCCGCGCAATATCCAGTTCGACGATGTGAACGGTTGCCGCGAGCGCCTGCCGTTCGCTCGTCGTCAGGGCCAACCGCACGGCTCGCTGGTAGGCGATGCGAGCCTCGGGGAATTTTCCGGCGCTCATCAGCAGTGCGCCCTCGGTCAGTGCGCCATGTGTCAGCAGGCGCGCCGGCCAGGTCGGATCCTCGAGGCTGCGCGCGGTGTCGAATGCCGCGCGCGCGGCCTCCGTGTCCACGCGCCAGCTGAAGGCCTGCTGCATCAGCGCGTAGTAATGCGCGCGGCTTTCGCCGGTCGCCGAGTGCACTTGAGCGGCGAGCTCGGCAGCGTACCGCGCGCGATCGCACTGGCGTGTCGCATCGTAGGCCGCGATCGCCTCCCAGAATCGCCCGACCCGGGCACGCGGCAGGGAATCGGACAGCAGGGCAAGTACCTGCGCATAGCGGGCGCGACCCTCGGCATAGAGATCCGCTTCGACGAACAAAGGCCAGGCGGAGCCGAACAAAGCCACCCCGAGCGCGCGATCGTTGCCGGTGGCCCAGTCAATGGCCGCACGTACGTTGTCGAGCTCGGGCACGTACCGATGCAGCCACGCGGCTTCGTCCTGCGACCAATACTCCTGGTAGGCCAGGTCGAGCCTTTCCAGCATCGCTGCCGCCATGCGTTTTCGTGCGCCCTCGAGCTCGCCGCTGGCTGCAAGTCTTTCGAGCGCATAGTAGCGTGCGGTTTCGAGCAAGACGTAACGCGGCGGGTCGACAGCCAATGCCGTGACGAGCGAGCGGTCAACCAGCCGTCCAATCAGGTCGATGGCCTCGGAGATATCGACGCTTTCATCGGCAACACAGCACGCCGCGGCCGCAAGTGAGAAGCTTCCGGCGAACGTGCCAAGCCGGTTGAACACCCGCTGCTCCGCTGGCGTCAATAATCCGTAGCTGCAGTCGAATGCGGTATGTAGTGCCCCATGGCGGGGATTCGGCGAACGCCCGGCCAGCTTCAAAAGCCGAAATCGATCATCGAGCCGCTCAAGTAGTGCTGCGACTCCCAATGCCGGAACGCGCGCCGCAGCGAGTTCGAGTGCCAGCGGAATTCCATCCAGGCGCCGGCAGATTTCGGCGACCACCGGGAGATTGGCCGCGGACAGCTCGAAGCGTCGGTCCGCTGCTGCGGCCCGCTGAGCGAAGAACACGACCGCCGCATAGCCGGCTGACTCCATCGCCAGTGTTCCCGCCGCCGGTACGGTCAGCACCGGCAGACGGTAGACAAGCTCGCCGGCGATACCGAGCGGAGCCTGGCTTGTGACCAGAACGCGCAGGCCCCGGGTGTGTGCCAGGAGTTCCGTCAACGGCGCGACCAGCGCATCACCGAGATGCTCCGCGCAATCCAGCGTAATCAGTAGCGCCACGTTTTCGAGAGCCTGGCGCAGTGCCGTAAATCCGTCGACACCGTCGGGCAAGGGCAGGCCCACCGCAAGCGCGATAGCGGAAGACAGGTGACTCACATCCTCGAGCGGTGCCAGCGACACCCACGCAACTGCGGCGCCAGGCCGGTCTGCTTCGCGCGCGAGTATCTCCTGGGCAAGCCGGGTTTTCCCGACCCCGGCGATGCCCACGATGGTTACGAGGCATGAGCGGCGCAACGCCTCCTCCACATCCCGTACGTTGTCGTCGCGTCCCACCAATGGTCCAAGCCGGTTCGGCCACGCGCGGTGCGGTACCGGCAGGCGCGGCGGCTCGCGCTCCACGGCTATCGCGGCCGGTGCGTGCGTCTCCCCGGAGCGTTGCTCGATGAAGACCTCCAGTTCGAGGCGATAGCCGAAACCCGGCACCGTGCGAATGGCGCCGGCGCCCAGTACGCGACGCAAACTCGCGATCTGCGCCGGAAGATTGTTCTCATCCACCACGAGGCGCGGCCAGACGCGCTCCAGCAGCGTGGCCTTGGTTACGAGTCGGCCGTGGAACTCGATGAGAACCAACAGCAGGTCGAAAGCGCGCGCCCCGAGCTCCACGGGTTTACCTGCTGCATGCAACATCCGTTCGGAGGGATAGACCTCAAGCGTTCCGACACGTATCAGATCCATGATTCGCCTTTGGGCGGCCGGTTGATGACGGTAGGCCCACCGCCCCTTCGCGCCGCGACAGAAACGTTTCAGAGAATTTTCAGCAGCTCTTCAAGACCCTCCGCGCTACCAAGAAGATCCTACACATCAAGCCAATCATCTGATGCAGACAAAGGGTTGCAGACCCAGATGAGAAGCCGAAATGCTGAATTCACAATCAATCGGGAGACTGCCATGAAGAACCTCACCACGCTAGTTGCCGTTGCCACCGTCGCGGCCGGCATCCTCACTGCCGCCCAGGCCAACGCGGACACTGAGCGCCATACCGCAGTAGTGCGATTTGCGGATCTGAATCCGACCGACGCCCGGAATACAGCCCTCCTCTACAATCGCGTTGCGCTGGCCGCGCAAAGCGTCTGCAGTGATCTCGACGTGAGTGGCTCGCTGTCCTCGCCCCGGCGGTTTTCCCGGTGCTGGCACTCGGCCGTCAAGAATGCAGTTGCAAAGATCAACCTGTCGCCGCTCACAGCGTACGCGGTGGGCCGCGGAATCGCACCGGCCGAAGCTGCCGTTCAGATCGCCCGTAGCAACTGATTTTCGAGACCGCGGCCGCTGGTGGCCCCGGCATCAGCGCCGCGGAACCGCGCCGGCGGAATTCGCAAGTTATTGATAGGTAACGAGAATAACGGACAGAACTGCCCGCGGACAACGGCTTTAGAAATTTTTCATCCGCGTTTCAAGACGCAGGGGGCGGTTTAACAGACACTTGCGATGACGTTACCGGACAGCCAAAGGAGATGATCATGCCGAAATTTGTGATTGAACGGGATATCCCCGGCGCGGGTAAGTTGAGTCCCGCCGACTTGAAGATGATTTCGAAAAAGTCCTGTGGAGTGCTGAGCAGCCTGGGACCCAGCGTGCACTGGATCCATAGTTATGTGACCGCCGATAAGATCTACTGTATCTATCACGCCGCCGATGAGTCCCTCATACGACGACACGCCGAGCTCGGTGGCTTTCCCGCCAATAAGATCTCCGCCGTGACGTCAATCATTGATCCGGCGACGGGCGAGTAGAGCCTGCCGGTTCCCATAGCTCGATCGGATTGCCTTCCGGATCGTGCAGTCTGGCGAATCGCCCGTTGGGATATTTTTCAGGGTCGACCTTCACTTCAATGTTGGACTTCTGCAGCTGCGCCACCATGGCGTCTAAACTTCGAACTCGGAAGTTCACCATCCAGGATTGCTGCTTTGATCCGAAATAGTTCGTGTCCATCGCAAATGGAGCGAATACCGTCGGGCCGGCGTCTTGTTGCCACACTTGATGGCCATAGTCTGCGGGTACGGGGTCAATCCCCAGATGAAGTTGATACCACTGCGCCAATTGCTTGGGGTCGCGGCTGCGGAAGAATAGTCCGCCGATACCCAGTACGCGTTCCGTCGACGTATTCATCTGTACCTCCGCTGTGTCAGTCGTGACGCTGTCAGCTGTTCTGGCGGCGGCCAATGCGGCCACGCCGATTATCATGGCTCTGCGCGGCAGCATTCAGGGTCGCAATCGCACCGGCAGTGGCACGCCGCAGATATCAAGATTGGGCGAGGCGGGACGGTGGTAGAACTCTCGCGGAGGATGGCGGGCCTGCTGCAGCTTGTCCGCAAAAGTTGGGGAGTCGGTGCGTAGCACCTGGTAGTGGGGGCGCTGCTTTTGCGGCAGCTCCGACGCCAGGGTCATGTGGATGATGGGATCGCGCTTGGAGACGTCGCCGATTACGCCTGCATCCACATCAGCATCGCCGCGATTGAGCTTTTGCACGAATTGCATGCCCGAAATTACCCGGCCGAATGCGGTGAGATTGCGGTCCAGCCGGCGCGGCGCCTGCCCGATGACGATGTAGAATTCCGTCGTCGCGGTGTCGTCGGCATTATCGCGAGCGAAGGCGAACACGCCCGGGCACTGGATGATCCAGGATTTACCGTCCTTCGGATCGCGACCGACCGGGAATCCGTTTACGAAGCCGGCCTCCGGCGCGAACAGATCGACACTGCCCAATGGCGTAAATACAGCGCCATGCGGCAATGAGGCGTCGAATTCCGCCTTGATGGGTGGCCAATCCTTCAAATGCTGCGGATTGACCGGCGCGTCGGGCGTCGCCGACGTGTCCTGGTCCGCGCCCCCCTGCGCGACAAAACCGTCGATCACGCGATAGAACGTGCGGCCGTCGAAGAAATGGTTCCGCAGCAGTTGGCGCATGCGCGCGACATGGTTAGGCGCGAAGTCCGGCGCCAGCTCGATCGCCACCGTCCCATAGCGCGTCTCAACCAGAATCAGATTATCTGGCGAGACCTCACGCCAGGCTGCCGGTGGCGAATCATCGGGCTTTGCGGGCGCATCTGCGGCGGTCGCGCCAGCTGCCACCAGCACGAGAAGGAGGGCGCTCAGGCGCAATGGCTTCATGGGAAATCTCTCAATCGTGATGAATCCACTGCCGTGGCTTTTGGCCATCTTAGTGTTGAATCACACAGCAGTCACACGTAGTCGTGCGGGGACTTGCATATGATTGATCGTAAACGAGAAAGCGCGGTGCAACCGCATGGGCCCTTGGGCATCCATGCGGCTGCGCCACGGGGGTTACTGCGTCACCGTCCAGAATGGGCAGCGAGGCTGCTCCTTGCCCGCCACGACGCGGCAGGCCCTGATGGTGCCGACGATGGCCGGCCCGGCCGGCCCCGCCGACGTATCAAAAGCCGGTCCGTTGGGGTTGGGGAGGTACTGCGTCAACGTGAAAGTCCCGGTGTAGCTGTTGCCGTCCCTGGCCAGCACGAGTTTCTGCAGGATGTTGGCCGGGCCTGCGAACACGAAGGCGCTGTCCGGGTTATCGGCCTTGCCGTTGAGCGGGGCGTAACCTGTCGGCGGACCGTCCGTCACCCAGGACAGTCCCCAATGGTTGATCTCATAGGTCAACGGCCCGGTCTGCGCCCAGATGCCCGTGCAGAAGTTGCCCGTTACCGGCGCCCGCGAACCGGAATTGCCGAGTTCCGTGCCATCGTCGTGCACGCTTTCATAACCCGAGTCGAAAAGTACGTTGGCGCCGCCGGGGCCGATGGGGGCCCACCACTCGTATTCGTAGAATCCGGTAATGGACGCGGTGTTGAACGGTCCGCCCTCCCTGTAGTCGGTCTTCAGCATGCCGCCGGCCTCCGCCTGCCGGTAGAGGGCCGGTGTGAAGCCCTTTTCCGGCGCTGCGTTGCAGCCGGCCTGGGCCTGCTGTGTAGTGAGCGCACATCCCGCCAGAGCGATGGCCGCGGCCATCGGCTTGATCCAGTGTTGCATCGTAGTTCCCCTTTGATTTGAGATCAGGTTTGCGCCCGTGCCGCGCCGGTGTCCCGTGCAACTCAGGGCTAGCGTGCAGCATCGGCGCGGCCGAACTGCCGTGCCGCGACTTTCCGACCAACGCGGATTCGGCTCGACTGAAGTCCCTGATTGCGGGAGCGAATGCGCAAAATCGGCCCCCGGCGGGCCGTGAACCGCTGCATTTGCGAGTGGCGGGACGCGGGTGCAGCATGACTCGGTGCCCTGGCAAAACTAGTATCAAGCCGTTGCATTGCAGCGCAGGCTGCCGCCACGAACCGGAGCACCCTATGCCGGCCACCGCAGGTCACGCATGAATACCATCGCCTTCACGCTGGCGCGCCCCAGCTCGCTGCCCTGGGATCGCATCCGCGGTCTATACAACGGCATCGGCTACATCGTGATGCTGACGGTGGTGCTCAGCTTCTGGGGCGGCTTGCAGCAGGGGTTGATCAAACTGCTGTCGGCGGACTGGAACGGATTCATCCATCAGTTCCTGTCCATCCAGTGGCTGAATTTCTGGGAAGACCTGCCCGGGCCGTTGTTGATCCCGCCCATGGTGAATCTCGCCCCCCGCGCCGGTCCGTGGCGCGTGCCCTGGATTCTCGGTTGCAGCGCGCCGCTGTGGTGGTGGTGCCTGCACGTCGCAGCCGGCGTCCACTTCGGCTGGAACTGGCATTCGCTGGGCTACGTGCTTGACGGATTTTCCAGCGCCGGCCTGGTGGTGGGTGTGTGCTTCTACCACAGCGATTCGCGCGCGGCCGCAGATGCCCTGGCGCGCACGCAGATCCAGCGCGCCAGTCTCGACGCCGAGCTGCAGCGGGCGCAGCTGGGGCTGCTGCGGGCGCAGATCGAGCCGCACTTCCTGTTCAACAGCCTCTCGGTGGTGCGGGCGCTGGCGCGCAATGACCGCGCGGCGACCGTAGACATGCTCGACAATCTGCTGCGCTACTTCGAAGCAGCCTCGCCACGGCTGCACGATGGCGAGGTGCCGCTGGTCCAGGAGCTGCAGCTGGTGGAGGCCTATCTCGCCATTTACCGCGCGCGCATGGGATCGCGGCTGGCATACACGGTGGAGGCACCCGGTGACCTGGCGCAGGAGCGCATCCCCGCGATGATGCTGCTGACCCTGGTGGAGAATGCGTTGAAGCACGGCGTGGGGCCCGCGGTGGAGGGTGGCTGCATCGGCGTCAGCGCGGTGCGCCAGGGCAACGCAATACTGCTGAAAGTGGCGGACTCCGGTCGCGGTATGGACGTGCGCCAGGGCCACGGCACCGGACTGGCGAACATCCGCCAGCGCCTGCTGATGATGTACGGAGCACAGGCGGTACTGTCGCTGCGGGCCGCCGAACCACGCGGCGTGGTGGCCAGCGTGATGTTGCCGCTGCGATAGCATCATGGACGCACACGCGATCGTCCGATTCTCCAGTCCTGTGCGCCGCATGACCGGTTTTGCGCGCGCCGTGGCGCATGCGGTGACCTGGCGGGCAGTCGCCCTGACGCAGTCGCTGGGGCTGCTGTATGTGCTGATTCGCTGGCTGCTGGCCCTGGGGCCGCCCGCGCGTGGCTACCTGTCGTTCCTGTTGGTGCAGGAGGGCGCGAGCGGGTTGTGCGTGATGCTGGCAGCACTGGCGGGGGACGAGGCCGTACGCCGCGGCTGGCGAGTAGGGCGCGCCTTCGTGGCGGTGACGATATGTGCCTCGCTGGTGGCGGCACTGGCGCAGCTCGGGCTCGATGCCGCACTTCGGATCACGGATCCGATGGCCGGGCTGCCGCGTTTCGTGCTGACTTTCTTTGGGGTCGGCACCCTGTGGGGCACGGCGCTGATGGTGTACCTGAACCGCCAGAGTGCGCGGCGCATCCTGGCCGGCGTACGTGCGGGGGAGCTGGCGCGCTTGCGGGCCGAGCAGCAGCTGATCGCCTCGCGCCTGGCTGCCACCGAGACACAAGTCGATCCACCGGCCATCCGGCAGCGCCTTGAGCGGTTGCGCAATCTGTATGCCACCGGCAGTGCCGGGGCCGATGCGGAACTCGAGCGGCTCATCACAGAGCTGCGCCAGCGGGCAGCGCGCGCAGTTGCGGCGGCTGAGGGGCAGCCATGACGGCGCCCACCGCCATCCTCGCCGAGGACGAACCGCTGATCCGACGCGAGATCCGCGACACCTTGGGCGAGCTGTGGCCGGAACTGGCGGTGGTGGCGGAAGTTGGTGATGGCGTGGAGGCGCTTCGCGCCATCGAGCGCTGCCGTCCCAATGTCGTGTTCCTCGACATTCAAATGCCGGGCCTCGATGGCCTGACCGTTGCGCAGCGGTTGAACGGCCGTGCCCACGTCGCCTTCATCACCGCCTTCGACAAGTACGCCGTCGCCGCCTTCGAGCAAGGCGCCCTCGACTACGTGCTCAAGCCGATCTCGACCGACCGCATGCGCCTCACGGTGGAACGCCTGCGTGGCCGCCTGTCCGAGCCCCCGGCCGACCTCAATCACATCGCCGAGCTGCTGCGCGACATTGCCCCGCCAGGCTCGAAATACATGAAGTGGCTGACCGTGCCGCATGGCGCCGAGCTGCGCGTGGTGGCGGTTGCAGAAATCTCCTACCTGCGCGCCGACACCAAGTACACCACGGTGGTCACCCCAGTGGGCTCGTTCCTGATGAGCTCCTCGCTGCGGCAGATGCGCGAGAAGCTCGATCCCCAGATGTTCTGGCAGATACACCGCAGCGTGGTGGTCAACGTCGGAGCCATCGATACCATCTACCGCACCTTCCGCGGCCGGTTGGAGGTGAAGTTGAAGGGGCGCGAGGAGCTGCTGCCCGTCAGCGCCGCCCAGGCCCACCTGTTCAGAGAGCTTCGCTAAGCAGCGGAATCAAACGGGCGCTACACTGCGCAAGTCTGCTTGGCAGGGAGATAGTCATGCGCACTGTGAACCGTTTCTTCAGCATGAGCGGCATTGCCGTGGGCTTGGCCTGTGCGCTCCTGCTGGTGCCGTCCTTCAGTCAGGCGGCCGCGGGCTGCTCCCAAGCTGCCCCGGTCCCGGGCTGGCAAGTCGTGACGGTGTCCTCCGGTGGTCTGAATCGCAAAGTGCCGGTGTACATACCCGCATCCGCGGCGGGGCGCTCCGACATCCCCCTCGTGTTCGATCTGCATGGCAGCGGGGGTAACGGCCGACAGCAAGCGCTGCACTCGGGGCTCACGGCGCAGGCGGATCGCCACGCATTCATTCTCGCCAATCCGAACGGCGGAATTGCCGATCCCGATAGCCCCACGGACAGTTACTACTGGCACGTGCCCGGAGTTCCGCTGATCGGCAGCGTGCAGATGCCCGCGAATGCACCCGACGATGTGCAATTCTTCCGGGACGCCATACGGCAGCTCGAACAGGGCGCATGTGTCGATCCGCATCGGATCTACGTGACGGGCTTCTCGGGCGGCGCGCGGATGGCCTCAGCCCTGGCCTGCGAACTGTCCGATCGTATCGCGGCAGTGGCACCGGTATCCGGCCTGCGCGCGGGCGTGCCGCGAGCGGGTGATTTCAAGGCTCCGGACACGAAAACGTGTGAACCACAGCGCGCCATATCGATCATCACGTTCCATGGTGTGCACGATCCGACCAATCGCTTCGACGGTGATGGGGCATCCCGCTGGGGATATAGCGTAGCGGTGGCGTTGGCGCGCTGGGGCAATCTGGACGGATGCCAGAGTAGTCCGTCGCAGCAGAGCGTTTCGACCCATGTGACCAAGGTGACCTATCGGGGCTGCCGCGATGCCGCCGAGATGATCCTCTATAGAACCGACGCGCCGGTTGAGCACGGCGGCGGACATATCTGGCCGCATCCGAGCACATCTGAGCAAGGCTCCGCCTCGGCGGCGGAACAGGTCGATCAGCTCGACGCGAGCGCACTCATCTGGGAGTTTTTCTCGCGCCACCACTCCTGAGGCTGATTCAGCGCTACGCGCCGATATACATGCAACAAGGAGGTTGCACATGGAAACATTCGACAGCATAGAGAAACGGGTTATCGTGCGGGCCCCGATTGCGCGCGTATGGCGGGCAATTTCCACGGCCAGGGAGTTTGGTAGTTGGTTCGGAATGGATCTGGATGGTGAATTCGTGGTCGGCAAGCCGATCATGGGTACTTTCAACGTCGCGCTCAACGAAGCGGTGATCCGCGACTACCAGCGCAAACTTGGTCTGGCGCCCTCGAAGGTGAAATTGCCCGACAAGGCCTTGGTATTCTGTACGGTCGAGCGTATTGAGCCGGAGGGCTATTTCAGCTTCCGTTGGATTCCCTACGGTATCGATGCGGAAGTTGATCCTGAAACGGAGCCGACCACGTTGGTGGAATTTCGCCTGGCGACGGTCGCGGAGGGAACGCTCCTCACCATCGTGGAATCGGGCTTCGAGCGCGTGCCTGCACACAGACGTGAGCGAGCATTTCGGATGAATGAGGCCGGGTGGGCCGGACAGGCGCAGAACATCCGGAATTACAGTGAGAAGCAGTGAGCCCCGGCTCGCCGAGATGTTTTTCGCTCTTGGCGATGAGACACGACTTTCAGTACTGGCCAGGCTCAGGGGTGGGGCGCTGACGGCGACGGCGCTCGGCGCCGGCGCGCGGATGAGCAGACAGGCAATTGTGAGGCACCTGCAGGTACTGGACGGCGCAGGCCTGGTGACCCATGAGAGACGCGGCCGCGAGGTGCTGTACATGCCCGATGCACGGCGCCTGACCGAAGCATGCGCGTACCTTGAAATGATCTCGGCGGGCTGGGACCGCGCAATCGATCGCCTGAGGGATATGGTCGAGGGACAAGCGCGATCGACCACCAAGAAACCTCGGCGCTAACCGCTCTTGCCCCGGTCATTGACCGAAGTCCACATCCTTCGTTTCCGGTCCGGCGAGCACGCCAAGACTGAGCATCAGACCCCCCAGGACAAGCAACACGATTGGAGTGAACTGATAGGGAATGACCTTGGCCAAGGCGAGCATGTAAAAGGAGTACAACCCCGGCAGGATGGTCGCCGCGCTGTAGCTGATCCCATAACCGCAGGAACGGATTTCGGTTCGAAAGCTCTCCGCCAGGTAGGGAGTGATGACTGCCCAGACCGGAATCGTGAGCGCCAGGATGAGTGCGACCAGGCCAATAAGCAGGGCCGACTGGTGATAGGCGCCCGCAACCAGGACGTAATACAGCGTGCTCGCCGGGAACAGATTCAACACTCCGAGCGTTGCGATGACGGGTCGGCGGCCAAACTTCTGACCCAGGACGCCCATCAACGGCATCAGCGGCATTGAAATCGCCGCGCCGATCAGGATGCCCGTATTGACATCCGTGGACTTCACGCCCAGCACCGAATTGATTACGCCTGGAAGTGCCGCGACCGTGGCATCCAGGGTGAGCCACGCGCCGCTCACCACTACGATGAGCTGCCCGAGCCGCCGCAGATCAGCGCCCGAGAAGATCTCCCTCAGCGGCGCCGCACTCTTCTTTGACGACCGCCAGACATCGGATTCGGGGACCAGGAAATAGTAGAAGAGGCAAAGGGCACCGGCGAGAAGTGCTCCAATCACGAACGGAATGCGCCAGGCCCAAACGGCATACGCCGAGCCGGCGTCACCGGCGGGCGCGGCCTTCAGCAGCAGCGCCGTTAGCAGGGTCACGCACACCAGCGCGCCCGGGTAGCCGACGTGAATCAATCCGGCATTGAGCCCACGCTTTTGCTTTGAGGAATATTCCATGGCGAGAGGATTGGCCGCCGTATATTCGCCGCCAATGAATATTCCATTGGCCAGGCGCAGGGTCAGCAGGGCCGCAATGGATGCGCCTCCCCACGTGGCGTAGCCAGGAAGCGCTGCAACCAGAAGCGTGGCAACCGCAAAGCCGCCAATGGAAATCAGAGTTATTCGCCGCCTGCCCAGTCGGTCTCCGAAGTGGCCAAAGACGATCGAGCCGATCGGTCGCCCCATCAATGAGATGGCAAACACCACAGAAAAGATTGTTGCGTTGCTGGCGGCGCTCAGGCCGGTCGGTATGAAGTAGACCAGCGCCGGAGCGAGTACCGCGATGGGCAGATAGACTTCGAACATGTCGACAAAGAAACCAATGTAAGCTCCGCGCACCGCGCGGCGGGCGATGAGCTCCCGGGTCGGCGTGGGCTTTATGACATCGAGGCTCAAGCATTCTGTGGTCATCTGCTATACCCCTTGTTTCTTATTGGACGCCGCCATCATAGGACGGAAATCGCTTGCCGCATTGCGGCATATACAAGGCCTATGAGATCTCCCAGTTCCTGATGAGCCGTATCCAGAAGAACGGAACCCCGATCGCAAACATCAGAAACACCAGCGGATAAATCAGCCGATTGTCCGGTCTGTCACAACCCTCCATGTAACACAGGACGACGATGGCGCTGCTCTTCTGGTTGCCGAGCGCGATGTTGTCAGGCGCCGGCCCATTGGGCATCACGAGAAAGGAGCGCTTGATGGGAAGCGTCCAATTGTAGGGAAAGGTCTTGAACACGATGCTTTGGTCGATCCGCAGCGAATACACATACTGCGGGGACTTCCCGCCGATCATGTGATCGAGTTCGAGGATGGTTGCCTGCTTCTCGATGCCGTACTGGACGAATCGACGCGCGTGCAAAAAATCGTCGAACAACCGTGCGGCGCCGATCAGCGCCACGACGGAAATGCATAGCAGCCCAAGCAGTTGTTTGTATTGCCCTGGCATCTTGGGCAAATCAGACCAGATCGCCGGTGAGATTGCGACCGTTGGAGCGGTAACTGCGAGCCGCGTCTCAACAATCGGCGACGGTTACGTGATCCGCTCAACCCACTGGCTGCGCCAGGCCGGCGCCTCGAAGGGATCCGCGAAGTACTGTGTTTCGTGCACGACCTTGCCGTCGCGAAACTCCATGATGCTCACGGTGTAGGCAGGTCGCCCCTGGTAGGTGATCGTGTATTCCGTGATCCACAGATCAGCGTTGCCAACGATGCGCCTGACGGTGAAACCCGACGGCTTGCCAGGATGATGGCTGCGCAGGGCCTGCAGGTTGCGTCTGCCGAGGATTCGTTCACCGGACTGAGGATATTCACAAATCGCATCTTCATCGTAAATATCGTGTTCCGCATCTGCATCCCCGGCCGCAGATGCCTGCCAATGCCGATTCAGGGCTTCGCGTACTTGTTGCTCCGTCGCACTCACCACGGCACCTTGCGGCCCAGGTAATCCAGATACTGAAGACCCGCCTTGCCGGCCTGCGCGTCCACGGTATTGGCGAGATTCGGTATGCTTTCCTCGATGCTCAGACGGCCCTGCGGGCCGCCCATCTGGGTGCGCACCCAGCCGGGAGCCATGAGCAGTAGAGTTCGCCGGTCACCGGCGTGGCGGGCGGCGAAGCTGCGCATGAACATGTTGAGCGCCGCCTTGCTGCCACGATAGACCTCGTATTGCCCGTTCTCATTGTTGGCGATGCTGCCCTGTCCGGAGGACATGATCCCGATCGTGCCCCCCGGGAGTACCAGATCCTGCAAAGCCTCGACGACGCGCATCGGACTCAGTGCGTTGGTGATCATCACCCGCATGAATTCGTCGGTCGAAACGTCGGCAATCGTTTCACGATCATCGTTCTTGACACCGGCATTCACGAACAGCAGGTCGAACTTTCTCGATGCCAGTCGCGCGCGCAGCGCGGCAACCTGATCCGGATAAACGATGTCGACAGTCTCGATTTCGAGTCGGCCGTCGGCGGCCCCGAGAAGATTGGGCAGTTTCGAGGTGGACCTGTCGCGCTCGGTGGCGACAACGTGCCAGCCCCGCCTGAGGTACTCCTCGGCCAAAGCGCATCCGAGGCCGCGGGACGCCCCAATGAGCAGGAGTTGTTTATTGGCGTCGATCCTGCTTTTTAACACGGTTGACAACTGAGGCCAATGTGTATCACTCTACGGGTACACATGAACAATCCGCAACCATGGTGGAAATAAAAATCGACCCCGCCGACGGGGTGCCGATCTACCGGCAGATCGTCAATCAGATCCGCTACTCGGTGGCCTCGGGCCTGCTCGAGCCCGGCGATGAACTGCCTACGATTCGCGCCTTCGCGCTGCGGCTGAAAGTCACGCCGAACACCATCGTCAAGGCCTACGAGGAGTTGGAAAGCGTGGGGATCGTCCAGAAGCGTCACGGCTCG
>DATHOA010000073.1:0-10243 GCA_035485475.1 Steroidobacteraceae bacterium | reverse complement strand
GTGATGTCTCGCACACTTTGGCGGGGGGTATTCCCCGTACGGTGACCCGAACCGCTCAAAGGAAGTAAATCATGGCCCCAGAACCCAGGACCGAGTCCGAACTGACCCTTCCCAAGGAGCTGCTCTCCGAGGTGCAGCGCCACATTCCGACCCGCCGCGGTGACTTCCACGTCGAAGGCTGGAAGCCGTCGCTGGTTTCAAAAATGTTCGGCTTCCTGGATCGGGGCCGCTCGCGCGAGTGACCTCGAGGCGACTAAACTTGCGCCATGAGCACTGCTCACCACCGGTTGTCACGTCCGGTCTATGAAGGCCTGCCCTGGGCGTATCTGCTGGGGGGCCTGCTGGCGCTGACCGGCAGCTATTTTCAGACCTCTTCAGCCATGAGCCTGATCCTGGGACTGCCGGGGTTGCTGGCGTTCATGGCAGGCGTCGTGGTGCTGCTGCGGCGACGTGGCTATCGTCGCCTGCGCGCCCAGTATGACGCTCCGGATGCGCTGGATGCGGCCACCGCGGCATTGCGACCGCCACCCGGGAGCGATGCGCCCTAGCCGTCGGCGGCGTGCTCGGTCGGGTCCAGCACGGTGGTATGGGCATGGTCGCCGGCAGGCTTCTCCAGCGTCGGCACGCGGGCCGTACCCTCCCGGACCGCGCCATCCGATGAGTTCAGGCGCGCCCGCGCCAGGCGTTCATCGACGTACATGATTTCGTGCTTGCCGATGACGACGATATCGCCATCGTTGAGGTTGTAGCGGCGCACGCGCCGCCCCTGCACGAAGATGCCATTGGTGCTGTTGAGATCCTCGATCACACTGCCTTCGGCGCCGGTGATGATCTGACAGTGATGCCGACTCACGAAGCGGCTGTCCACCTGAATGTCGTTGTCGGCGGTGCGGCCGATGATGACGCGCCCGACACTCAAGGGCAGCTCCTGGGTGGTGCGTCCCTCGGTCACCACGATCACGCGCCCCACCGGTCCGGTAAGGCCGTCACTGGCCGTGTCGATGAGCGCATCGCGGCCGTCGTGGTGAGTCGCGCGCTGCGTGCCGGCGAAGTTCGCCGTGCGCTCGGCGTTCGCAGCGGGTGCGACGCCATCCGGGTTGGGTTGAGCCTGCGGCTTGTTCCAGCCCAACTCCTGGATCGAAGTATTGACGTCCGCGATCAGGACATGGTCGCGGTCCTGGCCGAAGGCGGCGAGCATGGCCGTGTCGCACAGCGTATTGACCAGCCGCGGTACACCGCTGGTATAGCGAAAGATCTCCGCATAGGTGTCATCGGCGAATATCTGCCGATCACCCGCGCCGGCCACTTCGAGCCGGTGATGAATATAGGCTTGCATCTCAGCGGCCGAGAGTGTGCCCAGATGGAAGCGCAAGCGGATGCGTTGTACGAGCTGCACCAGCTCCGGGGCATTGAGCTTCTGATTGAGTTCGGGCTGACCGGCCAGGATGATCCGCAGCACCTTCTCCTTGGTGGTCTCGACACCGGAGAGCATGCGGATTTCCTCCAGCACCTTCTGCGAGAGGTTCTGCGCTTCATCGACGATCAGCAGCACCTTGCGCCCGGCAGCATACTGCTCGACCAGGAAATTGTTGAGCGTGGCGATCAGCTCGGCCTTCTTCATCTTGAACGGCGAGAACCCGAACTGCACCAGCACCGCCTGCAGGAACGAGATCACGGAGACCTGGGTCTGGCCGATCTGGGCGACGACCACATCGCGCTGGACTTCCTGCAGGAACGATTCGATGAGCGTGGTCTTGCCCGAGCCGATCTCTCCGGTGATCACCACGAACCCGTCGGTGAACCAGATCGTCGACTCCATGTACGCCTTGGCGCGCGCATGCTGTTTGCTCAGGTAAAGGAATTGCGGGTCCGGGCTGAGGCGGAACGGCAATTCCTGAAGTTTGAACAATTCAAGGTACATATGGTCCCGATTCTATGGGATGTGTATCTCCGGGGCCAATTCGGCTAGCAGCCGCCGCGCCTGTCGCTCGCAGCGGCCCGCATCGTCCTCTACCACGGTCAGATGCCCCAGCTTGCGACCCGGTCGTGGTTCCTTCGCATAGTCGTGCAGATGCACGCCGGGATGGCGCAGGAGCGCCGCACGCCCCGGCATGGCGCCGATCAGGTTGATCATGGCGCTGTAGCCTTTGGCGCGGGCGTCGCCCAGGGGTAGTCCCAGAATCGCCCGCAGATGGTTCTCAAACTGGCTCGTCACCGCACCTTCGATGGTCCAGTGTCCCGAGTTGTGCACCCGAGGGGCCATTTCGTTGGCCACCAGGCGTCCGCCGCGCACAAAAAACTCGATGGTCAGAACTCCGACATAACGAAAATGCTCCATCACGGCCAGGACATGCTGGCGGGCGAGGCGGTTCAGCCGCGCATTGCCGTAGGGCGCCCGGGTGAGTCTGAGAATGCCTCCGGAGTGCACATTGTGATTGAGCGGATAGACCTGGGACTCACCGCTGCGGCCGCGCACGCCAATGACGGACACTTCCAGATCAAACGGCACCAGCTCCTCGTACAGCAATGGGACCTGCCCCAACAACGTCCAGCCCCGGTCGACGTCGGCCGCGGTGCGCAGTACGGCCTGACCCTTGCCATCATAGCCCATGCGCCGCGTCTTCAGCACGCCGGGCAGGCCGATGTCAGCAATGGCCGAATCCAATTGGCGGCGACTGCTGACAGCGCGCCAGCGCGTGGTCGTGATCGCCAACTTTTCAAACAAGCGCTTCTCGCGTACCCGGTCCTGTGCCGTCGCGATGGCGCGCAGCGGCGGGCTCACGCGCGTCTCGCGGCCGAGTTTGCGCAACGCCTCGACCGAAATGTTTTCCCAGTCGATGGTCACGACCTCGCAGCGACCGGCGAGAGTTCCCAGGGCGTCATCGTTCGTGAATGCGCTCTTCAACACCGGCGCGAGCTGCGCCGCCGGCGGCTGCTCGGCCGGATCCAGAAACAGAAAGTCCAGCCCCAGGGGGTAGCCGGCCAGAGCCATCATGCGGCCCAACTGGCCGGCACCGACGATGCCGACGGTCATGGGGTGCTGATGCGCGGGTCGGGGTGCTCGAGCACCCGGGCGGTCTGCTTGTCGCGGAATTCTTCCAGCCGCGGCAGTACTTCCGGGTGCCGGTTGGCGATGATCGCGGCGGCCAGCAATGCCGCATTGGTCGCCCCGGCGGTGCCTATCGCGAAGGTGGCGACCGGAATTCCGGCGGGCATCTGCACGATTGACAGCAAGGAATCCAGGCCGTTCAGGGCTTTCGACTGCACCGGCACGCCCAGCACGGGCAGGCTGGTCTTGGCCGCCGTCATGCCGGGCAGGTGCGCCGCGCCGCCGGCTCCGGCGATGATCGCCTCAAGCCCACGTGCGCGCGCGCTGGCGGCATATTCAAACAGCAGGTCCGGCGTGCGGTGCGCCGACACGACGCGAACCTCGTGCGGCACGCCCAGCGCCTCGAGCACTTCCGCGGCCGGACGCATCGTCTCCCAATCGGAAGTCGAGCCCATGATGATGCCGACCCACGCTGACACGGTCTTAGCTCCTTGAAAGGGCCGCCAGGCCCCATCCGCAATCGGGCATTGTAGCCGAGGAGGGCCTGAATGCGCCTATTCCAGCACTTCGCGCAAAGCCCTGAAGAGCTCGCGGGCCGCGGCCCCCGTGGCGCCGGTGCGCTCCCGTTCGGTCCGGGCCGCGGCGATGCGCTCGAGCCACTGCGCCTCATCCAGTGTCGGGTATGCCGTGCGCAGTGCCGCCAGGGCTGACGGACCTGCATCCATCAAGCGCGCGCGCCAGTTCTCGACGCGCTGGAAACGCTGGGCCTCCAGTGCCGCCTTCGCGGCCTTCGCGCCCAGGGTCTCGCGCACCCGGGTCAGGTCAATGTCACGCATCAGCTTGCCGATGTACTGTCGCTGCCGGGTGCCGCCGCCGCGGCTGTTGATGCTGCGGGCGGCCACGATCGCCTCGTACAGCGCTTCGGGCAACTCCAGCGCCACCAACTCCGAGTCCTTGAGCGCAATCAGCTGCTCGCCCAACGCCTGGGCGCGGTGGGCCTCACGCTTGAGCACACTCTTGCTCGGACCGTCAAAGAGCGGTTCGGCATCGGCCTCGGCAGCGGCATCGGATTCAGGTCGGGAAAATCGCTTCACGTGGTTACCATGCTCCTTGGGCTACAATTCTGCACCAACGCAGCGGCAGGACATATGCAGCAGGAAGTCGACGCCTCCCGGATCCCGGAGCTTACACAAGTCATCGAGCAGATCCTGGCGGAAGCCAGGCGTGCCGGCGCCTCGCAGTGCGAGGCCGATGCCAGCTTGCAGCGCGGACTCACGGCCACGGTGCGCCTGGGGGAAGTGGACACCATCGAATACCAGCGCGATCGCGGCCTGGGTCTGACGGTGTACTTTGGCAAGCGCAAGGGTTCGGCCAGCACCGGGGATCTGAGCTCCGAGGCGGTGCGCGCCACGGTCGAGAAGGCCTGCGCCATCGCGCGCTACACCGCCGAGGATGAGTGTTCGGGCCTGGCGGACCCCGAAGACCTGGCCCGTGAAGTCCCCGACCTGGACCTGTATCACCGCTGGGACCTCGAAGCGGACCAGGCGGTCGAACTGGCGCGCCGCTGCGAGGCCGCCGGCATGGCGGTGGACGGGCGGCTCACCAACTCCGAAGGCGCCACTGTCGGCAACCAGCGCGGCGTGCGGGTCTATGGCAACTCGCATGGCTTTCTGGCGGGATTCGCCAGCAGCTCCCATTCGATCAGCTGCGTCCTGCTCGCCAGCGACGGCGAGGATATGCAGCGCGACTTCTGGTACTCCAGCGCGCGTGATCCGCAGGACCTGGAGGATGCCGGGGCGATCGGTCGACGCGCGGGTGAAAACGCCATCGCGCGCCTGGGCGCGCGGCGCCTGGCGACGCAGCGCGCACCGGTGATGTTCATTCCGGAAATGGCCCGCAGCCTGTTCCGCAGCTATATCGGCGCCATTCGCGGCGGCAGTCAGTATCGCAAGACCACCTTCCTGCTCGACTCGGCCGGGCAGCGGGTGTTTCCGGCCTTCGTGCAGATCGAGGAGCGGCCGCATATTCCTAAGGCGCTGGCCAGCAGTCCGTTTGATGGGGAAGGCGTGGCCACGCGGGACCGCAAGCTGGTCATTGATGGCGTGGTGCAGGGGTATGTGCTCGACAGTTACTCAGCCCGCAAGTTGGGCCTTCGGACCACCGGCAATGCCGATGGCGTGCACAATCTTTTCATCCGCACCTCCGCGGCGGCGGCGACGCGGGCCGAACTGCTGCGCACCATGGGTTCGGGACTGCTGGTCACCGAACTGATGGGCCAGGGTGTCAACCCCGTGACCGGCGATTACTCGCGCGGCGCCAGCGGATTCTGGGTCGAGAACGGCGAGCTGGCCTACCCCGTGCACGAGATCACGATCGCGGGCAACCTGCGCGACATGTTCCAGAGCATTGTGGCGCTCGGCGCTGACGTCGATGGTCGCGGGGCACTGCACACCGGCTCGGTGCTCATTGGCGATCTGACGATTGCCGGGGAGTAGCCGCCTCCCGCAGCGCCTCGACCGGCAGCTCCCCGGTCTGATCCACACTCGGATCAGCCAACTGCAGCGGACTGGTCTGCAGCAGCTCCTGCAAGGTGTAGCCGGCGCAGCTGGCGCGCCGCGCCGCATCGACCCGCGCAACGATGTCGCTGACTCCCGGGACCGCCAGGGCACGACTCACCGGCTTGCCGCTGCGCTGCTGCCGGACCGCCTCGATGATGTCGCTGACGGCCAGTCGCGCCGGATCGCGCGCCAGCTGCAGTTGCTCGCCGGAAAACTTCAGCACCCGCGCCTGCTCCAGCGCCGTGATCAGTGGCGCGAGCGCGACGCCCGTAACGCCCAGGTCCGTGGCCAGTACGTCCAGCGTGTAGCGCGGCCGACCGGTCGCGGCATTGTGGCCGATGAGAAACGCGATCGTGAGTGCCAACTGCTCGAGCTCGACCACCGACAGATGCAGCTGGCGCAGCCCGAAGCGCAGGTAGCTCGGATTTTGGATGTAGAACGACAGCTGTGCGCCCGACAGCAGGATCACCCAGCCGAAGTACGTCCAGGTCACCACCGCGACCACGGCCGCAAAGCCCGCGTAGACCAATGTGAGGCGCGAGCTGTATTCCACGAAGCGCGTGAAAATGCTGCCGACGGCCGCCCACAGCACGCCCGCCACCACCGCGCCGCTGAGCGCCGGCGCGAAGCGCACCCGCGTGTTGGGAATGAACATGTACAGAAAAGTGAACAGCGTGGTCACCATCAGGTAAGGGGCGACATGCACGCCGAGGCTGCTGAGGCGCTTCACGAGGGGCAGGGAGCTGGCCAGCTGCACGGGGCCGGCGATGAACGCGGTGTGCGACAGCGCGATGAATCCCCCCAGCAGCAACGGGCCTACCACCAGCAGGCTCAGGAACTCCGCCACGCGGCGCCCGAGGCTGCGGGGCTGGGGTACCCGCCATACGTAGTTGAAGCTGTCCTCGACCTTCTGGATCGTGCCAATCAGCGACCAGGCGACGAAGGTGATGCCCAGGACGCCGACCACGCCACGGCGCAGGCGGCCGGCGAACTGCAGCACCTCGCGCGTCATATCATCCGCACCCGGACCCACGGGGCGGAAAAACTCCATCACGATGGGCTGCAGGTCACGTCCGGCATGGCTGCCCAGCTGTCGCAGGATGATGAAGCTGAACGCCAGCAACGGAACCATCGACAGCATGGTCGTGAATACCAGCGCGGTGGCGCGCATGTTGATCTGCCCGCCGACCAGATCGCGGATCACGGCATAGGGATAGCGGCCGAGGCGCGCGACCTTGCGGACCAGCCCCGCTCGGCCGGAGGCCCGGCTGAAGACAGCGGCATCCAGCTGATCCCATGGCCAGTTGGACATGGGTTCAGGCGGTCAGGCGCTGCAGGGCTTCGAGGTACTTATCGCGGGTGCGGGTGATGATCTCGGCAGGCAGCGCGGGTCCCGGCGCGCGCTTGTCCCAGTCCAGCGTTTCGAGGTAATCGCGGATGAACTGCTTATCGAAGCTCGGCGGACTGATGCCGACCTGGTAGGTGTCGGCCGGCCAGAATCGCGAACAGTCCGGTGTCAGCACTTCATCCATCAGCGTCAGTTCACCATCAGCGGTGAGCCCGAACTCGAATTTGGTGTCGGCAATGATGATGCCGCGCGCCCGGGCATGGTCGGCTGCGAACCGGTACAGCGCCAGCGCCGTGGCGCGCACTTTTGCGGCCAGATCCGCACCGATCAGGCCACTCACCTGCGCAAAGGATATGTTCTCATCATGTGCGCCAAGCTCGGCCTTGGTGGCGGGTGTGAAAATCGGCGTGGGCAGCTGCTGCGCGAGCTTCAGGCCGGCCGGCAGTTCGACCCCGCACACCGTGCCGCTGCGCTGGTAGTCCTTCCAGCCCGAGCCGATCAGGTAACCGCGCACCACGGCTTCGACGGGCAGCGGTTTGAGTCGTTTGACAATGATCGCGCGACCTTCGAGCATCGCCAGCTCCGCCGCCGCCAGCGGCAGCTGCGCGAGCGCCCGTCCGGTGAGGTGATTCGGTACGATGGCGCGCGTGCGCTCGAACCAGAAATTGGAGATCTGCGTCAGCACGCGACCCTTTTGTGGAATCGGGTCGGGCAGCACGACGTCGAAGGCCGACAACCGGTCCGTGGTGACGATGAGCATGCTGTGCTCGTCCACGGCATAGTTGTCCCGTACCTTACCCGCATACAGGAGTTTCAGGCCGCTGAGGGCGGTTCGGTAGACGGTGCCGGATGTCATCGTTTTCTTGAGGTTTGAGGTGGCAATAAAGCGGCGAGCGCCGTGGTTGCTAATATATCAGCGTATGCAATGGATCGGAAAAGCGGTGGGTGGCCTGATCGGCCTGATGGCTGGTGGCCCGGTCGGCGCGGCGATCGGTGTCGTGATTGGTCATCAGTTTGATGCCGCCTCCACACCGACCATCGGCCGGCGCCCCGGTATTGGCAGTGCGGCGGGAGCCAGCGCGACCCAGATCGGTGATCGCTTCTTTCGCGCCGCGTTCCAGGTCATGGGCCACGTGGCCAAGGCCGATGGACGCGTGTCGGAGCAGGAAATCCAGGCTGCGCGTGCGGTCATGTCGGAGCTGCGGCTGACGCCGGAGCAGGTGCAGGTGGCGATCGCCTGTTTCACGCAGGGCAAGTCCGCGCAATTTGCGCTGGGCACCGCGCTCGATGGGCTCTACGGCGCGTGCGGCGGCCGGCCGGATCTGATGCGCGCGTTTGTCGAGATCCAGATGCGCGCGGCGTTGATGGGCAATGACCTGCAGCCGACGGCGCGTACCGTCTTGCAGAACATCGCCACGCGCCTGGGACTGGGTGGCATCGAGTTTGCCCATATCGAGGCCGTGCTGCGCATGCGCCGCGGTGGCTATGCCGGCAGCCACGGCAGCGGTGCGGCCGTGGACGAGGAGTCGCGACTGGGGCAGGCGTACAAGGTGCTGGAATGCACCCCGCAGAACAGCAACGAGGAGCTCTCGCTGGCGTATCGGCGTCAGCTGAGCCGCCATCACCCCGACAAGCTCAAAGCCAATGGCCTGCCGGAGTCGATGATCGAGCATGCCAAGCAGCGCACCCAGCAGATCATCGAGGCCTGGGAGCTCGTGCGCGAACGCCGCGGGATTTGATGCTGGTAGTATCCTGAAACCATGGAAACGAGCTGGATCGCCCCCTCCATCCTGTCCGCCGACTTCGCCCGCCTGGGCGAGGAAGTGGATGCCGTGCTGCACGCCGGCGCCGATATCATCCACTTCGATGTCATGGACAACCACTACGTGCCGAACCTCACCATCGGCCCGATGGTGTGTGAGGCCCTGCATCGGCATTCACCGGATGCCATGATCGATGTGCATCTGATGGTGAGCCCCGTGGACCGCATCGTCGCCGACTTCGCGCGTGCCGGTGCGACCTATATCAGCTTCCATCCTGAGGCCACCGAACACGTGGACCGCACCATCGAACTGATCCACGACCAGGGCTGCCGCGCCGGTCTGGTGTTCAATCCGGCGACGCCGTTGCAGTGGCTGGATTACACGCTGGGCAAGCTCGACATGGTGCTCATCATGTCCGTGAACCCCGGTTTTGGCGGCCAGAAGTTCATCGCCCAGTCGCTGGAGAAGCTCAAAGCGGTGCGGGCCCGGATTGATGCACACAGCCGCCCCGTGCGGCTCGAGATCGATGGGGGCGTGAAGGTTGAGAACATCGGCCTGATTGCGGCCGCGGGGGCCGATACCTTCGTCGCAGGCTCTGCGGTGTTTGGCAGCACCGATTACGCCGCCACGCTCAAGGCAATGCGCGCGGCCATCGACGCCGCACGCTAGGACGACCTACTCGTCGTCGTCCTCGTCATCGTCGGCCTCTTCGACCCGCGCCAACCGCGTATTGACCGGCTTGGAAGTGGCCGGAACGATCACCGGGCGGGTCTTGGTCTTGGGGCGCGCGTTGAAGACCACGATGGTCTTGCCCGTGGCCCGCAGCAGCCCCTGGTCTTCGAGCACCTTGAGTACCCGGCCCGCCATTTCGCGCGAGCAGCCGACCAGGCGTGACAGTTCCTGACGGCTGACCTTGATCTGCATGCCCTCCGGATGCGTCATGGCATCGGGTTCGCCGCACAGATCCATGATGGCGTGGGCCACGCGGCCGGTGACATCCACGAAGGCCAGGTCGCCGAGCTTGCGGTTCGTGCGGTCCAGGCGGGTGGCCAGCTGGGTCGCCAGCTCGAAAATCAGTCCCGGGCTTTCGGCTGCGATCTGCCGGAATCTCGGGTAGGTCATTTCCGCCAGTTCGCACTGATTGCGGGTGCGCACCCACGCGCTGCGTGTGGGCTGCTCGTAGAACAGGCCCATTTCACCGAAGAACTGGCCCTTGTTGAGGTAGGCGAGAACCATCTCGTTGCCTTCCTCGTCCTCGATCATCACTTCGACCGAGCCGCTGATGATGTAGTACAGAACGTCTGGCAGATCTCCGGCATGAATCACCACGGTCTTCGAAGGCACCGTGCGAATGCGGCAGTAGCTCAGAAAGCGATTGATCGCTGGTATGTCACTGAGCGGTTTGACGTTCTCATCCATATCCAAATCCCCCGAGCGCGTGCGCTCTAGGTCACGTTTTTATACATAAGCCGAAAGAACTGCAAGCGACTCAAATCCAGTAGGCGGTCCGCGTCATGACCTTTGC
>DATHOA010000072.1:0-3650 GCA_035485475.1 Steroidobacteraceae bacterium | reverse complement strand
CTCGACCTTCACCTCCGCGGCCAAACGTGTCCAAGGCCTGATGCAGGAAGGCGGCTGCAAGTCTGCGATCACCGGCGGCGCCATAAACCATGCCGATGCCGAACAGGCTCCGGCCCCGTTCATTGGAGTTCTGCATCCGTGGTGTCAGATCCAGCGCCTGCGCATGCAGGGCCAGCGCCGTATCGAGATGTCCCGCCGTACGATTGGCCAGCCCATAATTGTTGAGGATCAAGGCATATAGGTTCGGGGACTGCGCGACATCCGCCAGACTCAGCGCGCGCGCGAACGTCATCAGCGCGGTCGATGCCCTGCCGAGATCCCAATTGACCAGGGCGATATTCTGCAGCACGAGGGCGAGACGATAGCGCTGCCCCAATCCCTCGTAGAGCGCGCGGGCGCGCTCATAGTCCCGCAGTGCCCCGGTATAGTCATCCGTGTTGTACAGGGTGAGACCCGCCAGGTTCAGCTGTTCGGCGGCATCAAATCGCTCGCCGCGCTTGAGGTAGAAGGACGCCAGCCCGCGCAGCTGATGCAGCGCTTGACGTACCAGGGCGCGACTATCGTCGCGTACCGGTTCCGCGGCCGTGGCCGCATCCGGTAGCTGCGCCAGCTCCATCCAGGCGACTGCCTGCAGGGATTGTGCGTTGGCACGCCCCTCGGCATCACCGGCAAGCTGATGCTGCCTGGCTGCCTGTGCCGACCAGCTTGCGCAATCCCGCCACTGTTCCAGGTTTTCGCAGGACAGGGCTGCGAGCATGTGCGCCACCTGCGCACGCAACGCTACATTGTCCGGCGCGAGACCCACGAACGCGCGCAGGTACTCCTGCTGCGCGCTGGCGTAGAAATCCGCCGGGGATGCTGTGTTCGGCGTACCCCGGCCGTCTGAAATCAGGCGCGCCTGTGCAACAGCCGCATCGCCGGCGGCGAGCGCCCGCGACACCGACCGGCATGCATCGGTCTGTGGCGCCTCCGCATCGTACGCCCGTACCTCCACGCGCCGTCCCACTCCGCCATCGGCCGTGGCGCGAACGCCAATCGTGGTCCGACCGGATTGATCCGTGTGCAGCAACAGGCGCAGCACGCCGCGGTGCCGCACCGGAGTACCGGCGCGCGCCCTGGCCATTGCCGCGGCGGTAACTTCAACGTCCACATCGACTCCGACCTCGCGCACTTCCAGCAGGACGCTGCGCTGGGCGGGCAATGCCACCGACAGCGTAGCCGCGCGCTGCGCTCCGAGATCCAAATCCCACTGTCCCAAGGATGCCGCCACGTGCAGCTCGGTGGTACAAGGTTGGGTCGATTCGGCAGCGGGCGGCTGCGCAGCGGGCACGGCAATCGCACCCGCAGGTAGCAGCAGCACAGCTAAAAATCTGCAGAATCCCTTGAGCCGTGCGGCCACGTGCTTCATGGAATCGCTGGCGGGCTGTGGGTTAATCGGTAGCGGCTACGACTTGTAAGCGGAAGGCGGGCGCGGGCGCTGCAGAGCTGTCGGCATCCGCTGTGAGGGTAACGTTGAGCGTGTGACCCACCACAGCGGAGAGCGGCAGATATAAGTCCAAAAAACCATCGGCATCGGTGCGCAGCCGGTCAAGGATCACGGATCGTGTCCCCACGATGGAGTCGAGTGCGAGGTCCGCCGAGTAACCGTCGCGGCCGGGGGCCGTATCGGGGTAGATCTTCAGCTGCAGCACGCCGACACGCCGCGGCACGACCAGCCGATGCGCCGTGTCCGATCCGCGCAGCCTCAGAAACGTCATGTCGACATGGACGCCGGCGCGCAGCTGAAGTGGAACCTCGCTCGGGCTGCGATAAGCAACCAGCTCCGCGCGCCAAGGTGACCACATCAACAGCAGACCACAACCGATCACCGCTGCAAGCGCTGCCGCGATGGCCCACGGCGGCCGATAACGCAGCGCCGCACGGGGCTTCAGATCACGCATGCCGATCTCACGCAGCCCGCGCTTCATGGTCAGGTCCAACTCCACCATGCGCGCGAACTCGGGGTGATCCAGGCAATACATCTCGAAGGCCTCGGCCTGCGGTTCCGGCAACTGATTGCTGAGATACGCGGTCACGGTGGCTTCATCGGGGGGACGGGGGAGGGTACCGCTCATGGGCAACTCTCCCAGTCCAGCAGGTCGCGTTTCTCGAAACCCGATTCGATGAGCAGCTGGCGCAGGCGATTGCGGGCACGGAACACCACCTGATTGAATCCCAGTTCCGACAGATTCAGATCGCGGCAGATGTCGGACTTATCGTCCTCTTTCAGGTAAAACCGAATGAGCACGGTGCGATCACGCTCACCGGGCAGTTCCGCCACGATCCGGTTGAGGATCGCCGCGATCCTGCCCGCCGATAATTGTTCCTGAGCCGCCGGTCGCGGATCCGCAATGGCTTCGATCGTCTCGGCATAGGATTCGGTGCGCTGCCGCTGCGTCTTGCGCCGCGCCGCGATTACCAAGTTGCGCGCCGTCTGGGCCGCAAAGGCCGCGAGCATCGCCGGATTCTCCAGCCCCGTGGTGCGCAGGCGTCGAATGATGATGACCAGCGCTTCCTGGCAGACATCGTGCGCGAGCTCGAAATCGCCACCCGCGGCGCGGTTGGCCACCAGGCGCAGGCCCGACTGCAGTTGCGCCACGAGCATCCCTTCGGCCGCCAAGTCTCCTGCTTGGATCCGCCTACAGAGAGTCTCATTCAAGCCGTCGGTTTTTGTACCGACTTCATCAGTATTCATTCGAGGCGCCAACCCGCAGCCATTCGTGGCCGGCTGCTCAGCTATAGCATCTGGACTTGGAGTATGCCAAACAAATGTGAATGCACCGATATGCGCGCGCTATTGCGGTGCAGCAGTCATGCCGGCTGCCTGCGTCAGGCCATTGAGATAGCCACCGAATTGGTGACAGAGAGAGTGGCGTGTGCACCAACATGATGGGCACATGTGGGCTCATAGGAAGTGAGCGACATAGTGGCGGCAGCAAGTTAAGGAGAGCGGCACTTGATTAACAGCGATCCTTGGTCCGGCGTGGCCTGGAAGGTCTATGCGGTGCAGGGTGTGGACGGGCCGTATCTGAAGCCCGACGGAAAAAAAGGCGCCTTCACGCTGACGGCGGTGACAGACCCGGCGAGCGGAGCAATAGCCTATTACACCGTTGATTTTGCGGACGGAGATATGCCGCCGTGCTGGCGGGGGGTGCTGTTCTATCCGCGCGGCGATTTAGAGTTTGCGCCACCGATACCACCCCTGCAGACGTGGACGCCAAGCGGCGATGCGCCTTGGCTGGCCGCGGCCAATGCCGTGCGCCAAGGCTTGAATGTTGCCATGGGGCGTCTCGAAGGCGACCTTTATCCGGACCCGAATCCAAAATCCCTGACTTTGGTCTGCGTTGCCGATGCAACGGTTGCCGGGACACCACTCCTGGTGCTGAAGCTCGTGAGCCCGACATCAGCCGGACAGGCGCTGCCCATGGACAGTCCCACCGGAGGCGGCCACGGCGACAATTAGTTAGCGATAGAAAATGGCGGAGCCCTCATGGACTCCGCCATTCCTGCTTGAGTGCCACTACCTGCAGACCAAGGTCATCTGCACGGCAACTGCATCGAAGCGTCCTACCATTGGACCCGGTCGCGCGCGTGGCGAAAGCCTGCGCGCA
>DATHOA010000071.1:0-19097 GCA_035485475.1 Steroidobacteraceae bacterium | reverse complement strand
CCGGGAGATACTGATCTTGCGGGAAATCGAGGATATGGACTATCGCCAGATTGCCGCCATCGCAAACGTGCCGCTGGGGACCGTAATGTCTCGGCTGGCACGCGCACGAGCGATGCTGAGAAAGCATTGGTTGCAACATCTGGCAGGAGCGCCGCGTGGTGTGCGCTGAATCGTTGTAACTGGCGGCCTATGCCGACGGTGCGGGTGGAATCGCCGTTCGTAGAGTCCCGTGGTATATACGTTAGAATATGCCACGCTGTAGTCGCTGCCAATGTTCGACCATTGGCGACGTTTTCGATTGGCGCCGATCCACCCCCGAGCGACCGAGGTGAATTGATGACTTGGCAGGAACTCTTCAACGAACTGTCTACCACGCAATCTGACGCTTTTCGCGCAGGCGACGTGGTCAAGGTCCGGCATACCATTGCGGGAATCGAGACCCTCGTGCGCAACTATCAGGATGTAGGGTGCCCGGATCGGGCGGCGACCGTGCCGGAGCCGATCCTCTCGCACATTCGAAAAGAGATGGCGCTGCGCTTTCCCGGCGGGGGCAGGTAGCGGCACGCCGACGGACCCCGGGCGCTCGGGAGCCTTATGCCACGGTTCAGACAGTGCTAATGCGCATCTGGCGACGGAGTGCTAGGCGGCACGACTTTGCGCAGAATGGGAATCAGCACCATGGCCGCCAGTAAGCAAATCATGATCGCCAGAAACGTGTCGGCAAAGGCCTGGGTCTGCGCTTCGTTGAAAGTGAGCCACCATAGCTGACGCAGCGCGGCCGCGCCGCCATGCGAGGCGTCGCCGCCCAGGCGCAATGCGTCGGCGGAGGCCACCCGCGAGATCAAGGCTTGGGCGTTGGGATTACCGGCGGTCAGATGTTCTGACAGATGCAGGAAGTGCACGTTGGTGCGGTCATTGAGTAGCGTGCCGCACACTGCGATGCCAATCGCACCACCGAGATTTCGCATCAGGTTGAAGAGCCCGGAGGCCAGCTTCAGGCGCGCCGGGGCAAGGCTGCCGAGCGACAGTGTGATGACCGGCGCGAGCGCGAACTGCTGACCGAAGCCGCGCAAGGCTTGTGGCAGCAGCAGCTCGCGCCAGCCCCAATCGTGGGTGATGTCCGAAAACGTCCACATGCTCGCCACGAAGCAGGCGAATCCGAACATCATCAGCCATCGCGTATCGATGCGCCGCGCAAGATACGTGTACAAGGGAATCGCGCTGACCTGGAACAAGCCCGTCGAAAACACGGCCAGTCCGATTTGCAGTGCGCTGAAGCCGCGCACGCGGCCGAGAAACAGCGGGGTAAGGTAGACAGTGGCAAAGATCACGATGCCGGTAACGAATGACAGCGCCGATCCCAAACCAAAATTGCGGATCTTGAGCGCGGTGAAGTCCACGATCGGCTGCGGGTGCTTCAGGCTGCGCCAAATGAAGGCGATGCCGGCGATGCCGGCGATCCAAGCGGTGGTGCGAATGGTGCCATCGGTGAACCAGTCCCAGCGCTCGCCCTCCTCGAGCGTGTACTCGAGGCAGCCGAGCGCCAACGCCATGAGGGCCATGCCAAGATAGTCGGCGCCGCGCAGCAGCGCTCGATTGGGCTTGTCGATGCGCACCAGGATGGGCACGACGATCGCGACGAAAATGCCCGGAATCAGATTGATGAAGAACAGCCAGTGCCAGGAGTAATGATCGGTGATCCACCCGCCGATGGTCGGTCCGAGCGTGGGGGCGAGTGAGGAGATACTGCCTACCGTCGCTGCGGCGATGACACGCTGATTGCCGTTGAAGTAGATGAAGGCGGTCGTATACACGGTCGGGATCATCGAGCCGCCGAGAAAGCCCTGCAGCGCGCGAAATATGATCATGCTGCGAATGTCCCAGGCGAGTCCGCACAGCAGACTCGTCGCGGTGAAGCCGATGGCCGATATGGCGAACAGCCAGCGGGTGGACATGACGCGCGAAAGCCAGCCCGACAAGGGGATGACGATGATCTCGGCGATCAGATAGCTCGTCTGCACCCATGCCGTCTCATCGGTCCCCGCGGAGAGACCTCCGCCGATGTCGCGCAGCGATGCGGACACGATCTGGATGTCGAGCAACGCGATGAAAAACCCCACGCACATGGTGCCGAATGCCAGGATTTTGGCCGGCATCGGCATCTGGTCGGGCGCGAGGTGGGCAGGCGTCACGGAGCGCGCTCATCCACATCCACGTCGACCGAAAGCCCGGGGCGCAAGCGCCCCAATGTCGAGGGGTCACCATCGAGCAGCACCCGGACGGGCACGCGCTGCACAATCTTGGTGAAATTGCCGGTGGCGTTCTCGGCGGGCAACACGCTGAACTCGGCGCCGGTGGCCGGAGCGAGGCTCGCCACGTGCCCGGGGAATTCATGGCCGGGCAGCACGTCGGCGGTCACGGTCACGCGCTGTCCGGGGTGCATGTGCTCGAGCTGACTTTCCTTGAAGTTGGCATCGACCCACAATCCGCTGGCCGGCACCACCGAGATCAGCTGCGTGCCGATGGCGGCATACGCGCCGGTGCGGGCACTGCGATTGCCGACGACGCCCGCAATCGGCGAGCGCAGCTCGGTGTAGCTCAGATTCAGCCACGCAATCTCGACATTGGCGTTTGCCTCGGCCAGCGCGGCCTGCGTCTGGCGCTTGCGCGTGTCGATGACCTCCAATTCGCGCTCGGCAGCCTCGACCGCGGCGCTGCTTTTCTCCACTTCTGCTGCGGCCTGCTGATAATTGGCGGCGGCTTTCTGATACACCTGGATCGAGGCGGCCGCATGGGCCGAAAGGTCGCGAAAGCGCTCCGCATCGTCATGCGCGCGCCGCAATTCGGCAGCGGCGGACTTGACGCCGGCACGCGCCTGTTCGATGACGGCGCCCTGCAACCGGCGCGTGGCATCCAGATTGGCGAGTGTCGCCTGCTGCGCATCCGCGGCCGCCTGGGCGCGATCAAGCGCCGCCCGATAGTCCCGGTCGTCAAGTTTCACGAGCAAATCACCGGCCTGGACCGGCTGGTTATCGGTGACTGCAACCCGATCGATGAAGCCCGCAACTTTGGGCGCGATGACCGTGATGTCCCCGCCGACATAGGCATCATCCGTGGTCTCGATGAAGCGCCCGACGGTCACCCAGTGGTTGCCGTAGCCCACGATAGCGAGTGCGGCCACGCCGATGGCAGCGTAGAGCGCAAGGCGCTTCAAGTCCCAAGTCCTTAAGCGCGCCTTCTGCCCCAGGCCCGCATCGCGATCGACGGCATCGAGCACGGCGTTCATGATTGTGCTCCTGGCTTGCGTTCATTGAATGGTGCGTGGCGCCGGCGCATGCGTTCACTGGCAGCGGGGCCGGCGGCGATCCTGAACTCAGGTGCCTGCAGCAGGCGGCCGGTGCGCCGATCGACGAGCACCGGCTCGGCGCGTTCGCCCGTGACTGCGTCAATGACCATGATGCTCTCGCCTTCGGGCGCGAAGTGCTCGTTGCCCCAGGCAATCAAAGCCCAAAGCACGGGGCGGAATTCCCGGCCTTTGTTCGTCAATACGTATTCATAGCGGGCGGGCTTGTCGCTGTACCGCCGCTTCTCCAGCAGTCCCGACTCGACCAGTGTCTTGAGCCTGCGGGTGAGCATGTTGGGCGCGATGCCCAAATTCGTCTGGAAGTCATCGAAGCGCGATGCGCCGGTGAAGGCGTCGCGCAGAATCAGAATGCTCCACCACTCCCCGACGTGCTCGAGGCTGCGTGCGATCGGGCAGCCGGTGTCATTCAAAGATTTGTGTCGCATGCGTTAAGCCCTCATCCCAGTCACTATCATCTTGCAAGTAATGTAGCTCTGTGACTATCATTATGCAAGTGATAGTGACGAGTAAATGTAACATGCTGAAATTTAAAGAAATCACGCGGGCGAACCATTTCTGGAGTGCGCTACTGCCGCTATTGGCCTTAAGCGGATGCGTGGTGGGGCCCTCTTACAAAGGCCCGCCGGCCACGCAATTGCACGACATGCGCCAGACGCCTGCCGCGCCGGCGCGGACCGAAACGGTCCCCCTCGACACCTGGTGGATGGGGTTCAACGATCCTGTGCTGACGCGCGTCGTCGACCGCGCCGTGAATCAGAACCTGGACCTCGCGGCCGCGGTGGCGCGCGTGGACCAGGCACGTGCCGCGGCACGCGGAGCCGGTGCGCGGCTCTTGCCGGAAGGTGACTTGCAAACATCGGTCAGCCAACTGCATCAATCACTCACGGGACCCATCGGAGCAATTGCCCACGATCTGCCGGGGTACTATCGGAATCAAAGCTCGTACGACGTGGGCGTGGGAGCTGGGTGGGAAATCGACCTGTTCGGCGGTTTGAAGCGCGGAGCGGAAGCGGCGCGTGATGAGGCGCAAGCCGCACAGTACGAGCAAATGGCGGTCCGGGTATCCATCGTCGCGGAAGCCGCAGATGCTTACTTTCAGGTGCGTGGCGACCAGGCGCGCCTCGTGATCGCGCAGTCTCAGGTAGACAACGATACGCGTTTGCTCGAGTTGATCCGCCTGCGGCTGGCCAAGGGCGCGTCGTCCGACAAGGAAGTGGCACAGGCGGAAGCGCTGTTGGCCCAGGCGCGCGCCACCATCCCCCCGCTCACCACCGCGCTCGAAGCGCAGCTCAATCGCCTCGATGTCCTGATGGGCGCGCAGCCCGGAACCTACGCCGCGGAATTGGCGCGGCCGGCCGATATCCCCACCATCCCGCCGATTCCCGCGGATCAAAGCGCTTCGGAGCTATTGCGTCGCCGGCCCGATATTGTTGCCGCCGAACGGCGCCTGGCTGCCTCGAATGCGCGCGTCGGCGTGGCGGTGGCCGAATACTACCCGAAGGTTTCCTTGGCGGGTCTGCTGGGCTTCGACAGCTTGAGCGCGGGACGACTCTTCAGCGCAGCCAGCTTTGAACCGCAAGCCACGGCAGGATTGCGTTGGCGCTTGTTCGACTTCGGCCGGGTCGATGCGGAGGTGGCGCAGGCCAACAGCGCCCACGCGCAGGCGCTGTTGGCTTATCGGCAATCGGTGCTGCGTGCAACAGAGGATGTCGAGAACGCCTTCACGTCGCTCGCTCAGCTGCAGATCGAGATCCACGAGCTCAGCAGTGAAGTCAACGCGCTGCGTCGCGCGCGGGACAAGTCGCAGGAATTGTACCTGGCAGGCGCAAGCAGTTTGACGGACGTCTTGGACGCGGAGCGCGAATTGCTGGAGTCACAGGATGCGCTGGCCCGGTCCCGCGCTGACTCCGATCGGTCCGCCGTCGCCTCATTTCGGGCGCTGGGTGGTGGATGGAAGATGTGAGATCACGCAGATAGTCCCATCCGATTCACGGATCGCTGGGTAGGGTTACGACCGCGATGGTTGTGACTCGCTTGGACGGATCCCCGGTCGCGAAGACCAGCCGATCCCCCTTGGGAGAGAAGACGGGATGGCTGGCGTTCAGCGCATAGTCGGTGACCTGGATCAGCCCGGTGCCGTCGCGGTTGATGATGAATACGGCGTACAGGCCGTCCGGGCTACCGCGGTCCGATTCAAAGGCCAGTTGCTTGCCGTCCGGCGACCAGGAGGGCGTCCGCCCCTGAAACGGCTGTCTCTCGAGGGGCTTGGCAACCCCACTACTGTCGACCAGCCATATCTGGTTGTCCTCCTGGTCGTAGGCTTGGCCGCTGTTCTTCTGACCGGCGAAGGCGATCCATTTGCCATCGGGTGAGACATTCGACATGCCGGTAAGAACCTGGTCCTGATGCGTGATGGCGCGGGGCACGCCGCCCTGCCCATCCGTACGATAGAGGATGTTCCGCGCCGCATCACCGAAGCCAATGGTCTTGCCGTCTGGATACCAGGAAGGATAGCTCGGTGCCAGAAGACCACTCGTCGCGACCGCCTCAGCATTGCGACCGTCGCCGTCGATCATCCAGATACCACCGCTCTTGCCATCCGGCGCGTCGCCATTGAAGACTATGCGACCGGTCTTCATTGACCAATTGGCCCGGGTAGCTGAAAGCGGAAGTTTGGCGAACGGCTCGGCTGTGCCTCCATCGGCGGGGACCCGAAACAAGGCCCAGCTCTTGCCGCCATCTACAGTGCGGCTGAACAGCACCGTCTTTCCATCCGGAGAGAAGCACGGCCAGTAATCGATGGTGCCGACGCTCCGGGTGGTGATCTCCTTTGGCGTAGCGCCCGTCATCATGGTCCAGGTGCGCGGCACCGGCGGTTTGGCCGCGGCGCCAGGCCCAGTGAAGCCTTTCGCCACGGCTTCATCAATGCGCGGGGCAGAGATATCGCGGCCCGCTTGATTGACCGTCATCCCGGTCGTCCTGCCGTCGGCGCCGACGTTGAAGGCAAACGTGACGGCTCCATTCGCATAGGAAAACTTATTCGGCGCTTCCGGCATGGCTTCGGCGCGTTGCGGCGTACCGGCCACGCCGAAAAAGAAATGCTCATCTTCACGCCAGAAACGGATCGCCCGTTGCGGACCGACCAGGTAATAACCCGCGTAGCGATCCGCGGCTGCCTGGTCGAGGGGTATGGCTGCGCGGGTACCTGTGGCTGCGGGCTGCTGGGGAGGCGGACCCGCAGGTTGCGCTGAGATCTGCATCGCGAACAGTAGGAAAGCACAGGACGCGGCCCAAAATGAGCACCGTCCCTTCATGGCACAGCTGCGACCGATGAGATCCCAGCCAAGATTGATCTCGCGCGCCATCTCTATACCTCTGTGTTCGAGGTATTGTATACCTGTAAGTTCGAGGCATTCAAGAGATCAGCAGCTCTAGGGAAGTGGCTGCAGCGCAGCCTACAGGTACGGGTAAATACGTCTACGCAGATAGCTGAAGGCGAATGCGGCGATTGTGAACAGGACGGTCGCGCGCGTCGCAACCAGTGACAAGGTGGCGCTGGCACTCGGTCGGCCATCCACCAAAACAACGGTAATGGCCCCAAATACGGCGCCACCGGGCTCGGCGCCGCGGGGTGGCAGGATGTTCATGCGAAAGCAGAGCACGCTGCTGAACAGCGCAATCAGGGCGAGTCCGACCCACACCCATAGCGATGACAGGCGTTGCCGCAGCGCCGCAAAAATGCATGCGCCGGCAATCGCGGGGCCAAGTAGATAGGTAGTGAATAACCTCGCGGCAACGATAATCCCGACATAAGTATTCGGAACTCCTCCCGGCCACGCCGCACGCACCGGTTCCAGCAACCGGTACATTGAGTAGTCAATGGCGGAGATAACGGCGACTAGCCCCACCAGAGGCAGCAGCCCGAAGACTGCCCAGGGGGCGCGAGCAGCCAGCGTACGGGGCGCCGTCTCGATCATCGCCTGCGCCAGCTGAGTATCGGTTCCCAGCAGCTCACGGGCACGCTCGCTTGCTGCGGCGGCATCGAGCCCCGCTTTGCGCTCGCGTTCCGTCAAATCGGCCAGATGTTCACGCAGTTCGATAACGTAGCGCCCGGCGAAGCGCGGCGCGACACCTGCGCGCAACAGCCGATCACGTACGTTCTCAAGTGGCAAGGACACGGCGGCCCCCCTTGATGACCGATCGAATCGCGTCGGTAAGCACAGACCATGTTTCGGCCAAGTCACCATATCGCTTCACGCCAGCCGGGGTCAAAGTGTAGTAAACGCGACTACGCCCCTCGACCATCTTTCGATGCGACTTCAATGCCCCCTCCCGCTCAAGCGTATGAAGCACTGTATAAACCACACCTTCACCCAGGCTCACGACGTCACCGGTCTCCGTCCGGATCGCCTCAACGATCTCGTACCCATACATTGGGCGATTTTGCAGCAGACGCAGAATCATCAGCTCCGGAACCCCGGCCATGAAATTGGGATTGGTTGTGCGCGACATTCGTCCACCTCTTGATTAGAGGCATAGTATAGCTGTAAGTTCGAGGCATGCAACCGTACCGCTCCCACTCTTGCCGCCGACATTCTTGCGCGAAGGGGAGACATTTTTGGGCTCAATGATCTCCTTGCGCAAGGTCTCAAAAATCTACCGCGGTGCGCACAGCGCCAACAAAGTTTCCGTCCTGACCGACTTCGACCTGGACGTGGACGTGGGTGAGTTCGTTGCGATAATGGGACCTTCCGGTTCCGGCAAAACGACACTTTTGAACTTGGTCGGCGGCTTGGACACGCCTAACACCGGTCAGGTCGTTGTTGCCGATAACCATCTTGAAGGCCTTTCGAGCCGAGAGCTCGCCATCTGGCGGGCGCACCACGTCGGGTTTGTCTTCCAGTCGCACAATCTGATTCGCATTCTGTCGGCCGCAGAAAATGTGGAATTGCCGCTGCTACTCAAGTCGCTCCCACACAAAGAGCGGGCACGCCTCACGCAGGAGGCGTTGCGGCAAGTGGGTTTGGTGGAACGCGCCGCGCACCGCCCCGGTGCACTGTCGGGCGGCCAACAGCAACGGGTCGGGATCGCCCGAGCGATCGTATCCGATCCAGCCGTTCTGCTTCTGGATGAGCCTACTGGAAATCTCGACCGATCCACCGCCGAAGACATCTTGGCTCTACTACGGCACCTGCAGTCCGGCGGCAGGACGGTGCTGATGGTCACCCACGACCAAGACGCTGCGCGGGCCGCGACCCGAACTGTTCACCTTGGGGCCGTGTAGCGGTGACCATGAATACCATACGGCCGGGGTGGCTCTTGCTTCCCATGGCTTCCCTGCACTGCCGCCCGAGACAAGCCCGGCTGATCTGCGCTTCAGCCCTGGTGGGGTTCTGCCTCTTTGGGTTGACGCAGGGCCTGAAGTTTAGCCTTAAGGGACTTTCAAGAGGCGGCGGCCATTTCAGCCCGCTCGATGCGCTGACGACTCTCGTCGTCTCGCTGGGACTCCTTACCATGCTGTTTTTAACCAGCACGGCCATTTCTCAATCCGTGCGCAACGATATTGGGGATTTGGCCATTCTCAAGGCGCTGGGATTTTCTTCCTCGCGCATCATCTTTTCCGTATTTCTGGAAGCCGCGTTACCCGGTCTCCTCGGCGCTGTCCTGGGGCTTTGCCTTTCTCACCCCACAGCCGTGTACCTGCTCCACCTCCTTTCCAGAGGTCATGTACTACCCTCCCCTCATATCGGACTGGGGCAATTGGGGCTCGCGCTGGCGCTGACCACCCTGATCTTGTTGGCCGGCGTGCTTCTCCCTGCTCTTCGCATCATACGGATGAACGTCGCAACTGCACTGTCCGGCCAACCATGAACTTCTTGATGCAACTGCGCGCGATGCTGCGCATGAATATCCGCACTCTTTCAGACCGCTTTAAGCCCGGGCTGGTGATCTTCCTCGGAGTAGCTGCCGTGGTGGTCATCTTGTTGCTGGCATTATCGAGTGTTGAAGGCATAAGGATCGCGTATCAGGGAGCGGGCGATCCCAATGAGGCCATGTTTCTTGGCGCGCCGGCCTTCTACGAGGGCCAAAGCTCCATTCCCGCCGACTGGATACCGCTTATTCGGCAAGCGCCCGGCATTGAAACGACCCCTGACGGGTCGGCCTTCCTCGACGCCCAGATCTACCGGTACGTTACATTCGCCAAGAACAATGGCGATCCCGGCCTCACAAGCATTCGCGGCATCGGGCGCTACGGGACGCAGCTGATCCCCCATTTCAAGCTCCTCTCCGGTCGCATACCACAGCCGGGGAGCAACGAAATGCTAGTCGGACTCGCGGCCCAACGAGAATTCGCGCATCTTCGAATGGGTGACTCGATCACCTTGCTGAAACGCCACTGGATTGTGGTCGGCACATTTTCGACTGGCGCATTCACCGAAGGGGACCTGCTGGTGCCGGTTGAGACGCTCCGAAAAGACGCAAGCACGCATGACTACAGTTCAGTCTACGCAAAACTTAAGCAACAGAGTTCTCTGAGCGCACTACAAGCCGAATTGGTCGGGCGCCACAAGCTATCTGTGACCATCCAGACTTCCGCCGCCTATTGGGCGGCGCGGTTCGATTCTCTGGGTTTGCAGGCTCTGATCCTCGATTACTTCGTCAGTGGCTTAATAGCTCTGGGCGTGACGGTTGGTGCCATGCATGTCATGGAGGCCGCAATGAGCTCTCGGGGCGAGGAGATCGCCATATTGCGGGCTATTGGCTTCGCTGGCAGTCCCATCGCCGTCGCCTTCATCTTTGAATCGGTGATCCTCGCATGCCTCGGTGCAGCGCTCGGTACCGTCATCGTCTGGTTGTGGCTGGACGGCTTGCTGGTGAACGGCGCTTATGGCGTCTTTCGCATCATGGTCACAGCCCGCCTGCTTTTCATTGCAATAGACTGGGCACTCGCAATCTCACTCCTCGGCGCAGTATTACCGGCAGTTCGCGCCGTGAAGATTCCAGTCAGGGATGCGCTTGGCGCCTGAGCGAAGATGTAAGCGTTGTCCCACACCCTACCGCGGGCCCCGTCATCTTGGCTCCGCGCGTTTGCAGCCGTAGCGTCAGGCAGCGCTACGGACCGCGTCCAGAATGAGTGGGGGGATTTCTTGAAGACATCAACTAGCTTGGCGGCTGCGATCGCACTCGCCACGATTTCGGCGAGCGCCTATGCGCAGACTGTCACTCTGGATTATCAGGACCAGGTCAGCGGCACGTTCACAACTCTTCCACAAGGCTGGCCGGAATTTCAGCCGTTGCCGACGAGCACCTTCAACGGAAGCCTTTCCGGATCCATTACTTACACGTTATCGAATAACCTCTACGTTCTCACGGCTGAGGGATTCGACATCACAGGCGCGAGCGGCACGCAGTCTTTTTTTAACGGACCTTTGCCGTTTTCATATGGCAGTGGGGGACCGAATTTCTGTGATGGATTGGGCCACTGCATAGATGTTCAGGGGCCGCCCGCCGCCCCGACAGGCGCAACGCTCAATACTTCAAACTATGAAAACAGCGTTCTCGGGCAGTTGAGTATCAGCGCGAGCGGCGTTTCGGCATCCTATGAATCGGGGGGTCTGGAGCTTCCCTGCACGGCTCAATTCTTTTCAGAAAATGGAGGGAGCACCTTTGTACATACCGGTCCTAGTATTCCGGTTTGCACATTAACTGCGGCAAGCTCATCTCCCGGAACTTGGACTATTGCGAGTACCAATGCGCCTGAAATCGATCCCGGACTGGCCGGATCCGCATTGACCTTGCTGGCGGGATGCCTGGCCATATTACGCGGGCGAACACGCGTATTGGCGTAGGCCCCACCCTCTCGCACGCGCCTCCTGCGCGACTTCCTCCCCTCGCCCGGCGACTCGATCGGGCGACAATCGCAAAGCGAACCAACATCGGTGCGACCGTAGCACCGTCCTGCGTGCATCGATAGCAGCACGGCGGCGTCAGGTGCTGCGTTGCCACACCGTGTCGCTTGAATGAGCCTGTTCCTACTGTTACAGTATCACTGTGACACCGTTCCGAATCACGCTTACACCGGGCAAAACGATCTTTGATCAAGTCGTGTTTGCCGCAACGCGTGCCATCCTGAGCGGTATGTTGCCGCCCGGGCAGAGTTTCCCCTCGGTGCGTGCGCTGGCCGCCGATCTGAAGATCCATCCGAATACCGCCTATCGGGTTATCCAGCACCTTATCCAGGAGCGCTGGTTGGAGGTTCGCCCGGGTATCGGAACGTTGGTTGCCGAGCCGCCGAAGGCGCGATCCGGGGACCGCCAGAGATTGCTGAAAGATGAGGTCGATCGACTGGTGGTTGAGGCCACCCGCGTCGGCGCCGATCTGGACGATGTGATCAATGCCATCACGACCGGTTGGAAGAACATGCGGGGCGATAAATGATCATCGAAACCGAGAACCTCACCAAACGATTCCGCCGGCACGGTGCCGTCCAGGGGGTTTCCCTGTCCGTACCGGAAGGTGCGACCTACGCGTTGATCGGAGCAAATGGCGCAGGCAAGACGACGCTCATGCGCATGCTCGTCAATATTCTTGCCCCCGATGCTGGCAGTGCACACGTGCTCGGCACCGACTCACGTCGCCTCCGTTCCGATGATCGCCTGCGCATCGGTTACCTGACGGAGAACCAGGAGCTGCCCGATCGGCTGAGCATCGCGCAGTACTTTGAATACCTGCGTGCCCTGTATCCGAACTGGGATGGAACACTGGAACAGCAGTTGCGACAGCAGTTCGAACTACCGCCGAGCCGTCTTCTGGGCAAGCTCTCGCATGGCATGCGCATGAAGGCGATGCTCATCGGCGCACTCGCCTTTCGCCCGCGGTTGCTCATTCTGGATGAGCCCCTTAGCGGCCTTGATCCGCTGGTGCGAGACGAAGTCATGTCCGGAATGCTCACCCAGGCGGGCGAGACGACCATCCTCATCTCCTCGCACGAGCTGGCGGAGATCGAAGGCTGCACCACGCACGTCGCATTCATGGTACGCGGCAAGCTGATCTTTCAGGAAACAATTGAGTCGCTCGGCGCGCGATTTCGCGACGTCACCGTCACGTTCGCCCAGGCGGCCGTCGCGCCGGGTTTACCCGAGTCCTGGGTGAATCCGCAAGTCGACGGTTCGCTGCTGCGATTCATCGATACGGCATTCACGGATGAATCCCGATTGCGGGAGCAGGTCCAGAAGTTTGGCGGTGTCCACCACCTGGAGGTGTTGCCACTGTCGCTGCGCGACATCTCCAAAGAAATGATGCGTGCGACGCGTCGGGAGGCATAGATGAAGCGCCAACTCGCTCTGGTCGGCACCCTGCTGCACAAGGATCTGCGGCTCTTCTGGCACTTCGCTGCCTTGATTGCCGTATTCCTGGCTCTGCAGCAGATCCCCGCCTTGGTCAACCTCTTGGGCCCCCTGGGCGCGTTCGTGCAGCAGCTGCTGATCCCGCTCGCCACCCTCTTACTGATCATGGTGGTTTGTCACGAAGACTCCGTCGTCAGCGTGAAGCACGATTGGCTGACGCGCCCCATTGCGGGTCCGACATTGCTGCTCGCCAAGACCCTGTTCATCCTGGCAGTAATCGTCGTGCCCGCAATTCTGGGGAGCATCGCCAATGACCTGTATCTCGGGCGCTCGGTGAGCGAGGCCCTGCTCGCCGGCGCAAGCTCTGGCGCCCAAGGCAGCACCCTCTTGCTCATTGTGGTCGTAATGGCCTTTGCGGCCGTCACCACGAGCATTCGGCAGGCGATCATCGTCTCGCTTTCCGGCTTTGTGGTCGTGGCCCTGCTCTCCAGCCTGGTTATCCACCTGGCGGTGCCAGATGAGGTGCATGGGCCTACCGGCAGCGGCTGGGTGCTCGGTCGTTCCGTCGAATTCATGGTGCTCCTTGTGGCAGCCTCGGTACTGTGGGTCCAATACGGCTATCGCCACACGAAGGCCGCACGCAGCATCGTCTGCGTGGCGTTGATTGCCGTAGAGATCTTCCTCGCATCGATGACCTGGCCCCGCGTCTTTGCCGTGCAGAAGCTGTTCTCGCCGGATGCGTCCGCGGCGGCGTTCGTTCAGGTTCAGGTCGCCAAAGGGTGCTTTCCGGCGACGGCTCTGCTGCCGGATGGAGACGGGACCAGCGCCGGTGGTGCGGCTGGGGTCATGCCGATACCCTTTTCGGAAGAACAACGCCGCAAGGCCGGAGCCGGCGCCATCGAGTTCGTGACGCGAGTGGTGCGGACGAGCATTCCAGCCGGTGATCTTCTCACGATCGGACACGCCGCCGTCACCTACCGCATCGCGGGCGCGACGGTAAGGCCTGCGCAGGCCGAACCCGGGCCGCTGCGTGCCCCGCTGCCATGGACAACCCTGCGCGATGGGACAGTCGCGCTGGATGACTACTGGCTGCTGCCCAGGAGCGAGTTCGACCGACTGGCAGCAGTGCATGACGTGGAAACACAGATCGACTATTCGCTGAGTTTAGCGGCGCCGACCGCGCAGGCGCGTTTCCTGGCGGATGGCCGGCGCGTGTCATATCCCGGGATCGGCTACTGCAGCGCGAAGCTCGATCGCGCGACGGCAGTTGTCGACGTCGATTGCTTCAAGGCTGGTGCCCAGCCGGCGCAGGTGGTTGCGAATCTGGACGGCGCGCCGCAGACCGCAAGTAAAGCGAGCGGCTATCCGGACTTCGCGCCTGCAGTGCTGAACCTCTGGGGCGGGCAGCGCTACACCTTCCAGTTGCACGCCACGGGAAGTGAAGTTCCCCGGGTGAGCGTGACGGCCTACCAGGCGCGCGCACATTTCGACCGCCGGATCATTGTTCCGGGTATTTTAGGCGGTCCGGTGCCACAGTGCCCGGCGCCATGACGTTACGCAGACCCGGTACCGTATAGGGGCAGGCCCTCTATCTCGGAAAATACCGGGTTCATCACGATGCCGGCCCGCTTCATCCCAAAGTAATTTCGCCGGTGGGCGGTGCTGCTAATTTCTGAGGATGAGGCTAGCTGACCGCATTGCGCAGTGTCGAACGCCGTTCGCCGTTCACGACCCGAAGGACGGCTCCATCACGCATCTGAACAACGCCGCCGCGTTCTCCAAGGACATTGCACGGTGCGCGACCCGATATGTGCTGAGCGATGAGCTGACGCGCCTATGCGCCGCCCTCGCCTATTCGAAAGGAACCAGCACCCTCGCCTGTGCCGATCTGCTGCACGTGCCGGCCGAGCGCGTTTGGATCGAATGGGCCGCCGCTCCTTTGCGAAATGAGCTGTCGCGTTATGGCTTCAGGCACCCTGATGACTCCGCTCGGTCCGGCCACGCGGGTGTCTTTATTCAATCCACTCCTCAAGGGCGCTGCGGTCTGCTGCGAACATTTTGGGCAGATGGCGACTCTGAAGCGAATGTGTTTGCAAGCAGTATGGAGGCGTATTTCGATTTTGATACACCGGATGGGGAGGACCCGGCCGTATTCGACCGGCAGCAACCATCATCCATTGGTGTGTCCGATCGCACCATCGGGGATGCGGACATTTTGCGACAGTGCTTTAGATTTCGTTTCGAACGCTCGTGGCGGGATTATTACGAGCGGGGTGGATTGACGTCGGCGGAATCCGCCGCCGTCACGCATCACGCACTGGGAACGGTAGCAATCAGCATTCCTGTAGTCCTGGCATTTTTCCTGCTTCTGGCGACTCGTCCGGGCCTGCCGCGTCGGCCACTGATGCTCGAGCGGCTCAACAAAGCGCGGGCAAGGTCCGGCAGAACGGCGCTTCTGGAACAGATAGAGGTCTCCGCACCGCTCCTGCCCGAATACAGTTCTGAGGGGCCCGGCAGATCCGGGACCCCTCGACGCTCGAGCCGGCTTCACCATGTGCGCGGCCATCTTGCGAGACGGGGAAGTAAGCTCTTTTGGCGCGTACCGCACCTGCGCGGCAGTGCACGGGCCGGAACCGTGCGGACCCGCACGGTTACCTGGCACTTCGACCCATCGACCTGCGCGTCGACGATCAGTGGCGCTCCTGGAGGAATCTAGAAAACGATGTATTTCAGATTGATATAGAAATTCCGCAGCAGCGGGTCCGAATTGAGCGCGTTGTACCCGGCCGCAAAGTTGTTCTGCGATGCATTGGTGTACGGCGGCCACCTGTTGAGCAGGTTCTTGATGCCAAACAATACGGTCAGCTTCTCGATCGGCTTTACGCTCACATAACCATCAACGAGCATGTAACTGCCCACTGTGCGCTGATTGCCGTTGCCATCGGGATATTCGTCGATGTACGTCGAGTAGAAGCGATCGGCCAGCCCGCCACCGAACATGCTGCTCGGGCTCGTCCAGTCAACCCTCAGGTTATGCTGCCATCGGTACGCCGGCGGATATTCGACGATCTGAAGGTCGCCCACCAGGTTGAGGAGCGGGCCGTTGTTGTACTGCTGCTCCCGAAACTGTGTGATCGCCGTCCCTTCCAGATCCTCGCGGAACGTCCCAATCGGGGTGTGCTGTGTGTATTGGATGCTCAAGTCGAGCCCGTCGGTGGTGATCCTGCCCGTATTCTGAAAGGTCCGCAGAATGTAACCGCAGGTCGGTAGTGTGTAAGAAGGCAGACAATTCGCGGCTTCGTTCACGGTCGGGGTGAGCCCCCCACTTGCATTCAAGACGTACTCGTTCGCGAATGTGGCGGGATCACCGTAGATGGCCGAGGTCGGTATCCTGCCAATGGTGTTCTTGAGCAGGATCCGGTAATAGTCCAGCGTAATACCCATATCCTGGACTGGTGAGACGATGACGCCAAGATCGAAGTTCTGCGATGTTTCGGGCGTCAGGTTCTTGTTTCCGCCGGACAACTCCAGTCCCTGCGAGGCGCAGCTCGATGAGGTAAACGGCGCAAGAGGCGGGGTGACCGCGCAGTACGGGTTTCCCTGTCCCATGGGGCCGCTGCTCGACGCTGACAAGGAATCCGACGAGTAGAGGTTGAAGAGCGTGGGTGCCCGGAAACCGGTGGAGGCGGTCCCCCTGAAGGTCAGGAAGCCGACCGGCTGGTAACGCACCGCCACCTTCGCATTGTTGGTTCTGCCGAAGTCGCTGTATCGGTCCTCACGGTCCGATATATCGAGATCGAGGCTCTTCAGGAGCGGCAGGTCCAGCTCCATGAAAGCCGCCTGCGTCTGGCGAGTCCCGTTCGCAGTAAAGTCCGTGAGTCCGGTTGCGGCGGCCGTGACGTCGTTAAAGGGCGTGGTCGCCTCCGCGAAGCGTTCGCCCCCCATATCGAAGCCGACCGCCACGGTCGCCGGAGTGCCCGAATTGAAGGCATCGCCCAGCTCGTGGCTGGCATGGCCGTCGACGCTCCACCGCGAGTCCTCGCCGAGCTGGTACACGCCATTGGCGTACGCTGAGTTGAGCAAAGCCTGTCCGGCCGCGGTCTGCGGACCGAAGGGGTTGATCAGATCGCTCAAGACACCGCCTGGATCCAGCGTGGGTTCATTGGGAATGCCGCCGGTATCGCGGTTGTCGTCGGTGTTCTTGCTGTAGTTGATTTCCGCCGTGTAGTCCCAACCGGCGTTGTGGCCGGAAAACGTCAACAGAACCCTTTGGGCGACATTGAGGTTGCCCATGTAGCGGTTGTTATCGGGCGGGGTCCAGGCCGCTTGAATCGGATCGGTCAGATCCGGCGCCAGGCCGCCGCAGGTCCCGCCCCGGTTGTCGCATATCAGCTGGGACGCCGTCGGAAAGTAGGGGCTTTTCGGGTCCATCGTGAATGAGTAGAACACGGGTCCGGAATAACCGTTCACTTCGGTTTGGGTATAAAAGTACTGCAGCTGCACCTGGTTATTGGCCGGCAGGGCCTTCGTGAAGGACACCATCCCGGAGATAGCGTGGGACTCCGGTAGCAGATCCGTCGCGGCGGAATACCGGTATGAGCAGTCGCCGTAAAACTCGGTCAGCTGCGGATTGCCCGCACAGGCCGGATAGCCCGACTGCCATATGTTGTTGTTGGCATCCACCACCACCCCTGGCCAGTTTCCGTAATAGTTCGTATTGGGCACCCCCAGCGCGGGGTTGAACCCCTCGGCGGAAAACCCGCGCTGCGTCGCGCGCAGTTCCTGTTGCTTGCTATAACTTGCCGTGATCAGGAAGTTATAGCCATCGTTCATCAGATCCCCGTGCCCGAGGGTGAAGTCCGCCTCGCCCGAAGCACCGCCGGCTTCCTGCGGGTGGTCGAAATTGACGTGGGCTTCGGCCCCCTGGTAATTCTTCTTGGTGATGAAGTTGATCACCCCCGCGATCGCGTCCGAGCCGTACAGCGCGGAGGCGCCTTCCCGCAGCACCTCGACCTGGTCGATGGCCGAGAACGGAATTCCACTCAGGTCGATCCCATTGCCGTCGAAGGCATTGTTGGCCACCCGTTGGCCATCGAGGAGCACCAGGGTGCGGCCATCGCCCAGGTTGCGCAGATTGGCGTAGGTGCCGCCGCCGGAAAAAGTACCGACGGATGAGGCGACGTTTACCAACGGGGTCATGGAGGTCAGCTGGCTCAGCGCCTGCTCCACATTCACGACGCCCTGGTCCTTGAGGGCGTCCGCCTTGAGGATCGTGACGGCCTCGGTGGTTTCGGAAGACGGCCGCTTGATCATGGAGCCGGTGACGATGATTTCCTGGATCGGCGTCTCGTCGGTGGCGCTGGCCGGGACCTGCTGCGCCATGGAGGGCATCGCCATGCCGGCCACGCATGCACACGCTAACAAGGCAGTCGCGACTCGCTGCACGAGCGATGCACCACCAATCAGCTTCCGCGTCCTCATTTTTTGTCTCCCTCGAACCGAGTTATGGGTGGCGGCATGTTTGCAAGTGCGAGAATTCCCCGTTGTATTGTCGCGACAAACGATGCAAACGAACGCCGCTCTGATGCGGTACACGATAGCCGCCCCCAATCATTGAAAATGAAAATGGGATGAGTACGGCCCGCAGCGTGATGAAGGCGGCTGGGCAATGGATGAAACATGGTTGTACGGTCGGCGGCGGGCGATTCCGCCAGCGTTATTGACCGCAGACTCGTTCGGACCGCAGTTCGTTGAACATTTCGCGACGAACCGGACTAAATCCGCGACGAAGCGGACCGCCTCCAAGACTCGACGCGCCTGCCCGGTACACGGCGCGGTACACTGTGTTCCGATGACAAACCGCGGCGACCATCACGACACGCAGACGCTCGGCCTGGCCGAGCCGCCCGCCAACAGTCCGTCATCCATTACGCTGGCTTCGGGCCGGGAGATCTCGAAGGCCAGCCTCTTCTACGCGCTTCAGGCGTGTGGGTGGGTCGCCTTGTACACGGTTTGCTCGATTGCCGCGGAGTCAAGGTATGGCCTGTGGCCGGCGCTGCTCGATACGTTCATCTGGGCACTTTGCGGGTGTCTCATCACACTCGCCATACGTCCCGTCTATCGCCGATCACGTCGGCTTCATCAATCATACGTAGCCATTGCTGCCACCGCGCTGATCATCAGCGTGCTGCTCGCGCCCCTGTGGTATCTCATAGAGCATATCGCGCTGCGCACGGCACTGCCTGCACTGCTACAGGCAGATTCGTGGCGATCGCTGTTTTCAGTGTATGCGGCATATGAGGTACGCGAACCACTGCTTCTTACGCAATACCTATGGCCCTTCTATTCCATCATCCTCTTTACGTGGGCGGCCCTCTATTACGGTA
>DATHOA010000070.1:0-8254 GCA_035485475.1 Steroidobacteraceae bacterium | reverse complement strand
CCTGCTTATTGTGGGGACTGGATCGGTTCTCGGCATCCTCCTGGGGCTGTCCGCCAACCTGTGGATGGTCCGCAACATCGCTCTGCCGCGGCTGCCACCGTTGTATCTGATCGGGGGCACAATGGTGGTGCTCACACTCGGGCAGATTGCTGTCCTATGGCCTGCGTTGCGGGCCGCCGCAGTACCCCCCGCCATTGCCGCCCGCGGCGCCTGACTTGAAATCATGCCTCGCGCCCCCAGACCTCGTGCATGCCCGAAACACCCCATATCGTGTGTCCGCACTGCGAGACGATCAACCGCATTCCGACCGCGCGCCTCGGCGAGGCGCCGAAGTGTGGGCATTGCCACCGGCCGTTGTTCACGGGTCATCCCATCGAGCTCACCGGCAACAATTTCCGCCGCTTCGTCGATCGTAACGACATTCCCGTGGTCGTGGACTTCTGGGCTGCGTGGTGCGGTCCGTGTCAGGCGATGGCGCCGCAATACGCCCAAGCTGCTGCCGAGCTGGAACCCAAGGTGCGCCTCGCAAAGCTCGATACCGACGCAGCACAGAACATTGCCGGCGAATTTGACATCCGCAACATTCCCACCCTGATGCTGTTCAAAGCCGGTCGCGAAGTCGCACGCCAGGCAGGCGCGCTGGGCAAGGCCGATATCATCCGCTGGGTGCGTGCGCACGCTTAGGACTTAAAAGAAACTCCAGGTGAGTCCGGCTGACAACAGGCTTGGATTTCCACCCGCTGCATTGAATCGCTCGTACTCCGCGCGTACAGCCCACGAGCCCATTTTGTACTGGGCTCCCGCGCCCGCCGCAAATCCGGTATTCGTGCGGCCCAGCTCGAATGGGTAGTTCGAGAGTATGGCTCCCGGGCACAAGGAACCATTCGGACACACTACTGTGACGGTACCCATGCCGTGCACCGTGCTCTGCAGTCGTGCAACCCCCGCCTTCAAAAATATATCGATCACGGGGACTGGAAGGTTCACAACGCCAAATGCGGCAGCGCCCTTCATGGACACATCACCGTTCGTTTGCGGGCCGAGGTTGCCGCTCGGATGCCCAAGATCAACATACGCAAGCTCTGCACCCAGTAACGAAATGGGGCGAAGCCCGACCATGACTTTAAATGCCGAGTGACTTTCCTTGAAGCCGCCCGCGCCCAACAGTCGATAGTGCCCGGAATCCAATAGTTGCGGCGCAGCGGCCTCCACCTGCGACTGCCCGATCGCGCCGCCGAGATAGAGGCCGAGCAAGTCCTCGGCAACGGCGTGGCCGCCGGGCTGCGCCAAAAACACGCAGGCCACAAGGATCAACAGGGGAATGTGGGGGTAAATCTTACTCGAGGATTTGGGTCTCATAAAGGCACAGTTGCGTTGTTTCATAATCAAGTTGACGCATATGTACCGATGATCCTCAATCCGGTTACGTCACATTGGTCCGCGCCGCATGATGATGGCAATTCCCCTACTCGTCCCGATCACATTCTTTGGCTTCGTTCAACGGCCCGGATTGCTGCACTGTATCGCCACCGTAGGCGCTCGAATTGACGGAATGCTTGACGAATACCAACCCTCCGGGGCTCATCAGCCCCGTGACAATCGGGGTAATCACACCGCTGCTGATATCGAGTGTCCCTACAAACGGACCACCGTCGGCGGCCGTGAAAGCCGTTCCCGGCACAAAGCCCGGTCGACTCAGCTTGTATACGGTGTTCAGCCCTTTGTCCGCGAACAATATGAAGCCGTCCTCCGACGTCACGAAATTTGTGTCGTCAGTCTCAACGGGGGTGGACACTCCCGCGGTCTGGAAACTCAGGGGCAGTCGCAGCGCTTGCTGGTTCGGCTGGCCCGGATGGGTAACATAGATCAGTTCCTGATCCGCTTGGCTGTCCAGTACGATATTGCCCTGCGGATCGAGTGTCATGGAATCCGGATCCTGCAGATTGAGCGTAACGGTGGCGCCCGTCGGGACGTCGATTGCCTTGGCATTTCCCATCAACAGCGGCGACACCGTCACGACCCCACCTTGCAGGTGGGCAGACACGATGGCTGGTCCGGTGTTGGGATTACCCGACGGATTGGATGCGCTGATGTAAACCTTGCAACCGCGAAAGACGATGTCGTCGTAACCGCCGCCGTGCGGCTCCGCACTGAACGGGAACGCTGAACTTTGATGACCGCTTTTAGGGTCAATGATCACGAGATTCGGGTGGGCATCTTCATTCTGCAATGCCCACAGCTGATGCGTGACCGGATCCAGCTTCAATCCGTCGTTGTGACCAGGCACCGTAAAGGTATGGATGACAGTGCCATCCATCGCGAACTCCACGATTTGACTGGACAGACCGTCTGAGCCATCGGGTGCGTGGCCGTCTCCATAGCCTACGAATACGTTGTTGCCGACGACTGCGATTGAATCCGGTGCGCTAAGGCCCGTCGGGGCCGTTGCAAAGGGAGCCAGCGTATAGGGCGGAGCTGCCACCGGCGCTGACTGTGCAAACGCGGTCGTCGCACTGGCGCCCAGAATGGTCACCACCGACATTGCGAAGGACTGGGCCACGCTGTTGCTCATTTTCAACTCCTCGATGAGTGCACATTTGAGAGCGCTCAGCTTGAGTGATGCTTGTGGGCGCGAGAATGACCGATAAATGAAGTTTCCATGAACCCCGGCAAGTACCTTAAGCTTAATCAGGCCCTCTATTCCAAGCTGATGACAACCTTGCCGCGCGCGTGTCCCATTTCCAGATAGCGGATCGCCGTCGGCGCCTCACGCAAAGGGTATTGTCTGTCGATGACGGGCCTCACCTTGCCGGTCTGCATGAGGTCACGCAGCGTGTCCAGATCGTCCGTTTTGTTCGCATCCGCCTGGACGCCGACAATTCTCTGCGCGAGAAATGGTGAAATGAAATATCCCTTGAGGAAGCCCGCGATAGGTCCAATCCACGGATCATTACTCGGTGCGCCTACGATGACTATCGTGCCGTGGGGAGTCAGCACGTGCCGCTCGTCAAGCACCGAGTGGCTACCCACGGTGTCAAAAATCAGATCGTAACGTTGTGCGCCCTTGGTGTAGTCCTGCGCCGTGTAATCAATGACATGGTCGGCGCCAATGGAGCGCACCATCTGGACGTTGCTCGTACTGCAAACACCCGTGACCTCGGCGCCAAGCGCCTTGGCGATCTGTACGGCAAAAGTGCCTACGCCTCCAGAGGCACCGTTGATCAAGACCTTCCACCCCGGCCGCATCTGTCCCGCATCGCGCAGGCCCTGCAGCGCCGTAAGTCCTGCAACCGGCACTGAGGCTGCCTGCTGGAAGGTCATGTTGGTGGGCTTCGTGGCCAAGCCGACTTCCGTCGAGGTCACATACTCGGCCAAGGCTCCGTCGGCCGTACCAAAGATCTCCTCGCCCACCTTGAGCAGTTTTACGTCTGCGCCGATTGCTTCGACCGTTCCTGCGAAATCGACGCCCAATCGTGGCAGTTTCGGTCGGCCCATTCCTATCCGGACCCGCGCCACGTAGGGTGTGCCGTGCATGCGGTGCCAGTCGAGAGGATTGATGGACGCGGCGTGAACCTTGATCAGCAGTTCATCGTGCGCCGGAGTCGGCTTCGCCACGTCCTCGAGCTTCAGGACATCCGCTGAGCCGTACTGGGGAATGACAATGGCCTGCATCCGCAGGGTGCCGCTTGGAAGCATCGGCACTTGGACCGCCGGCGAGTCATGCGACAAGGCAAAAGCCGCACATGCCAGCGCAACGACGAGCACCAGCGCGCTGACCCTGACGATCTTGGAAGATCGAGTCATGGATGCGATTCCCCCGGCGCAGATAAAGAAAGCCGCGCTGGAGTCATTCTGGGACTGGACCACCGATCCGCGCAACTTATGTGGGTCGCCGTACCGACGCGCCCTCTGTCCTCGCGTATCATCACCTAAGAGAAGCGGCATGCATGCAGTATTCGCACCCATGCACTGAGGAAACTGGCGTATGACCTATTGTGTTGGCGTGTTGCTGACGGACGGCATTGTGCTCGCCTCGGACTCCCGTACCCATGCCGGCGTCGATAATTTCGCGATGTTCTGCAAGATGACCGTGTTCGAGCGCCCCGGTGATCGAGCCATCGTATTGCTCAGTTCCGGAAACCTGGCCGGGACCCAGGCGGTCATCAGTGTGCTCAAGCAGCGCGGTGCGGCACAGGGAGATGACCTCGCCAGTATCTGGAGTGCTCGCACCATGTTCGATGTCGCCGTCATGGTTTCGGATGCCGTGCGGGATGTCGAGCGTCGCGACGCCAAGTACGTGGCCACCAGGGCCAGTCCATTCAACGCGTCCTTCATCATCGGCGGTCAGATCAAGGGCGAACCCTTGCGATTGTTCCGGACCTTTGCCGAGGGCAACTTCATCGAGGCCAGTGCGGAGACTCCGTTTTTTCAAACGGGCGAGGCAAAGTATGGCAAGCCAATCATTGATCGCGTCATCACTTCAGCGACGAACCTGAGCGACGCCATGAAATGCGTGCTGGTGTCCTTCGATTCCACCATGCGCAGTAACCTCTCCGTCGGCATGCCCATCGACCTGGTGTGCTGCGAACGGGACAGCCTCAGGCTCAATCGTCGTCACCGATTCGAGCCGGGGGACGCGTACTTCAAGTCCCTCAGCAATGAATGGAGTGAGGGTGTCCGCGATGTGTTTCGGCGCCTACCCGACGTACCTGGGCCAGAGGCCTCACCACCATCCCCCGCTGTGGAGCTTTGATGTTACAAATGCGTTTGGGTTACGAACTGATATTTCAGTGCCCACAGTCCACTCCGATGATCATGAATCTGCATATCCATCATACGCGGGTCAATGATCTGGTTCGTTCGGACAGCATGATCACCGATCCATGGGTACCGCTGCTGTCCTATCACGACGGTTTTGGCAACCTGTGCACCCGCCTGGTCGCACCCGCCGGGTCGATGCGCATCACCGCCGACGCCCTGATCAGGGATCGCGGGCTGCCAGATCCCGTCTTCGCGGATGCGCAGGAGCACGCCGTGGAGAACCTGCCGCAGGAGACGCTGGTCTATCTGCTCGGCAGCCGCTACTGCGATACGGATAATCTGAGCACTGCCGCATGGAACCTGTTTGGCACTACCGCCAAAGGCGCGCCACGCGTGCAGAGCGTCTGTAATTTCGTCCACACACACATTACGTTCGGCTATGAGTTCGCGCGTCCCACCCGAACGGCCTCCGAAGCATTCCGCGAACAGAAGGGAGTCTGTCGAGACTTCGCGCACCTGGCGATTGCACTATGTCGGTGTTTGAATATTCCAGCGCGCTATTGCACCGGCTACCTCAGTGATATCGGCGTTCCTGTCGTCGATGGGCCGATGGACTTCGCCGGTTGGTTTGAAGCGTATATCGGCGGGTCCTGGCACACGTTTGATGCCCGCAACAACACACCGCGCATAGGGCGCGTACTGATCGCCCGCGGTCGCGACGCCGCCGACGTTGCCATCAGCATGACATTCGGACCGAACGTGCTCGAGGGCTTCCGTGTCTGGGCCGATGAAGTCAAGGCAGAACCAGGCTGAAGCGGCGGCCGGTCGACTGTGTGCCAGTGGTCATCACGGCCATCGTTCCCGTAGCGCTATCCCAGTGGAACGGCTTGCCGTCGATCGGATGGGTCGCCCATTGCGGATGCCGGGCCATGAATGCGGAAACGTCCGGTGCCGCAACGTTCTGTTGTCTGATCTGGTAGTCCAGGCATACGAGCCTTTGCATTGCCGCAACGTCGTAGACCCGACTGATGTAGTCGTCGTAGGCGATGTCCCTTTCGGCCAATAGAACGATCTTTCCGAGCGGATTGTAAATCACGCGGGGCGATGCAATCGTGGCTTGGCGCTCGAGCCACGTCCGGTATGCCGCGCGGCCCTTGGAGAAATCGGCGGGATTGGCATCAGCGAGTACCTGCAGTTGCTCCATTCGCTCAGCCGCCACATTCTCGGTAGCGTGAAGCTTGAAGAACCGAACCTGCAGGTTGGTCCAGGATATTCCGCGCAACACGGAGTCGATGTGGCGCAATTCCGCGGCAAACCCACCCCCAATGTGCCAATCAGTGAGGTCGAAGGGGATAACGAGCGCTGTGCGGTTCGCATCGAGCAGCGTCAGGTCCGCGTGTGGGTCATTCACGAAGTCCGCGACCAGCAGCAGGTCGGCGTGAAGTGCCCCGGCCGCCAGCATCTTTGACGGTAGCGTACTGTTGCCTTTCAGCACGGCCTTCCACAGCAGAAGATCCTTTTGCAGATCACTCAGCGCGGCGCGCTGTTGTTGCGGGGTGCCCGTCTGCACGCGCGTAGCGACGTCAGCCAGAAAAAGTTCTTGGACGAGCTGCGGCACGTAGAAGGTCGGCGCCATGAGAGGCGGTCGCGCCGTATCAAAGTACCCCTGCAGATCGTGTAAGGCGAGGTATCGCGCATAGAGCTCCTGGTTCGCGTTGCGCAAGGCGACCACCGCGTCCGGGTGCGCCCTGGCAATTGACCAAATCGAGGAGTCGAGCGGCGCCGCGAATGTCCCGCCGCCGTGGAATTCGAGCTCGTGCGCGTCCGAGCTGCGGGTGAATCCAGCCATTGCCACATATATGTTGCTCTGGGCGGGGTAGGGATTCGACGGCGCTGTCAGCAGGCTGCGCGCCGTCGGCGTGGGCTGTTCATCAAAAAGATTGATCGCCAAGGCCGCAACAAACAGCGTGAGGCTCACGCCGACCAGGCCGCCAACGATCTTGATTGCAAGATGCACGCACACGCACTCCGGTTGCGGATAGATTTCCTCTATCGGGCCGACAGGAACAAACGATCACCTCTATGAAAGGGAATCCCTAGAATTTCCGGGCCGACATTCCCTTACATCCTTGTCACGAGGACCAATCATGCGGAACACTCTACCCCGAATGTTCGTAGCCTGTGCGCTCGCCGCGGCACTGCCCCTGCTGCCGGCCTACGCCGACGCGCCCCAGGGCGCACCCCAGTCCGCGAGTTTCTGGTGGCCTGACCACCTGGACCTGTCGCCACTGCGCCAGCATGACGAAAGATCAAATCCGCTGGGTTCGCAATTCGACTACGCCGAGGCCTTCGCGAAGCTCGATCTCAACGCCGTCAAGGCGGACATCCGCAAGGTCCTGACGACCTCACAGGACTGGTGGCCGGCCGACTACGGCAATTACGGCCCGTTCTTCATCCGCATGGCCTGGCACGGTGCCGGCACCTACCGCATCTTTGACGGACGCGGCGGCGCTGACGGTGCCGATCAGCGCTTCGAGCCGCTCAACAGCTGGCCGGACAATGCCAGCCTCGACAAGGCGCGGCGGCTGCTGTGGCCCGTCAAGCAGAAGTACGGCCAGAGCATCTCCTGGGGCGATCTCATGGTTCTGACCGGCAACGTGGCGATGGAGTCCATGGGCTTTCAGACCTTTGGCTTTGCCGGCGGCCGCACCGACGATTGGGAGCCGGACCTCGTCTATTGGGGCCCCGAGTTGAAGTGGCTCGCGGATGAGCGCCACAGCAACGGACAATTGCAGAAACCGCTGGCCGCGGAACAGATGGGCCTGATCTACGTGAACCCGGAAGGTCCGAACGGCAACCCGGATCCGCTGGCGGCCGCCAAGGACATCCGCCAGGCCTTCGCCGCGATGGCGATGAATGACGAAGAAACCGTCGCGCTGATTGCCGGGGGCCACAGCTTTGGCAAGGCGCACGGCGCGCATGAGGCCGGCAAGTGCCTCGGACCCGAGCCCGCCGCCGCCGGGGTGGAGGAGCAGGGTCTGGGCTGGAAGAACAGCTGCGGGAAGGGCAATGGAGATGACACCATCACCAGTGGTCTGGAAGGTTCCTGGACTTCCAGCCCGGTGTTCTTCACGACGCAGTACCTGGACAATCTATTGACGTACAACTGGGTGAAGACAAAGAGCCCAGCGGGTGCAACGCAGTGGATTCCGGACGATCCGAATGCCGCGGTACTGACGCCGGATGCACAGGATCCGACCGTACGCCACGCGCCGCTGATGTTCACGACGGACCTGGCGCTGAAGTTCGACCCGGCCTACCACAAGATCGTGCAGCGCTTTCACGATCATCCGGAGGAGTTCAAACTCGAGTTCGCCAAAGCGTGGTTCAAGCTGACCCACCGCGACATGGGGCCGCGCGCCCGCTATCTGGGTCCGGATGTGCCGCAGGTGGACCTGATCTGGCAGGACCCGCTGCCCAAGGCGGATTATCC